>NZ_JBFWIB010000040.1:0-3273 GCF_041300785.1 Luteimonas salinilitoris
CCCCCCCCCCCCCCCCTCCCTCTTTTCCCCCCCCCCCCCCCCCCCCCCCCCCCCCCCCCCCCGACCAAGTCCGGATCAAGCTTGATCATTTGCCTTCCAGGATGCCTTTGAGCCTTATCAGCTCTTCCGCGAGAATTCCGCGCTGTGCCTCAAGCGCTCCTTCTAACGCCTCCAAAGGTACGGGCGGGGCCATCAGCACGAAGGAATACACCGACCGCGATTCTCCGTCTGCCGTGACGCGCGAATAGGCTAGGCCGACCGCGCCGTCAGGAAAGGTCATTTTCCAGTCGATTGCGCCGGCCTCTCGCTGCGTGATCGTGGACAGCCCGATATCCACCGTGCCCTGCGGCGTCGCCAATTGCGCTGAACGGCTGTCCGCGCGCTTGAACGCGCTGGTCCAACGGGGAAGGTTTGTGGGCTCGGCGATGAACGCGAACACTCGCGCCGCCGACGCTTGGATGCTCACGGACTGTACGTCAAACGTCTTCATAGCGCTTCTCCGAAGTTGCGCCCAAGAATCGGGCGTCAACTAAGAAGGAGGCGACAACCGTCCAAACTGTGACTCGCCCCGACCGTCGCCAAAGGGGACACAGCGCCGCGATTTATCGCGTTATGAGGCGTCACTGCGTCTTCCTGTCGCCCCATGATGGAGTGGGCTGAAAATCCTTGATTTTCATATAGTTAAAATGGCGCGTATGCAATCTGTGTGCACTCATTTGCACACGCCGGCGCATCTATCAGCATCTTTTCAGTATCGCCGACAGCCATTGCTGACAGTGGTACGGCGGGTGGACTAGATCGGGTAAACGGACGTTGTGCCGATCAGCGAGGCCGAGTACGACGAGATGGCCGCGGTCCACAGAAAGACCGCATTCTTCTTAAGGAAGCCGGAAAGCATGTCAATGGCAATGGCCGTACACGGGTATAGAAGTGCGGGAGCTGGGGCGAGATTGTGTTGCGCGTCGCAAAATCTACAAACAGTGAAGAGTAGGTTGGAGCACAGCCGCACGCACGAGCCCCCACGATGGCGGGGCGTCGAGCCATCTGCGTGTGGTGCTATGGCCGATCACTTCTGACTGAGAGAGGTGTACCGGTTCTGGCTCGGTCGCTTGGGTAAGCGGGTCGGGCACGTTGGCTATGTGTGGTGCGAGGTATTTCGGTAAATCAGGGGACATGGATGAAGTCGGCTTCGAATAGCTGTCCAGCTACGCTGCGACGGGGCAATGCCGTTGCTCACCGTCCCCGTGCGGGCGATTCTTGAACATCTTTTGAACAGTGGTTTCGGACGCATGCCAACGCAGGATCCGGCCCGTCGCTGGACACGGTCGGACGACCTTGGAAGGGAAGAGGAACTGCCAGGAGAGCGATCGGGAGGCATAGGGGTACTTGCGATCCAACGCGCCGGGAAGCGGCGCGAACCCGCGGCCGTGGGCCAGATCCCATTTATGCAGGGCAGCGACCCGAAGCAGGTGCTGCTGGAGCGCCTGGGCGAGCCGAGCAGGCAGGAGGGTCGTCCGATCTTTGCCTCCCTTGCCGCAGCGCACGTGAATGGTGCCACTGCGAAAGTCGACGTCCTTGACCCGCAGGGTCATGCCCTCGGTAATGCGCAGGCCGGTGCCGTAGAGCATTTCGGCAATCAGACGTGGAGTGCCGTCCATTGCGGCAAGGATGTGGCGGACTTCATCGATCGTGAGTACGACCGGTAGGCGGGATATCCGTTGCACGCGCCTGAGGCCCTGCAGGCGCCCGATATCCAGCTCGAGGACGTCGCGGTAGAGGAACAAGACCGCATTGCGTGCTTGCGACTGGGTGGACGCGGCGACTTGGCGCTGCGTAGCCAGGTAATTGACGAAGGGCGCAATGCCGGGAGTGCCCACCTCTCTCGGGTGGCGCCGTTGATGAAAGCGGATGTACTGGCGGATCCAGAACCGATAGGCAGCTTCGGTTCTTCGGCTTAGATGCCGTCGACGACAGACAGCCGAGACTTGGTCCATGAGGCGCACAGCAGGGGCAGGGACGGGCGAGTCACCCCATAACGGTCACTCCAGAGCAGTGGTGGAAATAGGCGAAGGGTAGTCGATCCAAGCCGTTCGCTGCGTCCGTATATACGCCGGCTTGTTAGCCGGACCCAGCCTCGCTAGGCTGCTTGGCAATCAAGGCGTTGCGTCGGTCTGAGCGGAGACTGCTCAAGATGTATAACCGGATCGTTGGGTCCGTATATTCAGTAGTTAGACCCCCTCCACTATTTCAACGAGACTGAAACATATGAGCCGCACTATGCTCGCCGTTGCTGCCCTCAGCCTGATGCTGGTAGCGGGGCCATTGTTTGCGCAGAACCCTCCGGAACCAGCCACGGTGACGGAGCTCTCCGATTCTGCGTTACCGCCTGACTTGGATCGAGTGCTTCGGGACTATGAGCGCGCATGGCGCGCGGGCGACGCGAAGGCGATCGCCTCGCTGTTCACCGAGGATGGGGTCTTGCTGCAGAACTACCGTCCGCCAGTCCGCGGGCGCCCGGCCATCCAGGCAGTCTATGAGGGCCAACGGGGCAGCCCGTTGCGGCTGCGCGCGCTCGCTTATGCGGGTGGAGACACTGTTGGCTATATCGTCGGTGGATACCGTTACGGCGATGCGCCGCACGACATCGGAAAGTTCACCGTCACCTTGCAGCGTGCGCCTGGCAAGCCTTGGCTGATCTCCTCAGACATGGACAGTATGAACGCGCCGCCGAAACCGAGGCCGGCGCAGGATACACCAGCGCCAACCAAGCCCCCGCCCGCGTCTCACTAGGCGGGGGTCTAACAATTCATTCAAGCCGGACCCGCTTCGCGGGTCGGCTTAATTCAGCAACTGTCTTGTGATCGAGCGATTCAGGCGGCGATCGCTGCACCTCCCGGGTTCCGCAGTTCGTCGCGCCGCCGTGCATTGACGATCGTCAACAGCTTGCGCATGCAGGCGACCAGCGCGACTTTGCCGAGCTTCCCGCGGGCGCGCAGCTGCTGGTAGTGCGCGCGCAGCATCGGGTCCCAACGCACGGCTGACAGCGTCGCCATGTAGAGCGCAACACGCACGGGTGCGCGGCCGCCGCGAACGCGGCGCTTGCCCTGCATCTGGCCGCTGTCGCGGTTCATCGGCGCGACGCCGACCAGCTTGGCGATCTGCTGCCGCGTCAGCGTGCCAAGCTCCGGCAGCAGTGCCAAGCTCGTGGCCTGGAAGACCGGGCCCATGCCCTTCGACGAACGCAGCGCAGGCGTCGCATGTACCTTGAGCAGC
>NZ_JBFWIB010000041.1:0-2807 GCF_041300785.1 Luteimonas salinilitoris
TGGCGGCACGGTCATCTACGAGATCGTCGTGACCAACAATGGCCCGTCGGATGTGCTGGGCGCCCAGGTCAGCGATCCGCTGCCGGACGGCATCACCGATGCAAGCTGGACCTGCGCGGACGACGGCGGCGGCAGCGCCTGCGGAGCTGCGAGCGGCACGGGCGCGATCGCCACCACGGCGGACCTGCCGGCAGGCGCCTCGGTCACGTACACGCTGACCATGACGGTCCCGATCGGCTTCGGCGGGGATCTCGTCAATACGGCCACGGTGGACGTGCCGGCTGGCGTGACCGACAGCGACCTTGCCAACAACACGGCCAGCGACACCAACACCGAGTTCACGTCTCCGCCCGGCCCCAACCCGAGCGTGTGCAACATCGCTGACAACGGCTCCTTCGAATCGCCGGACATCCAGAACGATCCGGAAGGTCCGGGCGACAATACGGCCTATGTAAACGGCTTCGCGGTCTGGCGGACGACGACCAATCCGATCAGCGGCTGGGAAACCGCCGCCGGAACCATCGACATCCTGCGCCATTTCAACAATGCCAGTAATGGGCTGCAAAGCATCGACCTCTGGGGCACGGCGGCGGCAACGATACGGCAAACATTCACCGGCCTTGTCCCGGGAGCGCAGTACACCTTTTCGGTGGACTATTCCGGTCTCTCGGCGGCGAATTCGATTGCCGTCGTCCAGTTGGGCAATGGCGTCGGGGCGGCGCCTGTCACCCTCGCGACGCTCCAGGCGGCTGCCGATGGCGTCAACAACGGGAACGCAGGCATACCGGCGACACCATCGTTTTCGGTGACCTGGAGTACCTATCGGCATACCTTCATCGCGGCCGGTACGGAAGCGACGGTCCAGTTCGTCAACAATACCGCTCCCGCAGATTTCAATACCGGACTCTTCGTAGACAACTTTTCCTTTGCCGGCGACCCTTGCGCCGACTTGGGAATCGCGAAAACTGTTACGCCGGAGGAGGTAAGGTCGGGCGAAGCGGTGGTCTATACGCTGCAACTCACCAACAACGGCCCGGACCCCGCGAACGGGGCACTGGTGACCGACCCCGGCGTGCCGGACAGCCTGGAATGCACCGCGCTGACGTGCGCCGCCGACGCCGGTGCGGCCTGTCCCGCCGGCATTACGCCAGCGCAGCTGGCGGCGGGGCTGGCGATCCCTACCTTCCCCGTTGGCGGCACCGTCACCCTGGAGCTGACCTGTACGGTGACCGCGACGGGACTATGAGCAGGCGGGGGATCAATCGCGAAACAGGAAACCCGTTTGCCGGGATGGCAGAAGGCAGGCTCACGCAAGGCATCAGCAAGCGAGAAAAGTAGTGAATGAAGTACGCGGGAAGTCCAACGAACATGCCCACGCGGTCGACGCGGGGATGAGCATGCGGGCAACGCATCGCCCGAGCCATCGCCGCCGCACGGCGCACGGCCTGCGCGGCAGGCGGCGCGTCCTCGCGATGCTGCTGCTGGGCTTGGCGGTGCTGCTCGGGATCGGGCCGGCGTTCGCGGATTCGTTCTACTTCACGCGCATGAGCACGGGCTCGGGGGCGGACACGGGCTCGACGGGCCTGTTCCAGTGGAACGATGTCACGGGCGCGCAGAGCCAGATCGGCGGCGACGGCACCTATCTGCGTCATGCCACCGACGGGGCGATTCCGGTTGACGGCATCGCGACCAATGCTGCGGGGACGTTGTACGGCTTCGCAATCGACGATACCGCGACCGCTGGTTTCATCCCCCTTCCATCTACAGTGTTTTGCACTGCCAGCATGCGTTCGAGGCTGGTGTCCATCAACATCGGCACCGGCGTAATGACTTACGTCGGTGCCTCATGGCTGAATGGGCGAGACATCAGGGCGGCAGGCTTCGACGGCCAAGGTCGCTTGTGGGGCCTCGATTGCGTTACCAACGAGATACTCCAGATAAATCCAGCGAGCGGCGCAATCGTTGCGTCCATGGCGAGCGGGTTCGTTGGGAACGAGGGGACGCACTCGGATATCGATTTCGCCGCCAACGGTTTTGGGATGATCGGCAATGCGACTTTGCGATTTCGGGTCTTTGATCCGGACGCGGGCTGGGTCGCAGATACTCCGATTACAGCGCAAAGCGTAGGCTTCGACAGCACGCTTGTGCCGCCCTACATCGTTGGCGGCCTGGCCTTTACGAGCCATCTCGCCGCGCGCAACGGGAGCCCGGCAGCCGAGACCTGCCGGTTGAACCTGGCAGAGATGCGCGGACTCGACGAATTGGGGCACGTCAACGATCCTTTTTTTGCCAATCCGTCGATAGCTTTCAAGGAAGCTGATCAGTACGACCCGCCGAACAGGCCGGTAGCGTGGTTCAACGGCGGTACCGGCGACATGGCCCGCGTGGGTGGTCCCGCGCTGCCGGACTGCTTCTACGACTGGGGCGACGCGCCGAACAGCTACGGCACGCTGCTCGCAGGCAACGGCGCCCGGCACGCGATTGTCGCCGGCAGTCCGTATCTCGGCGCCGGCCTGCCGGACTTCGAGGTCGATGGTCAGCCGAACGCGGGCGCCACCGGTGACAACAGTGTCGGCACCGATGACGAGGACGGTGTCACCGTTCCGGCCGTGCCGGTCGGCGCGACCGTGCAGATCGAGGTCACGGCGGGCAACGTCGGCCCGGGGACGCTGCTGCAGGGCTGGATCGACTGGGCGGGTGACGGCAGCTTCGCCCAGGCGGGCGATCAGGTGCTCGTCGATGCGGCGGTGACGACCGGCATCAATACCTTCGATATCGCCGTGCCGGCCGCGGCGACGGTCGGGACG
>NZ_JBFWIB010000042.1:0-2395 GCF_041300785.1 Luteimonas salinilitoris
CAAGGGCAGCAGCCTGTCACACGTGGACCAATCCGACTGCGACAGGATCGCCCATAAACTCAACACACGACCGAGGAAGCGATATGACTACGAGACGCCCATCGAGCGCATGCAGGAGCTCTCAAAAGCGTTGCACTTGGGGTGTTAATTCACCCCGCATTGCCGACCTCCAATCGACGCCTGCCGGACTTGAGTGACTTAACGCCCAGTAAGAAGATCAGAAATATTGCAACAAAAGAGCCTACGAGCCGACCGAATCCAAAAGCTGACCTTGCGGCCAATAATGCTGAAACATTCGGCAGCACAGCAGCAAATAGCGCAATCAACGAAACCAAGATGAGAAGGCCGCCAAGAACAACTAAGCTTATTGCTACGGCCTTGTTCATTTGGTCTTCCCTAACAAACAACTGAGCATGATCTCACAGGATCCTTCTCACGGCCTAACGCCTGAGCTAAGCCGAGCCGCGAAGCGGCTTCGGCTTGAGCGAACTGTTATACGGTGCTGGCCGAGATGTCACCGGCATTTCCATGTCGCACCCCTCCGGTGCGTCCCCATGCCGAACAGCACCAGCACATGCGACGGAGCTCTACCAGGAACTTTTGGCGCGTAGAAACGGACCGAAGGCAGCGCCAAGTCGACCGGAAGAGGCCTGACAGGTGCTGCCCGCTGCCAAAGGCCAGAGGCGCGGCGCGCGGGCAAAGCCTCCGAAGCCGGACTCACCGGCGCCGACCGCATGAGCGCTGACGACGTGGCCGAAGGAAGAGCCGCCCGAAACTGTCACCAGCAACGTATAACGCCTGAATTAAGCCGCGCCGCGAAGCGGCGTCGGCTTGAATGAATTGTTAGACCGCTGACCGCTAGCCCTGGGTGAAGTACACATTGTTGCTGCCAACAGCCTTGGATAGCTTCAAGAGATGCTCGACGATAGGGACGAGACCTCCAGGATCGCAGTTCAATTCCTCTGTCCGAGACCATTGCGTGGCTAGCTCATGAGCGTCTGAACTTGATCTGGCCGAGAGCACATTGATGAATCTATCGGGAAGCTCAAACAGGTTCTGTCCTTGTTCGTCATTGAGCGGCAGAAGTTCGTGCTTGTCAAAGTCGAATTCTTCACCCGTTGCGAGTGAAAAGAGATTGCTAATGTCCAAATCAGTAATCCCGCCAAACTCAAATAGACCAGGGACGTCATTGTTCCCGTTCACCACATACGCCAAGGCGTTCTCACGTGACGAAACAAAGAGAGCGTTTGGAATCGACATTGTTTCCTCCTGCGGTCTAACGCCTGAGTTAAGCCGACCCGCCCGGGGCCGGCTCCGAAGCCGATGTTAGCGCGGACCTGCCCGAGTGCAAGGTAATCCGATGCGGGTTCGGCTTGAACGAATTGTTAGGCGCCACCCGACGTGTCGCCTTGACCTTCGATCCCGCGACCAACCCTGAACACATGTCCATCCGGATGGCGAACGTGCATCTCTCGAACATTCCACGGCATGTCTGTAGGGGGCCAAGTCACCTCAATCCCTTGCTCAAGACAGCGTTGATGAACCTCATCAACGTCATCTACCCACAGCGAGATCCAAACTGCCTTTTCTGCGGCCTCGTTAGAATCCGGGCCGAATGTCGCCGGATAGCCGCTAGTTCCCCGACCACCTTGACCACCCTGGCAAAGGAAAATCTCGCAATGTCCTGAGCAGACGCCTCCAAAAGTCGGTGGCGTACCCCAGTCCCATCCCCTCTTCCATCCGAGCTTCTCAAACCACAAGAAAGACTGTTGGATGTCAGAGACATTCAAGATCGGCGTTAAATGTTTGACGATCATGTGAGCCTCATGTGGCGCCTAACGCCTGAATTAAGCCGACCCGCGAAGCGGGTTCGGCTTGAATGAATTGTTAGGCCGCACCGCTTGGTTGTTCGAGCGGCCAAACCTCGACGACTCCATAAGCGACAGCGCATGGAGTTTTGGACACCATTTCTATAGCCTCGGCCATAGTGGGCGCCTCGATCACAGCAAATCCGGCGACAGGGAGTTGCGCAGCCATGTAAGGGCCGTCCTTCGTCTGGACTTCTTTAGCCTCGTGATTGCGGACCTGCACGGGAAGGCCTGCAATTCCCATCAAGGCTCCGCTCTTTTGCAGCACTTCGTCATGTGCGTGAGCTGCATCTCGAACGGTCTTGGCTGTGCGGTCATAACCTTCGCGGTCACCGTAACCTATCGTAATGAACTGCGGCATTTGAGATCTCCGTGAGCTGACAAAAGAAACAGAATGTGCGGCCTAACGCCTGAATTAAGCCGACCCGCGAAGCGGGTGGGACTTCCTACGCAAAAGTGGACACCTGCGGGTTAGGCGCATTGCTCGTACTCGACCGGTGACCGGTACCCCAGGGCCGAGTGTAGAT
>NZ_JBFWIB010000043.1:0-2228 GCF_041300785.1 Luteimonas salinilitoris
TTAGGTTCCATGGCGTTCCAGGGACGTCCATGGAGGACTGGAAAAGAGGGGTTTTGGCCCCTTGTGGTTTAGGTGTTCCACGGACGTTCGCCGGAATCCATCTACAGCCAGTGATTTTTAGTCCATTTTTGGGGTCTTTTTCAGGGGAGTGGCGGGCATGGACTGACCTGGATGCCGCTGTCTGGCGGCGCTAGGATCATCCGTTTCCGGCTCGGGTCAGGAGCGGCGCCATGCCTCTCACTGACATCGCGGTCCGGCAGACCCCGGCCACCGGCAAGGCTTATACCCTCGGCGATGGTCGCGGGCTGGCACTCTACGTCGCCGCCAACGGCGGCAAGAGCTGGCATTTCCGCTACCGCTGGCTCGGCAGGCAGCGGCGTATGTCCTTGGGCACCTACCCGGAGGTTAGCCTCAAAGACGCACGAATTCGTCGCGAAGCCCTCCGGGCTTTGGTGGCCCGCGGGGTGAATCCCCAGGAGCATCGCAAGCGTGAACGGCGAGTACGGCGTCTGGCGGAAGAGCAGGTCTTCCAGGCCGTCTTCAACACATGGATCGAACATCGCCGCTCCAGCCTGAAGCCCGGGCGTCAAGGCAGTCTTGCGCAGATGCAGCAGGTCTTCCGCAAGGACATCCTGCCGACGCTTGGCAAGCGGACGGTGTACGACATCACGCGTGCCGATCTGGTACAGGTGTTGGCGAAGATAGAAGCGCGCAAGGCGTTCACGATCGCCCAGAAGTGTCGGCTCTGGCTTCGGCAGCTTTTTCGTTTCGCCATGGTCAAGTTCCCGGGACTCGAGAGGAATCCCGCACTGGGTCTGGACGTTGTTGCTCTGCCGAAGCCGCCGGTTGCCCACAATCCATTCCTGCGGATGGAAGAGCTGTCGCAGCTTCTGCACGGGTTGCGTGGCTATCGCGGCCGCCGGCAAACGCGATTGAGCTTGCATCTGCTGTTGCTGACGGGTGTACGCACCGGCGAGCTGCGGTCCGCGATACCGGATCAGTTCGATCTGGATCGTGGACTCTGGATCATGCCGGCGGCGCTCGTGAAGCAACTGCAGCTGACGACGCGCAAGCAGGGCAAGCGGCCGCAAGACGTACCGCCCTACATTGTGCCCCTGTCAACTCAGGCCATTGAGGTCGTACGCCATCTGCTGGGCACAAGGCGTCCGGGTCAGTGCTACCTGTTGGCGCATCGCGGCGATCTGAAAAAGCCGATCAGCGAGAATACGCTGAATCAGGCGCTCAAGTCATTGGGGTTCGAAGGGCAGCTAACCGGTCACGGTATTCGTGCCACGATCGCGACCGCGTTGAACGAATATGGTTACCCCAAGGCCTGGATCGACGCCCAACTGTCGCATGCGGATACCAAGGGCGGTGGCGCTGCCTACAATCATGCTGAATACGTGGAGCAACGTCGGCGCATGATGCAGGACTGGGCCGACTGCTTGGACAGGCTAGAGCAAGAAGGCGTCAATGCGGCCCGTATGCCTGTCGTGGAGCAGGTGAACACTCCTCAAAATCGCGAGGTAGGCCAAGTTGCCCGTGTTATCCGCTTGGAAGGCGGCACAATGGTGATTGTGGTTCCGCCGGAAACTCCAGTCAGGGGAGAGGCGCCTGTTGTGTCTGTGCCAGGTTCCCCGGCAGTCCCGTCATCATTGCCAGATCGCGGCAAGCTAGATGCCTACGAGGCGCCGAATAACCTCCCATTGTCCGTGTATGCCGAGCTGGCGGGGAGGTCTTGTGAACAGATTGTCAGGGATATTAAGGCCAAGCGGTTGCTTGCGCTGTTCCAGGATGATCGTGGATACCGGATTCCCGATTGGCAGTTGGAGCCGACCAAGTATCTGCTGACCCTTACCGTGTTGACGCTTGCGGAGGATGCCGATGCCTGGGATATCTATCTGGCGCTTTCCAAACCAACGGCTCTGTTGGAAGCACGCGCTCCCTTGGAAGTGGTTACGCCGGGAATGATCCTTGAAATCTGCGATATCGTATGCGCGATGCTTGTAGATCGAGAAGGGGGTTATGAGTCCGAGAGATGAGATAGGTGTGAAGCCAACTGACAATTCATCCAAGCCGAAGCCGCTTCGCGACTAGGCTTAGCCCAGGCGTTCTCTTCCGGACGCACTCCTCGCTCGGCGACATTACGCCCAGCGAGTTCACCGCCGGATTCGCCCTCAACCCAAAGGCCGAATTTTCCAGTTCAGGCCGGACCAGATGAGGGGAGG
>NZ_JBFWIB010000044.1:0-2149 GCF_041300785.1 Luteimonas salinilitoris
CCCGCTCGCCAGTCGGGCACGGCGGAGAACTGCGGGTCAGAAAGAATCTGTTGTCCAAGTAGGGAGAACGGTCTCTGATCCCGTTCTTTAGCGGGCGCGGCATGGCGAGCGCGCTGGGAGTCGGTCCTGCCAGCCGTACAGATCTCGAGCACCCCCGCTTCATCAGTGCGGCGGCGTCCTGAGGATCAGAAAGATCCCAGTGTCCTGGTAAGAACGGTCTCTGACCCCGTTCTTGTGGGGATACCTCGGACTCTGACCCGGGTTTTTCGCGTTCTTGTTTCGGTCAGCGTTCGATCGCCCCGATATCGACGGCGGCACCCTTCTTGCGCCGGAAGCCGGCCCCGCGCTGGTCGTACTTGAGGTTCAGCGGATTGCTGCCGCTTTCGAGCGCCGGGCTGTTCGCAAGCGGCATGTGCGTACGCGTCGGCCCGCCGTTGTCGGCCAGTACTGCCAGCCGCGGATCGGCGAAAATGGTGTCGGGAGGTAGCTGCAATGACGAATAGCCGATGATGTTGTCGCTTCCGGTCACTTGGGCTCCTATGACGCCGCCGAGGTCATCGACGGCGCCGGCGGTGCAGGTGTTGCCGGAAACGATGGAGCTCACCAGGTCCAACTGCTGGGAGACATGGAGAATATTGAAGCACACCCTTGTGTCCTGGTTGGACGCGATCGTGCTGTTGAAGATGCGGGCATCGGGCGCAAGCTCACCGGCACTGTAGATTCCCGCGGAGTTGCCGGACACCGTGCTGTCGACGAACACTGCTGTTGTCGCGTTCGACGCATCGAAGCCGCCGAAATCCGTTGAATGGTTGGCCGATACGGTCGACTTGTCGAGCCGGAACGTGCAGTCCTGCCGATCGAAACAGGCAAATGAAATGTAGACCCCGCCTCCCCGCTGATCGGCGCGATTGTCATGGATCGTCGAAAGCCCTGCGGAGACGGACTCCCCAACGATGCCGCCGCCGGCATAGTCCGCATAGTTGCCATAGACCTGGCTTCTGTGCAGTACGACTTCGCGGGCGCTCACGCCACCTCCGTAACCGCTACCAAAGGCAGTGGCGCTGCTTGCATACGCCTTGCTGTAGGACAGCATCACCTTGTTGTCGGCCGCGATGGCGCCGCCGTCGGCCGAAGGGGCGTCTCCTCCGGTCGCCTGCACCTGGCAATGGTGGATCCAGGAACCGATCGCCTCGACGGAGCCGTACGAGCTGACACAGCCGCCTGATTCCTCCGGTGTGTCGCGTACGATCTTTCCGTTTGCCACCGAAATCCGGCGCAGGCGCAGGACGCCCGTACCGGCGTGCAGGAAGACGCGGTCCGTGCCGCCGCCGTCGATGGTGAGCGCCCAAGGGTTGCGCCCGGACAGCGCCAGATCGTTCTGCGAAACATCGATCGCGCCGCTGGTGAGCAGGATTCGATTGCATCCGAGCGAAGCTAAATCGATGGTGTCGCCACTGAGCGCGTTGGCGACCACACTTCGCAAGCTGCCGGGACCGCTGTCGTTGCAGTTGGTTACGGTGCGGATCGCGGCGGCCACCGGAGCCGTGGGCGCGAGCGCCAATAAGGTCAGTGCGCTGCACGAGAGTGCGAGAGCCCACGACGAGTGAAGCGGGACACGGGACATGCGGTCTTCTCCAGGCGTCCATAGCGGACATTGAGTGGTTCCCCTGTGCGGCGGACGCTCTCACCGAATCCGTTCGTATCGTGTGAAGCGGAACGCATGCGCGAAGTCGCCTACCTACCTGCTGCAAGCAAGCACCTGTTTCGCGCATTCAGATGTGTCACACAACTGCCATCTGCTGCAGCGCCGCACAAGAGAAGTGCAAGAGAATGGTCGGCCATCGGCGGCTTGCGTCACCAATGGGGACCCGTGTCTTTGATTAGCGTTCCGGTCCCTATGCAGAATCCGAGAGCAAGAAAGGGGACGAGCAAGAAAGGGGGCGGAGGGACGATAAGGACGATAAGGGGGGACGATAAGGGGCCAGGGCAAATTTCCCGAAGTCGATTGATATTTGCCCTGGCCCCTTATCGACACCGGCCTTCGGGCGGCCGCTGCCAGCAAACGCCTGCTCTCCCTTCTGCTCAGCGTCCTGTGCCCATTTGTAGAGCCGATTGCGCGGAATGCCCAACTCACGCGCGACCACCGCCG
>NZ_JBFWIB010000045.1:0-2092 GCF_041300785.1 Luteimonas salinilitoris
CTGGCGCCTGGCAGATCAAAACCGAGCTCCCTGAGTGGCTCCATGCTCAGTGGCCACGTCATATCCCAGATCTTTAGCCCGAAACTCCTCAATTACAGCTCTTGCCTTGCTATTAATATCTTCGGCTAACGTTTTGCACCCGGCGGTACCAGTCAGACCAGATAGTCGACGTTCTATCTCTTGCGCCGCCGAAACGGCGATGTTGTAGTGCCCATCCTCGTGCAGCCGGAGAGCAGTGCTATACCTTTCCCACTCTCGCGTCAGGTCCTCTAACAATCCCTCTGGCTTGTTCCATTTCGGAAGCGTCATAGTGACTTCAAGCTTAGTCTCAACAGAGCCAATTGCACACAACTTACCGCTGGGAATCAGTTGAAATGTCCAATCGACATGCCATTTTGTATAGCCATGGTGCCGGGAACCGTCGTCACCGACTGGTCCGTGATCGCCTAGCTCTTTACGCAGATCACGCGCGTTATTACCGCGCACTTCATAGAACTCAACATTCAAGGGTTCCGAAGCCCGAAGCTCGTTCCAGAAGAACAGCGCGAAGAGGCAGATTGCTACATGCTTCATTAGCTCCCCCAGCCGATATGTCGTCGCCAGCTAACGCTTGAGTTAAGCCGTGCCGCGAAGCGGCATCGGTTTGAACGAGTTGTTAGCGCCCAACCGCGACACCGACATTATGTGCTTAGATCACTCGCGTGCAAATGGGGTGACTCGGCTGATCTCGCAGCCACGCCAGAACGCGCCGGTAGGCGAGCCCCCCATTTGGACGAAACCTTCCGACGAATCGTTGATCAGCACTACCTTGTCACCCGGATACCCACACACCGCCGCCCCTCCGTTTCTAGACACCAGTCTGATCGAATGGGCAGTGGCCAAATCCGAGCATATATTGACCGTCTCCACCCGGTAATAACGATGTCCTGCATGGCGTCGCGGCGATACCTCGACCACCAGACCTTCTCTATCCTTGTGCCATCCGCGCAGGAAGCGGGCATCGACGCAATAGTCGGTGGTGCCGCCAATATCTCGCCAGTGGCGCCCCTGAACCTCGACCCGATCCAGCGTAACGCTCGGTTGCATATTCGCGCCCCGCATACGCAACGCATCAGCCAGCTCCGATGCTGAAAGCGTGCTCATCTGGATCACGGGGCATGTGTTCTCACCACCACGCACGAACAAGCGTCCACTTGGGCAAGCCCAACCTTCGGGAGCCAACGTCTCCAGATCCACTCCTTCGACGAATACCGGACAGGCAGGATCCAGCTCAAGACGCGCCCCAGCTTGTCCGTTCGAGCGGATCAGAATCTCGCGTTCGCCGATCCGCCAGCCACCGGTGATGTTGTGTAAGTCGATGCATCCGTCAGCCGGCGGCTCGCGTGCCACCGACGGCTGCGACCACGGCAACAACCAGGCACACATGGACATTGCGATCCATTGCTTCAAACCTTGTCCAGCCATCCTTTTCCCTTGAAGAAGCAATCCAGCATGGTCTCGTGGATAGTGATCGTGCCGTCGAAATCAAAGAGTGCGAGAGACATTTCTTGGGCGCTAACGCCTGAATTAAGCCGAGCCGCGAAGCGGCTTCGGCTTGAATGAATTGTTAGGCATCAGCCGGTCCGCTGGCGCTATGCCGAAGACCGATGCCCACTGACGTGCCAGCAACGAGAGCGACAACGAGCACAGCCCACTCCAGTGCGACAGAAACCCACGGCGTGCTACCGAGCCAAGCGGTGAGTACCGCCGAGAGCCCGGCCGCGACGAGAACTTGCAGCAATAGACCGAGCCAAGCGTGGGCGAATGGCTTAGCCGGATAGCGCACTGCAAAGAAGGCGATTGCCGAGCAAACGACGAATGAGGTGGCATGGCCAGCGAAAAGCCAAGAAGCGCCAGAGTCAGGAGACTGAAGAGCACCTTCTACGAAGCCGAGTACGACCTGGGCAACGAACAGAAGAGTTGCGAGCAGGACTATCTTGTTCCAGTTCACGACGCCCTCCATCTGATGCCTAACTTCTTAGTAGACTGATGCCTAACGCCTGAATTAAGCCGACCCGCGAAGCGGGTTCGGCTTGAATGAATTGTTAGGCAC
>NZ_JBFWIB010000046.1:0-1889 GCF_041300785.1 Luteimonas salinilitoris
TGTTGCCGAACGCCTCGCGCACGCCGGCCACCTTGGCGATCAGCGCATCGATCGCCGCGGTGCCGGCGAGCGGCGCCAGCTCTTCGCTGCCGTTGAACTTGAACGTGTCGTAGCCCTGCTCGGTGAGCGCGCGGATCTGGGCGATCAGCTCGGCCGGCCGGTCGCCGCCGACCCAGCGGTAGGTCTTCATGCGGTCGTGAAAAACGGTTCCAGGTTTACTTCCTGATTAAAAACGGTTCTGATCAAAAACGGTTCGATCAAAAACGGTTCCAGGTTTACTTCCTGATTACCCATGAAGCATAAGGCTCGCGATGCGGGCCTTGCTGTTAGAAGAGTCCGCCTTGCCGGTCGAGTTCGGCGGGGTCGATGCCTGATCGCAGGATGCCGATGACGATGAAGGTCTGTGGATGCGCCTTCATCGTGCCCATGATCGAGAAACGGAACCAGGTGCACTTTCGCGCCAGCGGCCGGAAGGCCTGATTGACAATCTTTGCCAAATATGGGACGGTGGCTACCGGAGGTGCTTTCCCATGACGACCATGAACGTGTCGATCCCCGATGCCATGAAGCTCTGGGTCGAGCAGCAGGCCCGTTCGGGGCACTACGCCAATGCCAGCGATTATGTCCGCCACCTGATCCGGCGCGATCAGGAGCGGATGGCGAAGGTCGCGCACATGCAGGCGCTCGTCGCCGAAGGGATCGCCAGTGGCGCCGGTCGCCGGTCGATGACCGAGTTGAAGAAGGTCGCCCGCAAGCAGGCGGTATCGGTGGGCAAGCGCCGCGCGTGACGGGCTATCGGCTGAGCGGGAAGGCGGAAGAGGATATCGTCGCCATCTTCCTCGAAGGCGCGGAACTGTTCGGGATCCATCAGGCCGAGCGATACCACGATCTGCTCGAGAAGACATTCCGTTTCCTCGCCGACAATCCCGAGGCAGCCCGGGAACGGGCTGAAATCGTTCCGCCCGTGCGCATCCATCCCATTGAGTCCCACCTTGTTGTCTACGTGGTCGACGACCACGGCGACGTGTTCGTTATCCGTGTCCGCCATGGGCGGGAGGATTGGCAGCACGAAGGCTAGGCAGCGTCCGATTCCTCGAAAAAACCCGTCATGCCCGCGTAGGCGGGCATCCATGGACGTTCAACCCCTTGAAAGGCAACGTCCATGGATGACCAGCCCTTCGGGCTGTTGGCGGCTGCTGCCGCGGGTGCCGGGTTCAACCGGGAAGGCGGCGATGGCGCGCCAGCAGGTGCAGGCCGTCGGCCGCCAGCTGTTCGGAATGGCGACGGATTTCAACGCCGAATACGACGAGGGCGTGGCCGTAGGCATCGAGCAGCGCATCGTTGCCGATCAGGTGCACCGGAACGCCGCCTGCTTTCGCCGACGTAGGCGAGAGCGCGCGGACTTCGTGACCGATCAGCAGGCCGGAGAGGTAATCGGGCAGGCGCGCCGCGGACAAGCTGTCGAACAGCACGCGCGCGCGCGCGCCGAACAGATGGTGCAGCAGGCCGCCGGCGGCGGCGCTGTCGTGCATGCCGCGATCGAATGCCTCGGCCTCGGCCGTGCCGATGCCGGCGTGGCCTGCGCCTGCGGGCGCCAGTTCGGCCAGGGTGCCGTGCCGGCGCAGCAGGTCGAACAGCTCGCCGGTCATCGCGGTCGCGATCGAGACGATGCGGCCGTCGTCCGCCTCCACCCATTTGCTGTGGGTGCCGGGCAGGCAGATGACGTGGCGGCCGCGACCGAGCCGCTCGAGCAGCGCCAGCACCTGGGTTTCCTCGCCGCGCATCGCGTCGCCGGCGCCGGTGCGGTCGGCCATGCCGGGCACGAACCAGAGCCGGCGGCCCGGCAATTCGGGGGCATCGCAGGGTTGCAGTGCCGCCGCGAGCTCGCC
>NZ_JBFWIB010000047.1:0-1722 GCF_041300785.1 Luteimonas salinilitoris
GCCAGAAGCGGACGTTACCGACCAGCGAAATTTCTGGCCTTCAGCCATTCGACCATTGCCTCCATGTATCCGTCCACGTGAACAGCTTGAGGCGAGCTCGGATCCGCAGCTGGTGCGAGCATGTCGTGATCGGCGTCTTTGAACACCTTGATCGTCAAGTCGCGGTTTCCGGAGCGTTCGAACGAGTCGCGGTAAACATCGACACTTTCGCGCCAATCCACGAAGCGGTCACGCTGCCCGAAGACAGCCAGCGTGGGTTGACGTAACTGCGTCAGGAACTCATCCGCATTGATCGACCATTCCGGTGCAGAAAGAATTGCCGCTTGCCCGGCCTCGGATGGGTCGGGCCCATACGTTTTCCAAATGGAAGGGTACTTGCGTAGTGGTTCGATGAAGGAGGCATACGCTCGTGCGCTGCCAGTTGCGCGCGCCACTGCCACACCTCGTCGCAGCGTTGCGTAGACATCCTGAGCTTCGGATTCAGCTACGCCCGCCTCGCGAAGGATGCTAAGCGACTCGTAAGTTGCCTGACTGAGCGCATCGCGTCCCGGTGCGCTAACCGCAATCAGGTATGCAATGTCATTGGTTTGCACCATTGCCATCGGCGCCACCCATGCACCCTGACTCAACGCCCAAAGGCCGATTCGACTTGAATCGATATCGCTGCGTTGCCTGAGCACGTTGAGCGCCGCGAGGGTCTCCGTGGCGCGCTCGCGAATTGGCAGCACGGGATCCGCGTATTTTCCAGAGCTGCAACCGTTGCCAGCTTTGTCCCAAACCAACGTCGCGATGCCCGCGCGTCGAAAGGTGTTTCGCATCGCCTCACTAAAGCCGGCACCTGCGGTGACGTCGGTGTCCAGGCCGCCATGCACGATCATGATCGCAGGATGCTTACCGCGACCATGCGGAAGGTCGATGAAGCCTCTTAGATGATTTCCGTTGGACCGGAACTCAATCAGCGCTGTGCCTTCTGGCGCTACACACCGTTCTCTAGGAGCGTTCGCTGCCATGGAGGGCAACGCGATCAATCCTACAATGATGGCGTTCAAGATTGCGGGAACGGGCAAGTAGCGATTCATTGGCAAGTGCTCCTCCAAATTATTCCTGACATGCAACGCCCAACGCTACGTCTCGCTATGAGCGCCCGAGTCATTTACGCGCGCTGCAGCGGGAAGGTTTCGGCCTGAGATTTGTCGGTCCGGATCAGGCGGAGTTCAGCTTGAAAGCCGACACGATCGTCTCAGCCACTCGATATCCTCACTATGCCGTATAACGCCTGAATTAAGCCGACCCGCGAAGCGGGTTCG
Source organism: Luteimonas salinilitoris (assembly GCF_041300785.1). Lineage (NCBI taxonomy): Bacteria > Pseudomonadati > Pseudomonadota > Gammaproteobacteria > Lysobacterales > Lysobacteraceae > Luteimonas > Luteimonas salinilitoris. Next base: position 1,308 of record NZ_JBFWIB010000047.1, read on the forward strand.
GCTTGAATGAATTGTTAGGCCGCAAGGTTGCCAAAGTGAGTCTCCACGGCCTGTCTAGAGAACCTGTATTGCTCCAAACGGTCACAGCGAGTAGGAGCGCCAGCAACATCCGCTTGTGGGATGAGAAAAATCTCTGACTCATCAAGGTTGATGATGCGATCGTCTCCGACTAGCCGGACTACGGCAAGCACATGATAAAGCCGGGCTGCGTTTGGCTTGTTGTAGCTGAAAGAAGTCGTCGTGCGGACGGAGATGGCACGGAACTCCCGGCCATTCACAGCCACAAGGTCATTGCCAGAATCCTTGATGGGTGGTGCGGCTTGAACACCGAGTTGCAACAGACGAATCTGCACAAGCAACTCACCAACCGTCCCTGTTTTAATTTTGTCAGTCACCTGATTCATTGGTCTGCGGC
>NZ_JBFWIB010000048.1:0-1601 GCF_041300785.1 Luteimonas salinilitoris
CCTGCTCAAGGTACATGCGACGCCTGCGCTGCGTTCGTCGAAGGGCATGGGCCCGGTCTTCCAGGCCACGAGCTTGGCACTGCTGCCGGAGCTCGGCACGCTGACGCGGCAGCAGATCGCCAAGCTGGTCGGCGTCGCGCCGATGAACCGCGACAGCGGCCAGATGCAGGGCAAGCGCCGCGTTCGTGGCGGCCGCGCACCCGTGCGCGTCGCGCTCTACATGGCGACGCTGTCAGCCGTGCGTTGAGACCCGACGCTGCGCGCGCACTACCAGCAGCTGCGCGCCCGCGGGAAGCTCGGCAAGGTCGCGCTGGTCGCCTGCATGCGCAAGCTGTTGACGATCGTCAATGCACGGCGGCGGGACGAACTGCGGAACACGGAAGGTGCAGCGACCGCCGTCTGAAACGCTCGATCACAAGACAGTTGCTGAATTAAGCCGACCCGCGAAGCGGGTTCGGCTTGAATGAATTGTTAGGTGGCTACCACTCACCACTGGCGGGTGGGACTAGCACCGTCTTGAGGTGTGCAAAGTACTTGGGATCCTCGTCCGCGAAGATCTCTTTGCCGGCGCCCATGTAGGCGCGAGCCAACTCATCATTAGCCCGCTGTATGTTCCCAAGCTCAAATTGCGATTGGCCAAGACGCAGATGGATAAAGGGGTTTCCGACTGCGCCAGGGCAGTGCATAGCGTCACTCATGGCAGCCCTAGCGTACTTATAATTTTTTGACTTGAAGTTTGCATCGCCGATTGCGGCTAGTAGCCAAGTGCAAGCATCCCAGTTTGTTTTTGGCTCTGGCAGGAGATCAAGAGCCTCGATGTACTTCTCCACAGCCTCTCGGTAGTGGCCGCTCTCGGCCTGATGGTCTCCCTCCTCGGAAAGCTGAATGATTCTTCTGTGAACTGCGTCGGATAGTTCCATCTTTTGAGCCCGAACAGAAATGGATGCCAATGCGATGAGTAGGAAAGCGAACGCCAATAGTGACTTGCAGAGATGTCTCATAGCCACCTAACGCCTGAATTAAGCCGAGCCGCGAAGCGGCTTCGGCTTGAATGAATTGTTAGCCAACTTTACCTCTCGAAGCCTGTACACGGGCGAGGATGAACGCCCCAGCCTCTGGGGTCATTTCCGCTAGCGGCAGAGTCACAAATTGAGACTTTGAAAGCAGAAGAAGCCAACAAGATTTGAACTGCCACACCTCTGTAACGGCAGACCAAGGAAGCGTTGCAGTGCCCGCACCCGATGACAACGACAGAGAAGTCTCTGAAGCATCGAGTGTGGCTTGAGGGGTGCCCATGGCTTGGAGCTTATGAAGCGAGTTGCGGTAGTGGATGACGTAGAGCGCGACCATGAAGGTGATGCCAAGCACGAGCACACTTGCCAATACACCTACAAACCACGAAGTGTCGCCGCCGAGTATGAGCATGAGGAGGGCCGCGGCCACCAAGGCTAGTGCTACGAGAAATTTGAACCCGACCACGCGCCACCAGAAGCTGCGCACAGCTTGGCGAAGGAGTGGTTTGCTGTAGGTAAGGATTACGCGGTGCATTGGCTAACGCCTGAGTTAAGCCGCGCCACGAAGTGGCGTCGACTTGAATGAAC
>NZ_JBFWIB010000049.1:0-1560 GCF_041300785.1 Luteimonas salinilitoris
GTCTACACTCGGCCCTGGGGTACCGGTCACCGGTCGAGTACGAGCAATGCGCCTAACCCGCAGGTGTCCACTTTTGCGTAGGAAGTCCCTGCCGCTTCGCGGCACGGCTTAACACAGGCGTTAGCCTTCTTGAAACCGCTATGATCATGACTCGTTGCCTTCTACCGCTTCTGTTAGCCGCCTCGTACACAGCCAGTGCTGTTGTCATTCGTCATGACGTTGAGGACGCGGAGTACCAGATCCCAGTATCTGCGTTCCCGGCTCTGGCGGATATGCCCGGCGAGGGCCATGGCGTCCTCATTGCACCGCAATGGGTGATAACTGTAGCTCATGCAGTCCCATCAGAATGCGAAGTAACCATCAATGGCATGCCGCGGAAAGTCGAGCACGTCTACATGCATCCGGGCTACAAGAAGCCGCCCGAGGCCCTCGTCAACGATGCTTTGGCGTCTGGTGATTCATCCAGGCTGGTGGAGTTCCTTGCGGATTCCGACGATATTGCGTTGATGAAGCTTGCATCGCCTATCGCAGATGTGACTCCGGTAGCGCTCTATCGCGAGAACGATGAGGTCGGAGAGATCGTCGAGCTCATAGGTAAGGGCGCTACGGGAAATGGCGTCGATGGCCTAGCCATTCATGCCGCACACCGTACCCGCCTGCGCCGCGCTTTCAATGTCGTAGTTGGTGCAGACTCACGCTGGATTTCGTATACCTTCGACACACCTCCGCTTGCTTTACCACTTGAAGGGATAAGCGGCAATGGCGACAGCGGCGGCCCCGTCATCATCGATCACCGCGGTCAGAAGCAGCTTGCTGGCCTTGCATCATTTGACAGGTACTACCCACAAAGTAGCGTCCGCGCCTTTCATGCTGGGCTTTATGGCCAGGTCGTGAATAGCGTTCGCATCTCCCGCTACATTACATGGATTGAACGCGTCATGTCTGATGCGCCACAGCAAGAAGGCTAACAATTCGTTCAAGCCGATGCCGCTTCGCGGCTCGGCTTAACTCAGGCGTTAGATGTTTCTGGAGATCCTCGGTGTTCGGACTATTCAAGAAGAAGGAACAGCCTCAGGAGCCGCCCAAGAGGTTCCCACCTGTTCCAGACTGGCGTCCCGCCATCATGCAACCCATCGATCAGATTGTTGAGCGCCTACGCTTCTACACTAACGGCCAACGCGATCTTGCTGTTTTTTTGCATGGAACATGTGTTGTCCTTCCTGACGGTCTCGCAGATGCTGAGGCAGAGCCCTTTGCCAAGGACGCGCTGTCGAAGATCTTCAACTACCACCCAGACATGAATCCAACTCCCATGAAAGACGGGAATGTTCTTGTGCAGTACAACCAGCCGGCGATCAATCTGGTCTTGGACAGCATCGCCGTCCAACATTGGACAGAGATCGATAACAATCATCAGCGGGCACTTGCAACTGATGAGGTCCTGATCACACCTCTCGGATCAAACGTATTTGATGATTTTGGCAAGAAGGCGCTATTTGGTCGGTGCTTCATGTTCATGGACGCACAAGAGCCTTGCGTGACTCAGATTGTGCGGGGAGA
>NZ_JBFWIB010000005.1:0-253684 GCF_041300785.1 Luteimonas salinilitoris
GGCTCGAGGTGCGGGCTATTCACTGACACCGCCCGTGGCGACGGGGCTGGCTTCGTCGTAGCGGAGAAGACCGCCTGGCGCGACCCGCCGCAATTAGAGTGGAAACTCAAACAAACGCTTAAATTCGGCGAAGATCGGCGAACTGGACAGTATCGGCGGCTTGCCCCAGACTGCGCGCCTGTTTCCGGCCCCGGTCCCGATGGCGAAACTGCTGCTCCTGCACGGCCCCAACCTCAACCTGCTCGGCACGCGCGAGCCGGAGGTCTACGGCCGCACCACGCTCGCCGCGATCGACGCCGACCTGGCGCAACGCGCCGAGGCCGCCGGCCATGCGCTCGAGAGCCTGCAGTCCAACGCCGAACATGTGCTGGTCGAGCGGGTGCAGGCGGCGCGCGAGGACGGCACCGCCTTCCTGCTGATCAACCCGGCCGCGTTCACCCATACCTCGGTGGCCCTGCGCGACGCGCTCGCCGCGGTGGCGATCCCGTTCATCGAGGTGCACCTGTCCAATCCGCACGCGCGCGAACCGTTCCGCCACAGCAGCTACTTCAGCGACCTGGCCGTCGGCGTGATCTGCGGCTTCGGCGCCGACGGCTACCGCTACGCCCTGGAGGCGGCGCTCGCCCGCCTGCCCCGCTGAACCCACGAATCCCATGTCCCCGCCCGGCGGCGAACGCCGGGACACCACAGAGGCCACCATGGACCTGCGAAAAATCAAGAAGCTGATCGACCTGCTCGAGGAATCCAACCTCTCCGAGATCGAGATCAAGGAAGGCGAGGAATCGGTGCGCCTGTCGCGGCTGCAGACCGGTCCCGCGTACGCACCGCCGGCGGCGCCGATGCCGGTGTCGCGCGGCGCCGAGCCGACGATGCCGATGCAGTCGCCGGTCGACGCCGCCACCGGCGGCCGCGACGCCGCCGCACCGGACGCGGGCGGCGCGGCGCTGCCGGAAGGGCACACGGTCAAGTCGCCGATGGTCGGCACCTACTACGCCTCGCCGGCGCCGGACAAGCCGGCGTTCGTCAGCGTCGGCCAGGCCGTCAAGGCCGGCGAGACGCTGGGCATCATCGAGGCGATGAAGATGTTCAACCCGATCGAGGCCGACATCGAAGGCACCGTGCTCGCGATCCTGTGCGAGAACGGCCAGCCGGTGGAATTCGATCAGCCGCTGTTCGTGATCGGCTGACGAGCCGGGAATCGGGAATGGAGAATCGGGAATCGTCAAAGCGGCCACATGAGCGGCTGGACGTCTGGCGAGACGCCATGGATCTCGTCGAGACGGTTTATCGGTTCTCGTCAGCCTTTCCCGACACCGAGCGCTATGCGCTGACCGGCCAGCTCCGACGCGCGGCGGCGAGCGTGCCCTCCAACATCTTCGCCCGACTCACTGCACTCATGAACGTACTCGCCAAGCCAGGAGCGCCGGCGCAACCCGGCTCTTGCGATTCCCCATTCCCGATTCCCGATTCCCGGCCCTCCCATGCTCGATAAAGTCGTCATCGCCAACCGCGGTGAAATCGCGCTGCGCATCCTGCGCGCGTGCCATGCGCTCGGCATCCGCACGGTCGCGGTGCATTCCACCGTCGATCGCAACCTCAAGCACGTGGCCATGGCCGACGAGTCGGTCTGCATCGGCCCGGCGCCGTCGGCGCGCAGCTACCTGGACATGCCGGCGATCATCGCCGCAGCCGAGGTGACCGACGCGCAGGCGATCCACCCCGGCTACGGCTTCCTCAGCGAGAACGCCGACTTCGCCGAGCGCGTGGAGCAGTCCGGCTTCGTCTTCATCGGCCCCAGGGCCGAGACCATCCGCCTGATGGGCGACAAGGTCGAGGCGATCCGGGCGATGAAGGAGGCCGGCGTGCCCTGCGTGCCGGGCAGCGGCGGGCCGCTCGGCGACGAGGCCGAGGCCAACATCGCCATCGCCCGCGAGATCGGCTATCCGGTGATCGTCAAGGCGGCCGGCGGCGGCGGCGGACGCGGCATGCGCGTGGTGCACACCGAGGCGGCGCTGTCCGCCGCGGTCTCCACCACCAAGCAGGAAGCCAAGGCCGCGTTCGGCAACGACATGGTCTACATGGAGAAGTTCCTCGAGAACCCGCGCCACATCGAGATCCAGGTGCTGGCCGACGGCCAGGGCAATGCCATCCACCTGGGCGAGCGCGACTGCTCGATGCAGCGCCGCCACCAGAAGGTGGTCGAGGAAGCGCCGGCGCCCGGCATCAGCGAGGCCGAGCGCGCACAGATCGGCAAGGTCTGCGTCGAGGCCTGCCTGCGCATCGGCTATCGCGGCGCCGGCACGTTCGAGTTCCTGTACGAGGACGGCCGCTTCTACTTCATCGAGATGAACACCCGCATCCAGGTCGAGCACCCGGTCACCGAACTGGTCACCGGCATCGACCTGGTGCGCGAACAACTGCTGATCGCCGCCGGCCATCCGCTGTCGTTCCGGCAGGACGACGTGGTGCTGCGCGGGCATGCGATCGAGTGCCGGGTCAACGCCGAGGACCCGGAAACCTTCATGCCCTCGCCCGGGCTGATCCAGCATTTCCACGCGCCGGGCGGTCCCGGCGTGCGCGTCGACTCGCACATCTACGAAGGCTACCGGGTGCCGCCCGACTACGACTCGATGATCGGCAAGCTGATCGTGCACGGCGCCGACCGCGAGCAGGCGATCGCGCGCATGCGCGTGGCGTTGAACGAGATGGTGATCGACGGCATCCGGACCAACATCCCGCTGCAGCAGCGGATCATGCGCGACATCGGGTTCCAGACCGGCGGCCAGAACATCCACTACCTGGAGAAGCGGCTGGCCGAGCGCCGCGACAAGTCGCTGTCGATCGGCTGAGGCCGGCGCCGAAGGCCAGCGAGCGCAGGCAGCGATTGCCCATTCGCGTTGCCGGGTCGAGCCGCAGGATGCCCGGGCCCGGACTGACCGCACTACGTCGACTCAGCGTTTCGCGCCCCACCGGCGCAGGCCGCGCTCGCCCTCGTCGCTGACCAGCAGTGCGCGCGAGTCGCGGCGGCGTCGAACCCAGCCGCGCGCGAACAGGGCGTCGAGCACACCGGCGCCGAGCTGGCCGCCGATGTGCGGCCGGCGTTCGCTCCAGTCCAGGCAGGAGCGGACGCCGGGACGGCGTCGCGCTGCGTCCGGTGGCTCGATGTCCAGTGCTTCCAGGCCACGCGTACCCGCGGCCGTGAGCCGCCATCCGCCATCGCCGTGGCCGATCCAGCCATTCGCGATCCAGCCGTCGGCCAGGCGCACCGCGAGTTCGCCGGCCAGGTGGTCGTAGCAGGTGCGCGCGTGGCGCAGGGCGAGGTCGCGCGGTCCGGGCACCGGCGCCTGCGGCGCTGTCGCCGATACCGACATCAGCGCCTCGAGCACGTGCGAGACATCGGCGGATGCAAGCCGGTGGTAGCGGTGCCGGCCCTGCTTCTCGATCGCCAGCAAGCCCGCGTCGACCAGCTTGCCCAGGTGCGCGCTCGCGGTCTGCGGGGTGACGCCGCCGGCCTGCGCCAGCTCGCCGGCGGTGCGGCTGCGGCCGTCCATCAGCGCCGCCAGCATCAGCGCGCGGGCGGGATCGCCGATCAGCGCCGCGACCCTGGCAAGCGAGGGACCTGCATCCATGTTTCGATCATGGACGAAACATCCACGACGGCGCAAGCGCAGCATGGGCCTCCCCTTCCCCGGACGGACCGCGATGGACAGGCGCACCCTGATGAAGCTCTCCGCTCTCGGCCTGGCAAGCCAGGTCTTGCCGGCAGCGTCGGCGTCGCAGCAACGGCGTGCCGCGGCGACGCAGCGACGGTTGCCATGGAGCCACGACGGCGAAACGCTGCAGCTGGCGATCACCCGCCAGCCGGCGCGCGGCCCGGCGGTGCTGTGGGTGCATGGCGCCACGTTCCCGTCGGCGCTGTCGGCGGGATGGCGCATGGACGGCGTGTCGTGGCTGGACCAGCTGCAGGCCACCGGCCTGGATGCCTGGGCCTTCGACTTCGCCGGCTACGGCGGCTCGGACCGGCCGGCGGTGTTCGGGCGCGAAGCCGGCAGCGCGCCGCCCTACGGGCAATGCCAGGCCGCGGCCAGCCAGATCGCCGCGGTACTGCAGGCGATCCGCCACGAACGGCCGACGGCGCCGATCCACGTCGTCGCGCATTCCTGGGGCACATTGCCGGCGCGGCAACTGGCGATCGACCGCCCCGAGCTGGTCGCGCGGCTGGTGCTGTTCGGACCGGTGACCATGCGCAATGGCGAACCCGATCCGGCCGCCACGCCGGCGCCCGCCTGGACCCTGATGACCGCGGCGCAGCAACGTCCGCGCCAGCGCAGCGGAATGCCCGGACATCTGCCGACGCCGGTCGGCGACGAGGAACTGGAGCGCTGGTGCACCGCCTATCTCGACAGCGACCCGACCTCGCACCGGCGCACGCCGCGCTCGGCGAAGATTCCCGGCGGCCCCGGTGCCGACATCGGCCGCCTGTGGGCCGGCGAGACGCTGGTCGACGATGGCCGCGTCCGTCAGCCGACCCTGATCGTGCGCGGCGAGTGGGATCACGTCACCACCGACGCCGACGCCGCAAGCCTGTTCGCCGCGCTCACCCACGCCGCCGACAAGCGCGACGTCAAGATCGCCGGCGGCAACCACTGGCTGCACCTGCAACCGCAGCGGCGGGCGCTGTGGGCGGAAACCCTGTCGTTCCTGCGCGAGGCCGCAGCGTCGTGATCGTCGTCATCTTCGAAGTCGAACCCTATCCGACCGGCCGCGACGAATACTTCTCCATCGCCGCCGCGCTCACCGCGGACCTGCAACAGGTCGACGGCTTCATCTCGATCGAGCGCTACCAGAGCGTCTCCGATCCCGGCCGCCTGCTGTCGCTGTCGCTGTGGCGCGACGAAGCGGCGATCGCCACCTGGCGCCGGCACCCGCCGCACGTGGCAGCGCAGCAGCGCGGCAGCAGCGAACTGTTCCGGCGCTGGCGCATCCGCGTCGCCGCGGTGTTGCGCGAACGCGAGCACGATGCGGTCCCGGCGTGCGCGTCGACCCGCACATCCACGAAGGCTACCGGGCACCGTCCGACTACGACTCGATGATCGGCAAGCCGATCCGGTCAGCGGAACTCGAGCGCGCCGCCCGGCTCGTCGAGCGGATCCACCGGCAGGATCTGCAGCTCCGAAGACGGCGACGCCAGTTCCGGCGCGATGCTCTGCGTGCCCGGAATCGGCTGCACGCCGACGCCGGAGGACTGGCTGACCACGGTCACGTACTCGCTGGATCCGTCGGGCCAGACCACCTTGAAGGTGCTGCCCGGCGGCAGCGACGAAAACGGCGCCCCGCTCTGCGCCCGGTAGACCGCGGCGATCTGCGACGCCCCGCTCATCCTGACCTCGGCCGGCGCATCCACCGTGGTCACGGCGACCTGCGACAGTTCCCGGTAATTGTCGTTGAGTGCATCGATCATGACCCCGGCCGCGGTGACCGAATAGGCGACGAACAACAGCACCCAGCAATAGAACTTGACCTTGTGCACGAAGCGTTTGTTTTTCATTTCGGTACTCCCTCGCTCCTCAGCAGCGAGTCAATCATGTCATCGACGACATCCGCCCCCTGTCGCGGAATCGCAGCGTCGTAAACGAACGTCTGGAAATCCTGTTCCTCGTCCTGCGAGCAGATGCCGCCGTTGGCGCAATAGTTCGTCATCAGCGGGCCCTCCGCACTGCAGTCCTGTCCCAACTCGCATCCCGCCAGTTGCCATGCCAGTTCGGCGAGCTGGCTGCCGGCCACCTGGCCGGAATGGGCGTCGTCGCCGGCAGCCATCACCCCCATCGCTGGCGCCAGCGCGGTAAAGGCCTCCGGATCGGCCGAGCGCTGCACGCGGTCGGCCAGGTCGCGGCGATAGGTCTCGCTGTCGTCGAGCGGCTCGCCCATCGCCAGCAGCGCGGCCTCGGCCGCCAGGCTGCCGGCCTCCGCGGCCTGCGTGCGCCGGAGCAGGATCGTCCGGTAGCCCAGGCCGTCCTCGGGGGCGAACCGCGTGCAGCGACGGCTCACGCGCTCGCGCGCTGCCACCATGGCCGCGGACGCGCGCAGCTTCATTTCGCCGAACAGGCGGGTATCGCCGGCGTAGGCGGCGGGGTCGCCGGCATACGGCGCGCAGTACTCGTAGACGCGGCTGACCAGCCAGATCGCATCGGCCTCGCCGGCACGCGCGGCCGGGATCAACGATTGCAGGTAGACGTAGAGGTCGGGGGCGCGCTCGAATTCCCGGCGCAGGTGGCGACGCCGGTCGGTCACGCCCGGCGATGCATCGGTATCGCCTTCGCCGGTCACCGGCGCGTGCGCGGCGATCGCCGGCGCGCCGGTGGCGGGCGCGTCCCCGAGGTCGACGGCATCGATCGGCGCCGCCGCCGGCACCGGCCCGGCGCGCTCCGCGGCGCGCTGATACAGCGCGGCGCCGACGAGCAGCGCCAGCACGGCAGCAACCACCAGCGGCTTGTTCCAGGACATGGGCATATCCATTCGCGGCAACCGGCACGACCGCATCCGGACTGCCGTCGTCAGCATGCCGGGCATCTGCGGAAGACCTCGCTGCACCTCACCGGATCCGTCTCCTGCGGTGGACCGACGCACCAGACGACCGGCACGGAACGGCCGATCGGACGAGGCCGTCGCACCGGCTTCTCCACCGGCCCGCCCGCCTCGCAAGGCGGTCATCTTAGAGCAATTTCCGCGGCGCCACCGCGCTGCGCCGGGCGCGTGGAGGTTTCCCGATGTCGCGCCCTTTACGCCCGGGGCCGGGCACCGCACCATTCGCCTCCCCCTCCCGGTACCCCCCCATGCCCCATCTCGAACTGTCGCTGCGGTGCAGCGAGGCCGAACAGCCGCGCTACGAGCGCGCCCTGGCCGATGTCGGCGCGCTGGCGGTGACCATGCTCGACGCCGACGCCGAGACCGCCAACGAGCACGCGATCCTCGAGCCGGGCGTCGGTGAAACGCCGCTGTGGAACACGCTGGAGCTCAGTGCGCTGTTTCCGCACGACACCGATGCGTTGCTGCTGCTCGCGGCCCTGGAGGCCTTCGATCCGGCGCTGGACTGGACCCGTGCCGCGTTCCGCAACGTCGGGGACCAGGACTGGGAACGCGCCTGGATGGACCGCTACACGCCGCTACGGTTCGGCGCGCGCACCTGGATCGTGCCCTGGAACAGCGAACTGCCGGACGAGGCGGCGCATGCCGACGCCGCCGTGGTGCGGCTCGATCCCGGCCTCGCCTTCGGCTCCGGCACCCATCCGACCACCGCGCTGTGCCTGCAATGGCTCGATGCGCTCGCCGCCGAGGGCGCGCTGCAGGACCGCGAGGTGCTCGACTACGGCTGTGGCAGCGGCATCCTGGCGCTGGCGGCGCTGAAGCTGGGCGCCGCGCGCGCGATCGGCATCGACAACGATCCGCAGGCGCTGCTGGCCAGCGCCGACAACGCCGACCGCAACGACGTCGGCGCGCGCCTGCAGGTATCGCTGCCGCAGGACGCGCCGGCCGGCCCCTATCCGGTCGTCGTCGCCAACATCCTCGCCGCCGCGCTCGATGCGCTCGCCGAACCCCTCGCCGAACGGGTCGCGCCGGGCGGGCGCATCACGCTGTCCGGCATCCTCGACGGGCAGCAGGAAGACGTGCTGCGGCGCTACCGGCCGTGGTTCGAATCGCTGGCGGTCGCGCACGAAGGTGACTGGGTTCGCATCGACGGCGTGCGCCGACGTGGTTGAATACAGGGGCGGACCCGCCCTCCTTCGGGCGGATCGCGCCGCGCACGGGGAGAAGAACGGATGTCGATGCATGACCGGACAATGACCCGGCGTCACGGGCGGGCGACGCCCGCCGTCCCACTGTCGCGACCGGCGCCGGACGGCGGCTAGGGCCTGTTAACGTCATGTTCGTCAACTGCCCGAACTGTGCCGCACTGGTGGCGACCGACTTCGCCACCGATCTGCCGCCCGAGCGCTGCCCGCGCTGCGGGTTCGCCCTGCGCGAGGCGGTCGCGCCGGCCACCGCCAGTCCCGCGCCGGTCGAACCTCCCACGCCGGTCGCGCCGCCTGCGCCGCCACCTGCAGCATCCGCAATGCCTGCGCCGCCCGCTGCGCCACCGCCATCGTCCGCACCGCCGCCGCCCGCACCGCCGCCGCCCGCGCCCGCCCCACCCCCTGCCACACCATCGCAGCCAGTGCCGACCGCTCCAACCGTGCCCGCGGATCGCGGCGACGACGCGGACACGTCAATCGAAACCGCAGACCCGGGCGCCGCCGAACGCGAGGACGGTACCCCCGCGGCCCCGGCACGCCCGCCGGCCGCTGCCGCTGCCGCAAGCGCAAGCGCAGAAGGCCTGGCGACGCAGGCATCGGAGAAGGAAAGCCCGAAAACGCCCGCCACACCGGCACCCGCGACCGGCGACGCCACGCACCAGGTCAAACCCGCGCCCAGTTTCGCCCAGCGCCACCTGCGCGCTGCCGCGGGCGCGCAGGCACTGCGCCGGCGCTGGCCGGCCGTGGCCGCAATCGCCGTGCTTGCGTTGTTGCTGGTGTTGCAATTGCTGTTGGCCGACCGCGCCCGGCTTGCGGCCGATCCGCAATGGCGGCCGCTGCTCGTTGCCGTGTGCGACGCGATCGGCTGCACGCTCCCGCCCTGGCGCGAGCCGGAATCGATCGTCCTGTTGCAGCGCGACGTGCGGCCGCATGCCGAACTCGCGGGCGTGCTGCGGGTGAACGCGACGATCCGCAACGACGCGCGTTGGACACAGGCCTGGCCGCACCTGGTCCTGCGGCTGTCGGACATCGACGGCCGCACGCTGGGCCAGCGCCGCTTTTCGCCGGAGGAATACCTTGAACAGCCGCCTGCCCCCGCGGGAATGTCCAGCGGACAACGCGCGGCGATCCGCATCGACGTGCTCGAGCCGTCGCCGCATACGGTCGCGTTCAACTTCGACTTTGAATAGCCGCGCACATCGCGATCGTGCAGTGCGTCTTGGCGCGCCCGCGCCGGGCGCGCTAGACTCGCTCCCCCCGTCGAAGGTCCGACGCCGCCCTCCAGCGCGGCATGCGACTGCTGCGACGGTTGCAGCAACGCGCCACCCGGACACGATCTTGAACGCCGAACGCCCCGATCCCAGCAACCGCTCCGGACAACGCACGCCGTTGCGCGATCACGTCGCCAATTCGGTGCGTCGTTACATCGGCGATCTCAACGGCAGCGGCGCCGACAACCTGTACCAGATCGCGCTGCGCGAACTGGAGATCCCGTTGTTCGTCGAGGTGCTGAACCATTGCGACGGCAACCAGAGCCGCGCCGCGGCGATGCTCGGCATCCATCGCGCCACCCTGCGCAAGAAGCTGCGCGACTACGGGCTCAACTGAAAGCGAGAAGTGAGTCATTAGGAGTGAGAAACGAGTAAGAGCCGCGCCCGCTTTTACTCGTTTCTCACTCCTCTTCACTCGTTTCTCGCCTTCCGTCGCGGACGCTATAATTCCGGCCCCGCGCTGCCATTCCCCACCCATGACCCTCGACCGTCTGCCCGTGCGCCGGGCCCTGCTGTCCGTGTCCGACAAGACCGGACTGATCGACCTGGCCCGCGCGCTGGCCGCCCGCGACATCGAGCTGCTGTCCACCGGCGGCACCGCCAGGGCGCTGCGCGAGGCCGGCCTGCCGGTGCGCGACGTCTCCGAGGTCACCGGCTTTCCCGAGATCATGGACGGCCGGGTCAAGACCCTGCATCCGAAGATCCACGGCGGCCTGCTCGGCCGCCGCGGCACCGACGACGCGGTCATGGCCGAGCACGGCATCGCCCCGATCGACCTGCTGGTGCTGAACCTGTACCCGTTCGAGCGCGTCGCGTACCAGCCGGATGCGAAGTTCGACGACATCATCGAGAACATCGACATCGGCGGCCCGGCAATGCTGCGCGCGGCGGCGAAGAACTTCGCCCACGTCGCCGTGGCGACCGACCCGGCGCAGTACGACGGCATCGTCGACGAACTCGCCGAGAACGACGGCGCGCTGTCGCAGCGCACGCGGTTCATGCTGTCGGTAGCGGCATTCAACCGCGTGGCCCAGTACGACGCGCGCGTCAGCGACGTGCTGTCGGCGATCGCCGAGCCCTCCGATGCCGGCGCCGCGGGCCGCGCGGCGTTCCCCGCGCAGAGCAACGGCAACTTCGTCAAGGTGATGGACCTGCGCTACGGTGAGAACCCGCACCAGCAGGCCGCGTTCTACCGCGACCTGTGGCCGGTGGCGGGCACCCTGGCCACCTTCACCCAGCTGCAGGGCAAGGCGCTGTCGTACAACAACATCGCCGATGCCGATGCCGCCTGGGAATGCGTGCGCCAGTTCGACGCGCCGGCCTGCGTGATCGTCAAGCACGCCAATCCCTGCGGCGTGGCGGTCGCCGCCGACTGCGGCGACGCCTACGAGCGCGCCTACGCCACCGACCCGACCTCGGCCTTCGGCGGCATCATCGCCTTCAGCCGCACGCTCGACGCCGCCACGGCCAGGGCGATCCTCGATCGCCAGTTCGTCGAGGTGCTGATCGCCCCCGACTACGCGGCCGACGCCCTCGCCTACTGCGCGAAGAAGGCCAACGTACGCGTGCTGCGCATTCCGCACGGTGCCGGTCGCAACAACATCGACGTGAAACGCGTCGGCTCCGGCCTGTTGATGCAGACCGCCGACGTCCGCGAGGTCGCGCGCGAGGAGCTCAAGGTGGTCAGCCGGCGCGCGCCGGACGACATCGAACTGGCCGACCTGCTGTTCGCCTGGCAAGTGGCCAAGTACGTCAAGTCGAACGCCATCGTCTATGCGAAAGACGGACGCACCGTCGGCGTCGGCGCCGGGCAGATGAGCCGCGTGGTCAGCGCGAAGATCGCCGGCCTGAAGGCCGAGGAGGCGGGGCTGGCCGTGCCCGGCTCGGCGATGGCCAGCGACGCCTTCTTCCCGTTCCGCGACGGCATCGACGCCGCCGCCGCGGCCGGCATCCGCGCGGTGATCCAGCCCGGCGGCTCGATGCGCGACGCCGAGGTGATCGCCGCCGCCGACGAGCACGACATCGCCATGGTGTTCACCGGCGTGCGCCACTTCCGCCACTAGCGATGACGCTGCTGCTGTTTCTCGGCGGTCTGGCGGCGCTGCTGGGGGGCGCGGAAATGCTGGTGCGCGGCGCCTCGCGGCTGGCCGCCGCGACCGGGCTGTCGCCGCTGGTGATCGGCCTGACCGTGGTCGCCTTCGGCACCAGCGCGCCGGAACTGGCGGTCGGGATCGGCGCCGCGCGCAGCGGCGCGGCCGACCTGGCGGTGGGCAACGTGGTCGGCAGCAACATCACCAACGTGCTGCTGATCCTGGGCATGAGCGCGGTGATCGCGCCGCTGGTGGTGGCACGGCAGCTGGTCCGGATGGACGTGCCGGTGATGATCCTGTGCTCGGTCGCGGTGATGGGACTGACGATAGATGGGCGCTTGTCGCGCATCGAGGGCGGCGCGCTGTTCCTGGCCTGCCTGGGCTATCTGGCGCTGCTGCTGCGCACGGCGCTGCGCGGCGGCGATGACGAGCCGCCGGACGCCCCCGCCCGCGTGCCCCGTGGCCTCGCCAGCCGCGCGCTCGACCTGGCACTGGTCGCCGCCGGCCTGGCGCTGCTGGTGCTCGGCGCCGGCTGGCTGGTCGACGCCGCCACCAGCGTCGCCGCTGCGATGGGCGTCAGCGAGCTGGTCATCGGACTGACCGTGGTGGCGATCGGCACCTCGCTGCCGGAGATCGCCACCGCGCTGCTGGCGGTGCTGCGCGGCGAACGCGACATGGCGGTCGGCAACGTGATCGGCAGCAACGTGCTCAACCTGCTGCTGGTGCTGGCGCTGACCGCGGTGGTCTCGCCGCAGGGGCTGGCGGTGGGCGCGGCGGTGATCCGCTTCGACCTGCCGGTGATGACCGCGGTGGCGCTGGCCTGCCTGCCGATCTTCTACACCGGCCATTGCATCCGCCGCTGGGAAGGCGCGGTGTTCCTGGCCTATTACGCCGCGTACTTGGCCTACCTGCTGCTCGACGCGGCCGGGCACGACGCCCTGCCGGCCTTCAGCGCGGTGATGATGCGCTTCGTGGTGCCGCTGACCGCGCTCACCCTGGTTATGCTGGTGCTGCGCTCGCTGCACCTGGGCCGCGCACGTGGACGCGCACGTGGATTGGATTTGGAAGAGGACGGGCAATGAAGTTACTGGTGATCGGCTCCGGCGGCCGCGAACACGCGCTGGCCTGGAAATTCGCGCAGTCCGTACGCGTCGACGAGGTGCTGGTCGCGCCCGGCAACGCCGGCACCGCGACCGAGCCGAAGTGCCGCAACGTCGACATTGCCGTCGGCGACATCGACGGCCTGCTGGCGCTGGCACGGCGCGAAGGCGTCGCCTTCACCGTGGTCGGCCCGGAAGGTCCGCTTGTCGCCGGCATCGTCGACCGCTTCCGCGAATCCGGCCAGCGTATCTTCGGCCCCACCGCCGCCGCCGCGCAGTTGGAGGGCAGCAAGGCCTTCGCCAAGGACTTCCTCGCCCGCCACGGCATTCCCACCGCGCACTACGCGGTGTTCACCGAGGCCGAGGCCGCGCTGGACTATGTACAGCAGAAAGGCGCCCCGATCGTGATCAAGGCCGACGGCCTGGCCGCCGGCAAGGGCGTGATCGTGGCCATGACGCTCGCCGAGGCCGAGGCCGCGATCACCGACATGCTGTCCGGCTACGCCTTCGGCGAGGCCGGCGCGCGGGTGGTGGTCGAAGAGTTCCTGGAGGGCGAGGAGGCCAGCTTCATCGCCCTGGTCGACGGCGAGACCGCGCTGCCGATGGCCACCAGCCAGGACCACAAGCGCGTCGGCGACGGCGACACCGGCCCGAACACCGGCGGCATGGGCGCCTACTCGCCGGCGCCGGTGGTCACCCCCGACGTGCACGCGCGCATCCTGCGCGAGGTGATCGAACCGACCGTGCGCGGCATGGCGGCCGACGGCGTGCCGTTCACCGGCTTCCTCTACGCCGGGCTGATGATCGACAAGGCCGGCGCGCCCAGGGTGATCGAGTTCAACGTGCGTTTCGGCGACCCCGAGACACAGCCGATCATGCTGCGCCTGCAGTCGGATTTCGCCAACCTGATCGAGGCCGGCATCGACGGCCGCCTGGACACGGCGCAACCGCAATGGGATCCGCGCGCCGCACTCGGCGTGGTGCTGGCCGCGGAAGGCTACCCCGGCAAGCCGCGCACCGGCGACGCCATCAACGCCTGGGACGTGCCCGAACCGGAGGGCGGCAAGGTCTTCCACGCCGGCACCCGCATCGAGGGCGGGCACGTCGTCACCGCCGGCGGCCGCGTGCTGTGCGTGTGCGCCCTGGGCGACACGGTGACCAAGGCGCAGCGCAATGCCTATGCCGGAGTCGCCGGCATCTCCTGGCATGGCGAGTTCCACCGCCACGACATCGGCTGGCGCGCGATCGAACGCGAGAAGCGCGAGCACGGGTGAGGAGCACTAAAGGAGCGACGTAGTCGCGACCTGTACCCCGCAGGTCTCGATCACTGCGCTGTGCCGTCCGCGCCTTCCGGTGCCGGCTGCAGCTCCTCCGCCAACGCTTCCAACTCGGCGATCTCCGCTTCCAGGGCATCGTAAAACTCGCTCTGGCGCGTCATCAGCGCCTCGATCTTCCCGGCGTGCTTCAGCTTCGACAGCTCACCATCGAACAACAGCCACTGCGTGGTCAGCAGCTCGACGTTGTTCTTCGCGTAGTGCCGCATCTCCTTGAGCTGCGCCACCGTATCGTTGACATGCCCGAATGGGCTCTTGTGTTCCGCGGACATGGCGACCTCCAGGCTTCCAAGGGTCATCCGCAGGGTAGACCAGCGAAGCTGGCTGTTGGCCGAATGCGATGGTGCGATGTAGAGAGCGCGTCAAGGCCGGACCGGTGCGATCTACGACCTACACGCCGCGAGATCGCCTGCGGCCCGAAGCGGTCGAGTCCGGGTCATGGACGGAATGCATAGGGACCGAAAGTGGCGCCGGTGAAGCCGCCGGCCACGTCGGTACTCAGCAGGCTGGCATCCAGGCCGGTCGCCACCGGTTTCCACTGCCCGGGTTCCACCGCGTAGAAGACATCCAGGCGCGGGCCATCGAGCTGGAAGCGCAGCGACACCGGCTGTTCGGACGAGGGCAGGTCGATGCGGGCCTGTCTTGTCCCGGTTACCGGCTCGTCCCTGCCCGCACGGCGGTAGAGCGCCACCGCCGCGCCGCGTTCGCCCTGCGCTTCGTTACGGTCTTCGCTGCGCTCCACTCCAACGACATAGTGGTGGCTCTCGCTCTGGACCAGTGCCAGCCCGGCCAGTTCACCCGGAGCCGGCTGGTTGGGTGCGAGCGTCACGGTCAGGGTCGCGCGATGGTGTTGCAGGCGGTGCGCGAGGTAGGCCGGCTGCCCACCGCTGCCGTGCCCGCCCAGCGGCGTGGACGACGGCGTGAGCCGCAGACCATCGGATCCGGTCGCGAACCAGGCTCGCCCGGGTGGATGGAGCGTCATCCATTGCGGAGGCAACGTATCGGCAGTGAAACGTTCGGTCCACTCGAAAGGGCCGCTGGTCGGCACCGGCTGCGGGTCGCGCGGCAACGCAGGCCTCTCCAGCACCATCGGAACGGGTTCGCCGTGCGGCAGGATCACCGGCCAGCCGTCATGCCAGGTGACCGGCAGCAGGAAGGTCTCACGCCCGAGGTTGTACTGGTTTCCGCGATAGGGCCGCGTGGCGAGGAACACGGCCCACCACGATCCGTCCTTCAGTTCGACGAACTGCGCATGTCCGGTGGAGGTGACCGGATCGGCGCGCGAAGCGTCCAGGTCGCGCTGCGTCAGCACGGGATTGCCGGACCAAGGCTCGTAAGGGCCGGTGACCTGCCGGCTGCGCCAGATCATCTGCGCATGCTGTTCGCCGGTGCCGCCTTCCGCGGCGGTCAGGTAATAGAACCCGCCGCGCTTGAACAGGTGCGGGCCTTCGACGTGCTCGGGCTCGCTGGCCGGGTCCACGCCGCCATCGACCAGCATTTTGCGTGGACCGACCGGCTTCTTTGCCGACACATCGAACCGCTGGAGCCAGATCGCCCGATGCCCGTCGTAGCGCAGCTTGCCCTCGGGCACGTCATTGTTGACCAGCCAGACGGTACCGTCGTCGTCGAAGAACAGCGACGGGTCGATGCCCTCGAATTCCAGCCAGACCGGATCGGACCAGGGACCCGCCGGATCCGTCGCGGTGACGATGAAATTGCCGCCGTCGCAGTAGAAGCACGTGTTGGCGATGTAGAACGTACCGTCGTGATGACTGATGGTGGCGGCGAACAGGCCGCGCGTCAGCTCGTCGTCGCCGTAGCCGATCTGGCCGGGACGGTCGATGGCATTGCCGATCTGGCGCCAGGACACCATGTCGCGGCTGTGGAAGATCGGCAGGCCGGGGAAGTAACCGAAGGTGGAAGTGACCAGGTAGAAGTCGTCGCCCACCCGGATCGCGGAAGGATCCGGGTAGAAACCGGCGATGACCGGGTTGCGGTACTGCGCAGGTCCCGCAGCCGGGCCGCCGTCATCGCCCGTATAGCGGACTTCGGTGAACAACACATCGCCGGCCCATGCCGGCAGCGTGGCGATACAGGCGACAAGCGCCAGCGCGAATCGTTTCATCCGGAAACCTTCTGTCTGCGTTCTAGGCTGATACCCAATGTACTGCCGGCACGGGCCTGACCGGAAAGCAACAGGACGGCCATCACGGGCGGGCGCCGGGCGCGGCAGTCTCTGCAGCAAGGTTGGCTCAGCATGGCGACACCGACGGGCAAGAGACTTGATGCAGGATAAGGGCAGCAAGCGTACGACGCAGCCGAGCGGAGATTGACCGGAACAGATTGATCGGAACAGGGAGAGGGGCCGTCGCCACATCGACCCGCTACACTCCCGCGAAACCGCGAGGAGGCCGCATGGCGCAGGACAAGCCGGACGAGGCATCAACCGAAGGAATGCCGCCAGCCGCGGGGCCGGAGGCCGCGCTGCCGGTCGCCCACAGCCAGTTCGGGCTGCTGAAGCAGCGGCGGTTCCTGCCGTTCTTCAACGTGCAGGCGATCAACGCGCTCAACGACAACGTCTTCCGCCAGGCGATCATCGGCATGCTGTTCTGGCTGCAGGCCAGCGACGAGCAAATGGCGCTGTACGCGAGCCTGGCGCCGGCGGTCTTCATCCTGCCCTACTTCCTGTTCTCCGGCATCGCCGGGCAGGTGGCGGAGAAGCTGGAGAAGCATCGGCTGATCCGGATCACCACCGCGATGGAGATCGCGATCATGCTGGTCGCGGCGCTCGGCTTCATGGCCCAGAGCCTGCCGCTGCTGCTGGTAGCACTGTTCTGCACCGGGGTGCAGTCGACCCTGTTCGGGCCGGTCAAGTATTCGATCCTGCCGTCGGTGCTGCGGCCGGAGGAGCTGACCGGCGGCAACGGCCTGGTCGAGATGGGCACCTCGATGTCGATCCTGATCGGCATGATCGTGGGCGGCCTGCTGTTCAAGCTGGCCGGCGACCAGGCGCCGTGGGTGGCCGGCGCCGCCGTGGTCTCGCTGGCGGTGCTCGGCAACCTGATCGCACGGCTGATCCCGCGCGTCGATGCCGGCGCGCCGGACCTGAAGATCAACTGGAACCCGGTCCCCGAGTCGATACGCATGCTCAAGCTGGCGCGCAAGCAGCTGGCGGTGCGCAACGCGGTGCTCGGCGTGTCGTGGTTCTGGTTCGTCGGCACCGTGCTGACCTCGCAGCTGCCGGCCTACGCGCGGGTCCACCTGGGCGGCGACGAGACGCTGTACATCTTCGCGCTGGCACTGTTCTCGATCGGCGTGGGCGCGGGCTCGCTGCTGTGCGAGAAGCTGTCGGCGCGCACGGTGGAGATCGGCCTGGTGCCGCTGGGCGCGTTCGGCATGAGCGCCTGCATCCTCGACCTGTACTTCGCCCGCACCGGCGTGGCGCCGGCCAGCGGGCTGGACGCGCTGGGCTTCCTGCGCGAGGCCGGCAGTTGGCGGATCGTGGCCGACCTGCTCGGCATCGGCCTGTTCGCCGGTTTCTTCGTGGTGCCGCTGTTCGCGCTGATCCAGAGCCGCTCGCCGAAGCACGAGCTGTCGCGGGTGATCGCCGGGCTCAACATCCAGAATTCGGGCTTCATCGTGCTGGCCGCGATGTCGGCGTTGGCCGCGCAGCAGCTGCTGGGCTGGAGCATCCCGCAGGTGTTCCTGGCGCTGGCGATCCTCAACGCCCTGGTGGCGATCTACATCTTCACCATCGTGCCCGAGTTCCTGATGCGCTTCCTCAGCTGGCTGCTGGTGCGCGCGCTGTACCGGCTGCGCATCCGCGGCATCGAGGAACACGTGCCGGACGAGGGCCCGGCGCTGCTGGTGTGCAACCACGTCAGCTACATGGACGCGCTGATCCTGGCCGCCGCCATCCCGCGGCCGGTGCGCTTCGTGATGTACCACCGCATCTTCAGGATCCCGGTGCTGCGCTGGATCTTCCGCACCGCCCGCGCGATCCCGATCGCCGGCGCGAAGGAGGACCCGGCGCTGATGCAGCGCGCGTTCGACGAGGTCGACCGCACGTTGGCCGAAGGCGAACTGGTCGCCATCTTTCCCGAGGGGCGGCTGACCGGCGATGGGGAGATCGCGCCGTTCAAGCCGGGGCTGGAGCGGATCCTGGAGCGCCGCCCGGTGCCGGTGGTGCCGATGGCCCTCAAGGGCATGTGGGCCAGCATGTGGAGCCGGAACGATTCGCGGATGGGCAGGATGCGCGTGCCGCGGCGGTTCCGCGCCCATGTCGAGGTGGTGGCCGAGGCACCGCGCGACGGCGGCACCGCGACGGCGGCGCAGCTGGAGGCCAGGGTGCGTGCGCTGCGTGGCGGCGAGGCGTGATCGCCCTATCCACTTTCCAAACTGATTCGCTCGCCGCTTCGGCCCGGTCAAACCTCGCCGTCCATGGCGCGACAATGCGGACTCGGAACGCCCGGCCCGGCTGGCCGGCCCTGCGCAGCGCGCAGGGCGTTCGTCCGAGGCGCGAGGCATGCCTCGCAAGCACCTCGGCCTCACCCATGGCCGGGCGTTCGCCGACGCGGCAGATGCCGATAGGGCATCTGCCAAGCGCGTCAGCTCACCCAACCGCCGATCACGAACACCGCGATCACCGCCAGCCACAGCAGCAGGATGCGCCAGACCAGGCTCATGGCATCGCGAAGTTCCGGCAGTTCCGGCGCCGCCGCTAACGGCGGCGGCAGGCCGGCGTCGGCGTAGTCGGCGGCCTCGTCCGCCAGCTCCTCGCGCACGCTGGCGCGGGCGAGGCGATCGAGGAACCCGCTGTCGAGGCCGAACGCGTCGCTGCCCGCTTCGCGCCATGCGCCGACCACCACGTCGAAGTTGCCCACCAGCGCCAGCGACACCGCCAGCAACTGTGTCACCGGCCAGTCCAGCAGCGCCAGCAGGCCGCGGGCGCCGGCCGCCGTCTGTGCCGGCAGCGCCGCCGAGGCCTCGCCTTCGGCGGCGAGCGCGGTCAGGCGGTACAGCAGCGCGCCGAACGGGCCCAGCAGCAGGAACCAGAACAGCACGCCGAACCAGCGCCCGCGGGCATTGCGGAACACCCGTGCCACCAGGTCCGGCCCCTCCAGCGACAGCGCTGCCGCATGCGGCCACAGCCGCTCCACGGCGGTGCGGCGTGCGACCGGGTCCGCGGCATCGGCCACCGCCTGTACGTCGAGGTCGAGATCGCGCGGCCCCCAGGCGTAGAACAGCACCGCGACGCCGAACAGCAGCGCCGGGAAACCGAACATGCGCCCGTCCAGCGCGAACTGGAACAGCGCCACCAGCAGCAGCGGCGGCAACAGCGCCAATGCGATGCCGAAGCGGCCCTGCCACACGCCTT
Source organism: Luteimonas salinilitoris (assembly GCF_041300785.1). NCBI lineage: Bacteria > Pseudomonadati > Pseudomonadota > Gammaproteobacteria > Lysobacterales > Lysobacteraceae > Luteimonas > Luteimonas salinilitoris. The sequence goes on from NZ_JBFWIB010000005.1 coordinate 18,963, forward strand.
CCTGCGGGAACTGCCCGTCGAGCCAGCGCAGCCAGCCCAGGTACCAGCCGTACTGGCGCAGCGATCCGGCAAGCGCCGGCGCGACATGGCCGAGCACCAGCGCGACGACGACGGCGAGCAGCGTGGCGAACATGGCGGGAGTGTAGCGGGAGACGGGGAGCGGGAGACGAGACCGAAAGCCGGAGACCCGATACACCGCTCCTTCCCCCTCTTGCGGGAGAGGGAAGGTCAGGCCGCGCCCACCAGGCCTACGCCTACGACCCGCGGCTGGCCCTGTTCCACCAGTCCTCGATCAACCAGTGCGAGATCGAGATCCCTGGCGACAGCAGCGGACCGTCGTCTCCGGACTCGCCGCGCAGGGCGGCGCCGATCTCGTCGCGCCCGAACCAGCGCGCGGCCTCCAGTTCGTCGCTGACCACCGGCGGGTCGGGTTCGGCATCGGCCTCGAAGCCGAGCATCAGCGAGGACGGGAACGGCCACGGCTGCGAGGCCAGGTAACGGCTGGTGCGCACCCGCACGCCGGATTCCTCGAACACCTCGCGCGCCACCGTCTGCTCCAGCGTCTCGCCGGGCTCGACGAAGCCGGCGAGCACCGACCAGCGCCGCGGCGGCCAGCCGGCCTGCCGCCCGAGCAGCAGGCGCTCGCCGTCGGAAACGGCGACGATCACCGCCGGGTCGGTGCGCGGGTAGTGCTCGAGATCGCAGCGCGCGCAGTGGCCGAGCCAGCCCGCGCGCGAGAACGCCAGGGCGTGCCCGCAGGCGCCGCAGTGGCGGTGGCGGGCGCGCCAGTGCAGCACCGCGCGCGCCTGCGCATACGCGGTCGCCTCCAGCGCGGGCCAGGCCGCCGCGGCGGTGCGCAGGTCGATCCGTGCCGGCGCCTCGGCGGCGAGCGCCGCGGACGGCAGCGCGAACCAGCCCTGCCCCGCATGCAGGCCGAGGAACATCGCCTGCGCCGGATCGACGGCCGCCAGCGCCGCCGCCGGCGGCGCGAAACGCCCCTGCCGCGCATCGGCCAGGGCGCGGCCGTCGTCGTCGAGAAACAGCAGGCTAGCCCGCGGCCACAGGGCCGCCAATGCGTCGGGATCGTTGCGCAGGTGTTCGGCGCGGTCGAGCGCGCCGTCGACGAAAGCGAAGGCCATGCCGAGAATGATCGCACGCGCGCCGCGTGCGCGCCGGGAGCCAGGGCCTGCCAACGCTTATGGCGCAGACCAGGCCCTAGACGGTGAAGCTGCTGCCGCAGCCGCAGGTGCTCTTGGCGTTCGGGTTGCGGATGGTGAACTGCGCCCCGTGCAGGCTCTCGACGTAGTCGACCGCCGCGCCCATCAGGTACTGCAGGCTGAGCGGATCGACCAGCAGCACCACGCCGTCGGTGTCGACCGCCAGGTCCTCGTCGGCCTGCTCCTCGTCGAACTCGAACCCGTACTGGAAGCCAGAACAGCCGCCGCCCTGGATGTACACCCGCAGCTTCAGCGCCGGGTTGCCTTCCTCGACGATCAGTTCGCGCACCTTGGCCGCCGCCGCCTGGGTGAAGTCGAGCGGGCGCTGCAGGGCCTGGTAGCCGGTCGGTTCGGATTGCATCGTGGTCATGCGCTCAGGATGGGGGGCGCAGCGCGCCGGTTCAAGCACCAGGCGCGGAACGGGCCGTCGCATCGGCCCATGTGAACGACTGCTCGACCTCCGCGCCGCCGGCCGGATCCAGGTGCGCGCTCACGCGCACCGGTGAGAAGCCCTTCGGCAGCAGGACATCGCCCTCGACCTGCTGGAAGTACTTGAACGAGTATTCCACCGGCGGCGCGTCGTGCTGCTGGCGCAGGTCCACCCAGTCCAGCCGCTGCAGCTTGCCGTCGCGCGTGCCCTCGATCGAGAGCTTCAGTCCGCCGCGGCTGACCGCGCCGCGATTGAGGTTCTGGGTCAGCGTGGCGGTGAAATGCCAGACGCCGTCGCCGCTCGGCTGCAGCAGCAGTTCGTGCACGGACAGGCCGCGGCGCTGCGCGGTGGCGCCGACGAAGCGTTCGTAGAAGGCGACGTCCGCGCGCAGGCCCGCGATCTCCTCCTCGCGCTCGGTCAGCGCGCTCTGCAGGTCGCGGTTGGCGTCGCGGCTGATCTGGTCGGAGCGCGTGAGCGTGGTCACGCGCTGCTCCAGGTCCTCGATCTGCGCCTGTTGCGCGCGAAGCTGCGCGCGGGGATCCTCGGCCGGCCGGCCGCCGAGCACCACCGACAGTCCCCAGGCGCCGAATCCCAACGACACCAGGAGTACGGCGATGAGGATGTAGGTCAGACGCGGGTGCGGATCGTGGTGCGGGGCGGGCGCCGCGGCAGTCGGCGCCGGCTGCGGCGCGGCGGGCGCATCGGAAGCATCGGGAGGCGGCGCATCGTTCATCCCGAACGGTATAGCCAGCGCCCGGAGCCGGCGTCAACACGGTGCGCCGCCGCGGTTCGCCGGCATTCACCGGATTCGGCCCGCCCGGCGACTTCGCGTTCGTCGCGCAGGCGCCTGCCTATACTGCGTACAGGCGCGCGCCGCCCCGGCGCCCACGGCGGAGATCCCATGTCCGAGGCACACCTGTTCGCGATCGGCGTGCTGCTGGCCTGGCTGGCCGGCATCCGCGTCTACCTGACCGTGTTCGGCGTCGGCCTGGCCGGCGCGCTCGGCTGGCTGGAACTGCCGCAGGCGCTCGAGGCGACCACGTCGCCCTGGGTGCTCGGGGTCTCCGGCGTGCTGGCGCTGGCCGAGTTCTTCGCCGACAAGATCCCCGGCGTCGACTCGGCCTGGGACCTGCTGCAGACCCTGGCCCGGGTCCCCGCCGGCGCCTTCCTGGCGGCCGCGGCGCTGTCGCCGGACGGCGAGCTCGGCGCCGGCATGCTCGCCACCGGCGCCGGCGTGGCGCTGACCAGTCATTTGCTGAAATCCGGCTCGCGGGCGCTGTTGAACGCCTCGCCGGAACCGTTCAGCAACTGGGCGGCCTCCGCCACCGAGGACGCGGTGGTGGTGGGCGCCCTGGCGCTGGCGTTCACCCATCCCTGGATCGCGCTGACGCTGGTGACCGGCATCGGCGTGCTGGTCGCCCTGGCGATCTGGTGGCTGTGGCGGCGCCTGTTCCGGCGCGCACCTCGGTCCGTCCCCGGCTGAGTCCCCGCGCCCGGATCGCCGATCCTGAATACGGATCGCGCGACTGCGGGCGGGCGCACGGAAGCCGGCGGCCACGATCGCGCATAATCGCCGTTCCTGCAGCAGCAAACCCGCCGCCGTGCCACGCGACGCCCATGGGCAGCGCCGGACCGGGCCGGCAGCGGAACCGACGGCCACGGCCGAGGCAGTTGCCTGCGATCACGGATGGCGGCACAGTCGTACGAATGGGGATGGCAGACGATACGCGACGCGCCGAGTTTCCACCGGCGCACTACTGGCGACGCTGGAGTTCGGACGCGGCTGCCCCGACGCTGCCGGCCGAAGACGACGGCGACGCCATCCGCGCGGAACTGGCGTTGCAGGCGGCCAGCGCGCGCCCGGCCGCGGCGGCCAGCGGCGAGCCGCCCTACCGGGTGCTGATCGTCGAGGACGACCGCAGCCAGGCGCTGTTCGCGCAGAGCGTGCTGCAGGGCGCCGGCATGCAGGCGCAGGCGGTCTCCGATGCCGGCCAGGTGATGGCCGCGCTGAAGGCGTTCCAGCCCGACCTGGTGCTGATGGACCTGCACATGCCGGCCATCGACGGTGCCGAGCTCACCGACATGATCCGCGGCAACGCCCGCTATGCGCATACGCCGATCGTGTTCCTGACCGGCGATCCCGATCCCGAGCGCCAGTTCGAGGTGCTGGAGATCGGCGCCGACGATTTCCTCAGCAAGCCGGTGCGGCCGCGGCACCTGGTCGCGGCGGTGGAGAACCGGATCAAGCGCGCACGCAAGCTGCGGGCGCAGCGGCCCGACGACGGCCGCCATCCCAGCACCGGCCTGCACACCCGCAACCGCATGCTGCAACGCCTGGCCGCGGCGATTCCCGGCGGCGGCGACGGCACGCTGTACTTCCTCGAGATCGACGGCACCGCCGCGCTGCGCGACCGGCTCGGCTACGCCACGCTGGAATCGGTGCTGCTCGAGGCCGGGCGCCGGATCGCGGAGCTGGCCGGCGGGCATCCGGCGGCGCGGCTCAACGACAACACCTTCCTGATCCATGTCGAACATGCCCACGTCGAGCACGCCCACGTCGAGCACGCCCATGTCGAGCACGCGCACGCCGCATCCGCGCCGGACGATCCGCTCGTCTGGGCGCGCGGCCTGCGCGACGGCCTCGGCGGTCATCCGTTCGACGCCGGCGGCGAGCCGCTGCGGCTGCGGGTGCGGATCGGCTGCGCCGCGCTCGCGCACGGATTCGAGGATGCCGGCAGCGCGCTCGCCGCCGCCGAGCAGGCGCTGCGCGCCTCGCGCAACGATCCGGTCGGCATCGCCGCCTATGTCCCGCCCGAGCCGGGCGTGCTCGAGCGGACCCGCGGGCTGTCGGACATGATCGCCGACGCGCTCGCCGGCGACCGGCTGGAGCTGGCCTATCAGCCGATCGTCGCGGTGTCGGGCGGCGACCAGGCGCAGTACCAGACCCTGCTGCGGTTGCGCGATGCCGAGGGCACGCTGCATACCGCCGGCGAGATCCTGCCGGTGGCCGAAGCCGCCGGGCTGCTGCAGGACATCGACCGACGCGTGCTGGAACTGGCGCTGGCGCTGCTGCAGAAGCAGCAGGCGCGCGGCATGCCGTTGCGGCTGTTCGTGTCGCAGTCGCCGCGCAGCCTGGCGCGCGAAGGCCATGCCGCCTGGCTGCTGTCCGCAATGCAGGAGCGCGGGATCGACGGCACCTGCCTGGTGATCGACGTACGCCAGGACGACGCCCTGGTGCATGCCGTGTCGCTGCAGGAGTTCTGCACGACGATGGCTTCCGCCGGCGCGCAGCTGTGCCTGAGCCAGTACCGCCCCGACGGCGACGTCGACACCCTGCTCGCGCAGCTGCCGCTGAACTTCGTGCGGCTGGCGGCGGACTTCTCCAGCAAGCTCGCCGACGTCGCCGTGCGCGACGCGATGCGCGAAGCGATCGAGCGCGCGCACCGGGTCGGACTGCAGGTCATCGGCCAGCAGGTCGAGGATCCGCAGGCCGCCGCGACGCTGTGGATGAGCGGTATCGATTACATCCAGGGCAACCTGGTGCAACAGGTTGCGGACGACCTCGACTTCGACTTCCACCACTCGGTGCTCTAGACCATGGCCACGCTGACAAGGACACGTCCCTCCTCGTTGATGCTGCGCTGGCTGGCACTCGGCGCCGCCTGCGGCGCGGCGGTGATGCTGCTGCTCGACTTCTTCGGCATGGCCGGCCCGTGGCAGGGCATCGCCCTGGTGCTGGCGTTGCTGGCCACTTTCGCGTTCAGCGCCACGATCTACATGATGCAGGCGCGCGACCGCGAACTCGACGAGGCCGAGGAGATCGTGCGGCGCAATGAAGCCGAACGCGTCGACCTGCAGGCGCAGCTGCAACGCCACACCCAGCTCGAGCAGGAACTGCGCCAGGCCAAGCAGGCGGCGGAATCGGCGGTGCTGGCCAAGGGCGAGTTCCTCGCCACCATGAGCCACGAGATCCGCACGCCGCTCAACGGCATCGTGCCGATGCTGGACCTGCTGATGCACGCGCGGCTGCCGGCCGACCACGCCGAACTGGTGCGCACCGCGTATACCTCCTCGCAGCAGATGCTCAGGATCGTCGACGACATCCTCGACTATTCCAAGCTCGAGGCCGACAAGCTCGAACTGGAGATCACCGGTTTCAACCTGCGCGAGCTGCTGGAAAGCGTGTTGCAGCTGATGGAGCGCCCGGCGCAGGGCAAGGGCCTGCGCCTGAGCCTGCACATCGATCCCGCGGTGCGGCTGCCGGTGCGCGGCGACCCGGTACGGCTGCGCCAGGTAGTGGGCAACCTGGTCAGCAACGCGGTCAAGTTCACCGAGCGCGGCTCGGTCGCGGTCAACGTGCGCCGCATCGGCGAGAGCGCCGCGCAGCACCAGCTGCGGATCGAGGTGCGCGATACCGGCATCGGCATTTCCCAGGCGGCGCAGGGCCGCCTGTTCCAGGCCTTCAACCAGGCCGACGCCTCCACCACGCGGCTCTACGGCGGCACCGGCCTGGGCCTGGCGATCTCCAAGCGCATCGTCGAACTGATGAGCGGGCATATCGGCGTGCAGTCGGCGCCCGGCCAGGGCGCGACCTTCTGGTTCGAGGTGCCGCTGCTCAAGGTACACGGCGACATGCCGACGCAGGACCGGCTCGCCGACGGCGGCCGTCTGCTGCTGCTCAGCGCCGACCCGCGCCTGCGCCTGCGCCTGTCGATGCAGCTGCCCAACTGGGGCCTGCGCGTGAGTGCGGTCGAGACTACCCAGGAAGCGCTCAACCGCCTGCGCGCCGCCGCCAGCCAGGGCGCGCCCTGGGCGTACTCGATCGTGCTCGCCGACCTGGCCGGCATGCGCAACACCGCACTGGCGCTGCACCGCAATCTCGGCCGCCAGGCGGTCTACGGCGACCTCAAGCTGGTCTGCCTGTACGGCGACGACCCGGTGCCGGACGAACTGCGCGCCAGCGCCACCGTGCTCAGCCGCCAGGCACCCGATGCCGACCTGCGCGCCGCGTTGATCGGCGAAACCGAGAGCGACGAGGACCCGCCCATGATCGCAACCGCGGCCGCTCCCGAAGCGCCGGCGGCGGCCGCCGAAGCCGGGCAACCCGCGCAGGCGCCGCAGGCAACGGCCCCGACCATCGCGGCGCCGGCGCGGCCCGCGCGCAGCCCGCGGGTGCTGCTGGTCGAGGACAACCCCGTCAATCTCATGGTCGGGCAGCGGCTGCTGTCGGTGCTCGGCATCGCCTGCGACACCGCCGGCAACGGCGAGGCGGCGCTGATGCGGATGTCGGCCTCACGCTACGACATCGTGCTGATGGACTGCCAGATGCCGGTGATGGACGGCTACACCGCGACCCGGCAATGGCGCGAAAGCGAAGCCGCCGCCGGCGACCGCCGCCACGTGCCGATCATCGCCATGACCGCCAACGCAATGGCCGGCGACCGGCAGAAGTGCCTCGACGCCGGCATGGACGACTACCTGCCCAAGCCGGTGACCCGCAGCGAACTGGAGCGTTGCCTGGGCCACTGGTGGAACCCCGAACTGGCCGCGCAGGACGCCGGCCTGGAGCAGGCCGAGGAGATCGGCACCGACCTGCCGGTCCAGGCCGACGATTCCTTCGCAGCGGCGGCATCGGACACCGAAGCGGAAGCAGCGGTCCCGGCCCCGGCTTCGGAACCGGCCACGACGGCGCCGGTCGCCGCATCCGCCGAGGTCGAACAGGCCCCGCCTGCGGTCGCCGATGCGGCCGTCGCGTCCTCACCGATACCGGATGCTCCCAGAGCAACCCCGGCGCCGGCCTCTCCGCCTGCGCCCGCCACGGCTCCGCCACGGGCCGAGTGGACACTGATGCCGATCACCGGTGCACCCCCCGACGACGGCTCACCGGCACCGGCCGCCCCGGCATCGACCCCGGCCCAGGCATCCCCGGCACAGCCGTCTCCCGTACCGCCACAGACCGGGCGAACGCCGGCTTCGGCCGACGCCGCGCGCCCAGCGGCACCGACCCCCGCGAAGCCGACCCGGACGGCGATGCCGCCGCCGGCCCCGGTCACGGCCCCGGCTCGAACTTCGCCGGTGGACCCGGCCGGCAGCGCGACGGCCGGTACAAACAAGGAAATGGCCACCGGCGGATCCACGCTGTCGGCCCCGGCCACACCACCGACTGCCGCCGAGACGCCGGCGGCACCCGAAGCCGCGTTGCCGCCGACACCGGGCGCGCCGGCATCCGTGCCTGCCGCACCACCGCGTCTACCACCGCCCCCGGTCATCGACCAGGACGTGCTGGACGAACTGCGCTCGATGCTCGGCGACGAGGTCGACCGCCTGATCGAGGTCTTCCTCGAGGATACGCCGCGTCTGCTGGCGCGCCTGGAAATCGCCGCGGCCGGACCGGACTACGATGCGCTGCGCGATGCAGCGCACTCGCTCAAGTCCTCCAGCGCCAACCTCGGCGCGATGCTGCTCTCGGCGGCCGCCAGGCGCATCGAGCACGGGGCACGTGAAGGCAGCCTGGCGCGTCCCGCGGTCGCGGTCGCGCTGGTGACCAACGAGTTCGCCCGTGCCCGGCGCCTGCTCCGGTCGGGCAGCCGCACCACCCCGGCCTGACGCGCGGCGCCTCTCACGGAACCGGGCTAGAGCGGCTAAGGTGCTTTGATGTCTCGCAAAAGGGCCCTCACCCGAATGGCGCTTACTTCGCCCGATCGCGTGGACATGCAAGGCATCGGCCGGGCAGTCCGGGCACATGGACGGAGATCCGTAGGAGCGCGGCACGTGTCGTGATATCCGCAATCGGGCGAAGAATCGTAAGTAAGCGCCATTCGGCCCTCATCCCAACCCTCTCACGCAAGCGGGAGAAGGGGCAGGCACCGGCCGCCCCACCACCGCGGCGCCATCCGGCCTACTCGTCGATCTTGCCCTGCAGGTAGTTCTGCTCGCCGACGCGCTCGATCAGGTCGATCTGGGTCTCGATCCAGTCGACGTGCTCCTCCTCGGACTCGAGGATGTCGGCGAACAGCTTGCGGCTGACGTAGTCGTGGACCTGCTCGCAGTACTTGATCGCGTCGCGCAGCAGCGGAATGGCCTCGAGTTCCAAGGCAAGATCGCAACCGAGGATCTCGCGCGGGTTCTCGCCGATCTTGAGCTTGCCGAGCGCCTGGAAGTTGGGCATGCCTTCGAGGAACAGGATGCGCTCGGACAGCAGGTCCGCATGCTTCATCTCGTCGATCGACTCCTCGTACTCGTGCTTGGCGAGTTCCTGCAGTCCCCAGTTCTTCAGCATCTTGGCGTGCAGGAAGTACTGGTTGATCGCGGTCAGCTCGTTGTAGAGCGCCTCGTTGAGATATTTGATGACCTGGGCATCGCCTTTCATGGGGGGTCTCCGCAACGGAACGACCCCTACTCTAGCGCCGCGGAAAATTGCATGACGGAACGCGAATCGTGCGCATTTTCTGCGCTGACGCGGGCTTCACGCCGCCCGGGCGATCACCGCGAAGACCGGCGCGTCGGCGACGGTCGTTTCGCACCCGGAGGCCGGTTGCGCCTGCGCCAGCACCTCGCAGGCGGCAGGCACGCAACTGCCGCAACAGGCACCGCAACCGGTGCGCATGGTCAGCTCGGACATGGCCGAGCAGCCGGCCGCGGCGGCTTCGTGGATATCGCGTTCGGTGACGGCGTTGCAAAGACAAACGTACACGGGCGGGCAGGCACGATTCGAGGACGAATCCGCATTCCGCCAGAAACGAGAATGATTGTCAATTAACAGGCATGCAGGCCGGCTGCGCCCGGATCAGGCGCAGCCCGAATCGGTGCTCCTGCCGTTCACGGCGCCGCCCAGACCGGACTTGGCCCGCTGCCGCCGGGCGCCGGGCCGGTGCGGGTCGATCTTCACGAAGGGCACCGCCCGCGGCCCGGCCACTTGCCGGGCGAACGGCGCCAGATGCCGCAGCGCATGGGCATAGACACCGCGCTTGAACACGACCACATGGTCCAGCGGATACCAGAAATCGACCCAGCGCCAGTGGTCGAACTCCGGCTTCTCGGTCAGGTCGAGCTTCAGGTCGCGGTCCTCGCCGGTGAACTGCAGCAGGAACCAGACCTGCTTCTGGCCGATGCAGATCAGGCGGTCGTTGCGCCGGATCGCCCGCTGCGGCAGCCGGTAGCGCAGCCAGCCCGGGGTCACGCCGAGCACGGCGACGTGCTCGGGCAGCAGTCCGGTCTCCTCGTTCAGCTCCCGATACATCGCCTCGAGCGGCGTCTCGTCGGTGTTCATCCCGCCCTGCGGGAACTGCCAGCCGTCGTGACGCACCCGCCGGGCCCAGAACACCCGGCCATCTGGATGCATCAGCACGATGCCGACATTCGGTCGATAGCCGTCCGGATCGATCACGACGCGGACTCCGGAAACTTCACTGTGTCCGACTCTGCCACGCCCGGGGGGAACCGACAAGCGCGTGCCGTCAACATTGACGGCGGCCCCGCCGGCATGGACAATTCGCGGTTCGCCGCGCCGCAAGCGCGCGGCCGTGGCTATGTAGCTCAGCCGGTTAGAGCACAGCACTCATAATGCTGGGGTCGGTGGTTCGAGTCCACCCATAGCCACCATTTGTCTTTCCTCCCTGAGTATCCTGAGCGGCGCGCGCTACCGGCCATGCCGCCGCTCGCGGCGTGCCCCGGTTGCGGCGCGGGTCTTTTCAGCCGTTCGGGCGGGCACCACCACACGGATCACCGCATGGATATCTTCAAGGTCTTCACCATCGAGGCCGCGCATCGGCTACCCAACGTGCCCGAGGGGCACAAGTGCGCGCGCCTGCACGGGCATTCGTTCCGGATCGAGATCCATGTCGCCGGCGAGCCTGGGCCGGACACCGGCTGGGTGATGGATTTCGCCGACCTGAAGGCCGCCTTCCGCCCGCTGTACCAGCAGCTCGACCACCACTACCTCAACGAAATCGAGGGGCTGGAGAACCCGACCAGCGAGCGACTGGCGATCTGGATCTGGGAACGGCTCAAGCCCGGCCTGCCGGCGTTGAGCGAGGTGGTGGTGCACGAGACCTGTACGTCCGGCTGTCGCTATCGGGGGTGAGGCAACGCGCTTGCGAACTGCCCTATCGGCAGTTCGCGCGTTGCCGAACGCCCGGCCATGGGTGAGGCCGAGGCGTTTGCGAGGCATGCCTCGCGCCTTGGACGAACGCCCTGCGCGCTGCGCAGGGCCGGCCAGCCGGGCAGGGCGATCCGGAGCCTGGCGGGTTGCGCCATGGATGGCAACGGACCAGTCACCTGCAGCGGCATGCCCGGTCTGGCAATTCGTGATTCGAACGACTGTGAAAGCCGGAAAGCGCCAACCCATTGAAACTCAAGGATTCCTGAACAGGGACATGCCGTTCGTCGGCGCAATGTTGCGTTGCAACATAAGCCGCCATATGCTGCACCGCACAACCCCGGCAATCCCTGCCGGTCCCCCAAACGCAGGAATCCGCCATGTATCAGTTCAACGAGCAGTTCACCGCCGCCACCCGCCAGTTCGGCGAGACCGCGTCTCAGGTCGGCCAGCTGGCCCTGGAAAACGCCGAGAAGGTCTTCGGCCTGCAGCTGAGCACCCTGGAAGCGAACGCCAACGCCACCTTCGCCTTCCTGGGCGAGATTGCCGAGGTCCGCGATCTCGACGGCTACAAAGCCGTGTTGCCGAAGGGCGTGCAGGTCGCCCGCGAGAACGTCGAGCGCAGCATCCACGCCGGCCAGGAAGTCTTCGCCCGCACCCTGAAGACCAACGAGGCCATCGGCCAGATCGCCAAGGGCCAGGTCGAGGCCGCCACCGAGCAGGCCCAGGCCGACACCGCCAAGGCCGCCAAGGCCGCCGGCAAGAAAGCCTGAAGCACCAAGGCCTGAAGCACCGGCCGACGGCCGCCTCTCTCTCCGGAGGCCGTCGCCGAAACGAAAACCCCGGCCCACAGCGGCCGGGGTTTTTTTATTGCTCGGAAACCGTGCGGCCGCGGCGGCGCACGGACGCTGCCGCGGCCCTTGGCGTCAGGCGTTGGGCGGCGGCAGCCCGGTCCGGTCGCCGTCTCGTGCATCACCGGTGGCTCGCTCCTGCGCAAGCAGGTATTCCGCCGCCGGCTCGTCGAGCTCGTCGCCGAGCACCCGCCGCACGATCACGAAGAACACCGGGATCAGCAGCAGCCCGAGGAAGGTCGCGAACAGCATGCCGCCGATCACGCCGGTGCCCAAGGCGTGGCGGGCGTTGGCGCCGGCGCCGGATGACAGGGCCAGCGGCGTCACGCCCATGATGAAGGCGAACGAGGTCATCAGGATCGGGCGGAAGCGCAGCCGCGCCGCCTCGACCACCGCATCGCGCAGGGTCTTGCCCTCGGTACGCTGCTGCACCGCGAACTCCACGATCAGGATCGCGTTCTTCGCCGCCAGCCCGATCACCGTCACCATGCCGATCTTGAAGAAGATGTCGTTCGACAGCCCGCGCAGCATGGTGAACGCCACCGCGCCAAGGATGCCCAGCGGGATGATCAGCAGTACCGAGACCGGGACCGACCAGCTCTCGTACAGCGCCGCCAGCGCCAGGAACACCACCACCACCGACAGCACCAGCAGCAGGGTCGCGGCGTTGCCGGCCAGGATCTCCTGGTACGACAGGCCGGTCCAGTCGAAGCCGATGCCGGCGGGCAGCTCGTCGCGCACGATCTCCTCCATCGCCTGCATCGCCTCGCCGGAACTGCGCCCCGGCGCCTGCGAACCGACGATGTTGACCGCCGAGTAGCCGTTGTAGCGGGTCAGCGCCGGCGGGCCGGTGGTCCACTCCGGCGTCACCACGTTGCTGAGCGGGATCATCGCGCGGGTGCCGTCTTCCGCGACTTCGCCGGCCGGCGTGTAGAACCGCCCGAGCGAGCCCGGATCGGTGCGGTAGGGCGCGTCGGCACGCATGTTGACCCGCTTGATCCGGCCTTCGGCGACGTAGTCGTTGACGTACACCGGCGCCAGCATCAGCTGGATCGCGCTGTAGACGTCGTTGACCGACAGGCCCATCGCCTGCGCCTGCACGCGGTCGACGTGGAGCCGGAGCTGCGGCGCGTCCTCCAGGGTGTTGGGGCGCACGCCGGTCAGCGCCTCGTTCTGCGCCGCGCTGGCGAGCAGCGTGTTGCGCGCCTCGGCCAGGGCGGCGCGGCCGGCGCCGGCACGGTCCTGCAGATACATGTCGAAGCCGCCGAACTGGCTCAGCCCGCGCACCGTCGGCAGGTTGACCACGAAGATGCTGGCGTCGCGGATGCCGGACAGCGCGCCGTTGGCCTGCTGGATGAATTCTGCAACGCTGAGGTCGCGCTCGCTCCAGTCCTTGAGCCGGATGAAGGCCATGCCGACGTTCTCGCCGCGGCCGACGAAGCTGAAGCCGGCGACCTGCATCATGCCCTCGTAGCCGTCCAACTGCTCCAGCGTGCCGCGCACCTGCTCGAATACGGCCTGGCTGCGCTGTATGGTCGATCCCGGCGGCAGCTGCACGATCGCCAGCGCGTAGCCCTGGTCCTCTTCGGGCACGAAACTGCCGGGCAGGCGCGCGTACAGCAGCCCGCACACCACCGTCAGCACCGCGAACACCATCATCCAGCGCGGCGCGTGCCGCACCGCGCTGCCGATGTGGCCGACGTAGGTGTGGTTGATCCTGTCGTAGTACTTGTTGAACGTGCGGACGATGAAGTTCTCTTTCTTCTCGCCGTGCGGCGGGTGCTGCTTGAGGAAGGTCGCGCACAGCGCCGGGGTGAAGCCGAGCGCCAGGAACGCCGAGAACCCCATCGAGATGGCGATGGTCAGCGCGAACTGCTTGTAGATCTCGCCCGATGCGCCGCCCTGCAGCGCGCTGGGGATGAACACCGCCGCCAGCACCACGGTGATCGCCACCACCGCGCCGGTGATCTGGCCCATCGCCTTGACCGTCGCCTCGCGCGGCGGCAGCTTCTCCTCGGCCATGATCCGTTCGACGTTCTCGATCACCACGATCGCATCGTCGACCACGATGCCGATCGCCAGCACCATCGCGAACAGGGTGAGCTGGTTGACGGTAAAGCCGATCATGCTCAGGCCGAGGAAGGTGCCCAGCAGCGCGACCGGGATCACCAGGGTCGGGATCAGGGTGGCGCGCAGGTTCTGCAGGAACAGCAGCATCACCAGGAACACCAGCACCACCGCCTCGGCCAGGGTCTTGAGCACCTCCTCGATCGAGATCCTGACGAAGGTGGTGCTGTCGTAGGGCGAGAACCAGTTCACGCCCTGCGGGAAGCTTGGCGCCAGCTCGTCCATGCGCGCGCGCACCGCCTCGGCCACGCTGAGCGCGTTGGCGCCGGGCAGCAGCTGGATCGCGAAGGCGCCGGTCGGCTGGCCGTTGTATCGGGTGTCGAAGCCGAAACCGGAGGCGCCGGTCTCGACCCGGGCGACGTCCCGCAGGCGCACGGTGGAGCCGTCGGCGTCGGCACGCAGGACGATGTTCTCGAACTGCTCCGGGGTGCTGAAGCGGCCCTCGGCGGACACGGTGGCGGTAAAGCCCTGGTCGGGCGGCGCCGGGTCGGAGCCGATCGCGCCGGCGGCGAACTGCACGTTCTGGCCGCGCACCGCGGCCAGCGCCTGGCTCGCCGACAGGCCGTAGCCCTGCAGCCGGTCCGGATCCAGCCAGATGTTCATGGCGTACTCGGAGCCGAACTGCTGGGTGCTGCCGACACCAGGCACGCGCGCGATCTGCTCGAGCACGCGCGAGCCGATCAGGTCGTTGAGCGCATTGCGGTCGACGTCCGGGTTTTCGGAACGCAGCGCCACCACCATCAGGAAGCCGGCATTGGCCTTGGCCACCACCACGCCCTGCTGCACCACTTCCGAGGGCAGGCGCGGCGTGGCCAGCGAGATCTTGTTCTGCACCTGCACCTGGGCGATGTCGGGATCGGTGCCGGTCTCGAAGGTGAGGGTGATGTTGGCGCCGCCGGACGAGCTGGAGGTGGAGTTGAAATAGAGCAGGTTGTCGATGCCGGTGAGCTGCTGCTCGATCACCTGGGTGACCGCGCGCTCGGTGGTCTGCGCGTCGGCGCCGGGGTAGGTCGCCGACACCGTCACCTGCGGCGGCGCCACGTTCGGGTACGACTCCACGCCCATGTTGAGCACGGCGATGATGCCGCTCAGGGTGATCAGGATGGAGACGACCCAGGCGAAGACCGGGTGGTCAATGAAGAATCTCGGCATGGCCGGTCAGTCCCGCGGCTCGGCTTCGGCTTCGGTATCGCCATCCGCCGCTTCTGCGGCGTTGGCGTCGGTGCCAGCTGCGGCCGGCGCGGCGGCCTGCCCGGTTTGCGCACCCTGCGCCTGGTTCGCCTCGTCCTGCGGCTGCCACGGCACCGGATCGGCGGGCTGGCCGGTCTGCGCCTTCTGCACGCCGGACACGATCACCCGCTCGCCCGTCTCCAGTCCCTGGCCGACCACCCAGTGGCCGTCCTCGGCACGCTCGGTGCGGATGTTCCTGCGCGCGACGTTGCTGTCCTGCCCGACCACCAGCACATAGGCGCCGGCCGCGTCGCGCTGCACTGCCGGCTGCGGCACCAGGAACACGCCGTGCTGCTGGCCCAGGGTCGCCTTCAGGGTGACGTACGCGCCCGGCAGCAGCACCTTGTCGGGATTCGGCAGCGTGGCCCGCAGCGAGACCGCGCCGGTGGCGGGGTCGACCACGTCGCCGGAGAAATCCAGTTCGCCGGGGTGAGCATAGGCGCTGCCGTCCTGCAGCAGCACCTGCACCTGCGCCGGCGCGGAGCGGTCCAGCTGCATGGCGCGGATCCGGGCGAGTTCCGACACGCCCATCGAGAAGTTCACGTACAGCGGATCGATCTGGTCGACCGTGGCCAGCAGGGTCGCGGCGCCCTGCCCGACCAGCGCGCCCTCGGTCACCTGCTGTCGGCCGGCGCGCCCGGAGATCGGCGCGCGCACGGTGGCGTAGCCGAGATTGATGCGCGCCGATTCCACCGACGCCTGCGCCGCCTGCACCGCGGCCGAGGCGCTGCGTTCCGCGGCCAGGGCATTGTCGAGGTCGGCGCGGGAGATGAAGTTGTCCGGCGCCAAGCCGCGCGCGCGCTCGGCACTGGCACGGGCGTTGGCGAAATTGGCCTGGGCCTGGGCCAGCGCCGCCTGCGCCGAGCCGAGCTCGGCCCGGTACGGCGCCGGATCGATCGCGAACAGCACCTCGCCTTCGCGCACGTCGCTGCCTTCCCGGTACTGGCGCTTCTGCAGCACGCCGGGCACCCGTGCGCGGACATCGGCGCTACGGAAGGCCGACAGGCGGCCGACCAGGTCCAGCTGCAGCGGCATCGTGACCGGCTGCAGCGTCACCACGCCGACCTCGGGCGGCGGCGGGGCCTGCTGCGGCGACTCGCCGCCGCAGGCGGCCAGCGCGAACGCACAGGTTCCGGCAAGCGCCAAAAGGCGCGGGCGCATCGTCATGGGGGACTCCGGGACTGGATTCGGATGTGCGCCTTTGGCGCGCTTGATTCTTTTTAATTGCTATACCATTCAGTACAGCATTAGAATGCTGGCCATTCGCGTGCCGAAAGTCACACGACCAAGGAGCCGCCCACGCATGCGCACCAAAATCTGACGACTGGCACGTGCGAGCCCGCCGGCCGCGCATTACGCTCCGCCCTTCCGTTTTCCGCCTGCCGCGCGATGCCCGGTCGGACTCCGGCCCCGCAGTCGCAGGATCGGCGACCGGCCCAGCTTAGAACGCCAAACCCGGAACGCCGGATGAATCGGGCGTCGCGAATCCAGCTCGCAGGGACGCTCGAGACTCCGCACACCGTCTTTTCCCCATCCATTCCCCCGAACCTTTTCCGAGGCCTCCGATGCCCAAGTCCACCACCTCCCGCACGCCTTCGGTGCGCAAACGCATGTTCTGGATGCTGTTGATCGTCCTGGTGGTGTTCGGCGGCGTGTTCGCCGTCAAGGCCGTGATGGACTACGGCATGAACCAGTTCTTCGACAACATGCCGCAGCCGCCGGTGGCGGTGAGCACCGCCGAAGCGAAGCAGGAACGCTGGAGCAGCGGCGTCGACGCGGTCGGCACCCTGGTCGCGGTCAACGGCACCGACGTCACCACCGAGGCCGGCGGCGTGGTGCAGAAGATCACGTTCGAGGCCGGACAGCCGGTCAAGGCCGGCACCCTGCTGGCCGAGCTGAACTCCGCCAACGAGCTGGCCACGCTGAACTCGCTGGAAGCCTCGGCGAAGCTCGCGGCGGTGCAAAGCGAACGCTGGCAGGCGCTGAGCCGAGACCGGCTGGTCTCGCAGGCGGACGCGGAAGAGCGCGCCACCCAGGCCGCCACCGCACGCGCCCAGGTCGACGCCCAGCGCGCGCTGATCGCGCAGAAGCGCATCCGCGCGCCGTTCGACGGCGTGCTCGGGATCCGCAAGGTCAGCCTGGGCGAGTACATCGCGCCGGGCAGCGCGATCGTCAGCCTGCAGTCGCTGGATCCGATCTACCTCGACTTCACGCTGCCCGAGCAGTACCTGCCGCAGATGCAGGAAGGCACGACCGTCCGCGCCCGCGTCGACGCCATGCCCGACAAGACCTTCGAGGGCAAGATCACCGCGATCGAGCCGGGCGCAGACGCCAGCACCCGCAACTTCACCGTACAGGCGACGCTGGACAATCCCGACGGCGAACTGCGGCCCGGCACGTTCGTCAAGGTCGGCTTCGACCTGGGCCAGGCGCAGGACGTGGTGGTGATCCCGCAGACGGCGGTCAGCTTCAATCCTTACGGCAATGCGGTCTACGTGGTCACCGAAGCGCCGCCCGCCGAGGACGAAGCGCAACAGGAAGGCGAAGAGGCCGGCCCGAAACACGTCGTCAACCAGCGCTTCATCACCACCGACGCCACCCGCGGCGACATGGTCGCGGTGACCGACGGGCTCGAGCCCGGCGAGGTGGTGGTGACCAGCGGCCTGCTGCGGCTGCGCAACGAGGCGGCGGTGACGATCAACAACGACATCCAGCCTGCCACCGACGAAGCGCCGCAGCCGCAGAACCGCTGAGACATGCACCACACCGCTGAGCCCGCCCCCGCGGGCTCGCCCTCCCCCCGACCCTCTCCCGCCTGCGGGAGAGGGGGAGAAACCGGATGAAATTCACCGACATCTTCATCAACAAGCCGGTGCTGGCGATGGTCGTCAGCCTGTTCATCCTGCTGCTCGGCCTGCGCTCGTTCACCGAACTCAACGTGCGCCAGTATCCCGAGCTGCAGAACGCGGTGGTGAACGTCACCACCACCTACTTCGGCGCGGACGCCGACCTGATCCAGGGCTTCATCACCACCCCGCTGGAGCGCGAGATCGCCAGCGCCGAGGGCATCGACTACCTGGTGTCCACCAGCGCCGCCGGTGCCAGCACCATCCAGGCCTACATCCGCCTGGACTACGACCCGAACGAGGCGCTGACCCAGATCGCGGCCAAGGTCAACAAGCTGCGCGGCGAGCTGCCGGAGGAATCCGAGGACCCGGTGATCGATCTGCAGCAGGGCCAGCAGATCGCGGCGATGTACGTGTCCTTCGCCAGCGAGCGGCTCAACAACAACCAGATCACCGACTACCTGACCCGCGTGGTCGAGCCCCGGATCGCGACCATCGAGGGCGTGCAGCGCGCCGAGATCCTCGGCGCCGGCTCGTTCGCCATGCGCGTGTGGTTGAAACCCGAGCGCATGACCGCGCTGCAGGTCACCGCCAGCGACGTGGCCACCGCGCTGCGCTCCAACAACGTGCTCTCGGCGCTCGGCTCCACCAAGGGCCAAATGGTGTCGGTGGACCTGACCGCGCGTACCGACCTGCGCACACCGGAGGAGTTCCGCCAGCTGGTAGTGCGCGAGGAGAACGGGGCGATCGTGCGGCTGGGCGACATCGCCGACGTGGCGCTCGGCTCCGAGAACTACGGCACCTCGGTGACGATCAACGGCGATGCCGCGACCTTCATGGGCATCTTCGTCTCGCCCGACGCGAACTCGCTGGACGTGATCGGCGAGGTGCGCGAGGTCTGGGACAACGAGATCATCCCGCAGCTGCCGGAGGGCATCGAGGGCACCATCCCCTACGACAGCACCGAGTCGATCCAGGACGCGATCAACGAGGTGATCACCACGATCGTGGAAGCGGTGGTCATCGTGATCGTGGTGATCTTCCTGTTCCTGGGTTCGCTGCGCAGCGTGCTGATCCCGGCGATCACGGTGCCGCTGTCGCTGGTCGGCGCGCTGTTCCTGATGCTGCTGATGGGCTTCACCATCAACCTGCTGACGCTGCTGGCGATGGTGCTGGCGATCGGCATCGTGGTCGACGACGCGATCATCGTGCTGGAGAACGTGCACCGACACATCGAGGAGGGCCTGTCGCCGCTCGATGCCGCGCTCAAGGGTGCGCAAGAACTGGCCTGGCCGGTGGTGGCGATGACCACCACCCTGGTCGCGGTGTACCTGCCGATCGGTTTCCAGGGCGGGCTGACCGGCGTGCTGTTCACCGAGTTCGCCTTCACCCTGGCCGGCGCGGTGCTGCTGTCGGGCGTGATCGCGCTGACCCTGTCGCCGATGATGTGCGCCAAGATCCTCAAGCCGCACCACGGCGACCAGGGCAAGGGCCGGCTCGAGGCCTGGCTGGACGCCCGCTTCGACTGGCTGCGCAACGGCTACCAGGGCAAGCTGCACGGCGCGCTCGACACCAAGGGCGTGATCGCCATCTTCGGCGCGCTCGTGCTCGTGTCCTGCGTGTTCCTGTACGTCATCGCGCCCAAGGAGCCGGCGCCGCTGGAGGACGAGGGCTTCATCTTCGCCATCAGCAGCGCCGACGCCTACACCACCCTCGACTACGTCGAGCGCTACACCGAGGAGATGACCGAGATCGCCAGCGAGCTGCCGGAGATCAACGACTTCTTCCTGTTTAACGGCGGCTTCGGCGGCGGTGGCGGCGCCAGCAACAGCGCGATGTCCGGCTACGTGCTCAAGCCCTGGAGCCAGCGCGACCGCTCGACCAAGCAGGTGCTGGAGCAGGAACTGCAGCCCAAGCTGGCCGAGGTCACCGGCCTGAACACCTTCGCCCTGGTGCCGCCCTCGCTGCCCAGTGCCGGCGGCGACGGCGGCGGCGAGTTCCTGATCGGCGGCATCGGCTCGATCGAACAGCTCAACGAGCTGGCCGGGGCGATCATCGAGCGCGCCCAGGCCAGCCGCCGCTTCATCTTCCTCGACACCGACCTGAAGATCGACAAGCCGCGCATCGAGGTGCAGATCGACCGCGACAAGGCGGCCACGCTCGGCATCGAAATGCGCACGCTGGCGGCGGACATGTCGGCGCTGCTGGCCGGCGGCTACGTCAACCGCTTCGCGATGGAAAACCGCTCCTACCGGGTGATCCCGCAGGTGCAGCGCAGCGACCGGCTCAACGCCGACCAGCTGAAGGACTACTACACCCGTACCCGCGACGGCGAGCTGATCCCGCTGTCGACGCTGGTGACGCTGAGGGAAAGCACGCAGCCGCAGACGCTCAAGCGCTTCCAGCAGCTCAACGCGGTGGGCATCACCTTCGCCCCGCGCCCCGGCGTGACCAAGGGCGAGGCGCTGCGGGTGCTGGACGAGGCCGCGGCCGACATCCTGCCGCAGGGCTACAGCGTCGACTACGCCGGCGAGTCGCGCCAGTTCAAGCAGGAAGGCGCGACCATGCTGGTGACGCTGGTGTTCGCGCTGATCATGATCTTCCTGGTGCTGTCGGCGCAGTTCGAGAGCTTCCGCGACGCGTTGATCATGCTGATCACGGTGCCGATGGCGATCAGCGGCGCGCTGCTGGTGCTCAACGCGCTGGCCCTGCTCGGCGGCGTGCTGGGCATGGCCGGCATCGAGGCCTTCCCCGGCATGAGCGTCAACATCTACACCCAGGTCGGGCTGGTGACGCTGATCGGCGTGATCGCCAAGCACGGCATCCTGATCGTGGAGTTCGCCAACAAGCTGCAGATGGAGCAGGGGCTGAGCAAGCGCGAGGCCATCGAGGAGGCCTCCGGCATCCGCCTGCGCCCGGTGCTGATGACCACCGCGGCGCTGGTGTTCGCGATGTTCCCGCTGCTGATCGCCAAGGGCCCCGGCGCGGCGTCGCGCTTCGCGATCGGCATGACCATCGCCTCGGGCATGACCATCGGCACCGCGTTCACCCTGTTCGTGCTGCCGGCGTTCTACCTGTACCTGGCACGCGACCACAGCCACGACCGCGCACAGGCGGCCAGCGACGACGACGGCGAACGCCTGCCGCCGCCGGAACCGCAGCACGGCTGAAAGAGCGAGGAACGAGGAGTGAGGAACGAGTAGGAGCGGTGCACCGCCTTCTCTCGTTTCTCGCTCCTCTCCACTCGTTTCTGGTCTTTCGATCGTTGCGTGTCAGCGATGCGCCGCCGCTCCTACGGGGGCGGCCAGGTCAATACGCGGGCGGCAGCGGCGGCATCGGGTGGCTGCATGTGTGGCAGCACGCCGAGACACGGCGCCGGCAAGGCGTCGCGCAACAACTGTGCGTAGGCGCCGTCGCGATCGAAGGCCGGCTCGATCTTGCTACCGATCCACCCCGCCAGGCGGCAGCCGTCGGCTGCGATCGCGCGCGCACTCAGCCGCGCATGGCTCAGGCAGCCCAGCCGCAGGCCGACCACCAGCACGACTTCCAGCTGCAGCGCGTGCACCAGCTGTGATTGCTCGAAACCGTCGGCGAACGGCGCCAGCCAGCCACCGACACCCTCGACCACCACCCGATCGGCGGTCGCAGCCAGGCGCGCATGGGCGGCGAGCAACGGCTCCGGCGCGATCGTAATGTCCGCCTCGCGCGCGGCCAGCTGCGGCGCGGTCGCCGCCGGCAGCGGGTACGGGTTGACGTCGGCATAGGGCGGACACGGATCGCTGGCCGCCCGCAACGCGACCGCATCCTCGTTGCGCCACCCCCCGGCCGTGCGTTCGCATCCGCTGGCCACCGGCTTCATGCCGACCGCGCGCAGCCCACGCGCACGCAGGGCGTACAGCAGCGCGGCGCTCACCAGGGTCTTGCCGACGCCGGTATCGGTGCCGGTGACATAGAGGCTGCGCGCGCTCATGCCGGCGCTCCGCCTTGCTTCCCTCTTTGAAAAAGGGGGATTGAGAGGGGCGAAAGCCGCCGCTTGCAAGCCGCTCTTCGACGCCACACCTCCAAAGCGGGAAAGCGCGCGGCGGCAGGAGCGCGTGTCCGGCGAACGCGCGTCGAGCGGCGAAGCACCACGGAAGGTTCAGGGGCGAACGGCATCAGTGGCTCCTCCGGCGGCCGGGCCGCTGTTGCTACACTGCGCGGATGTTCGCACCCCAGCGCCTCGACGGCGACAAGCCGGAGCAGTACGCACAGTTGACCGCGCAGGCCCGTGCGCTGCTGGCCGGCGAGCACGACCGGATCGCCAACGCCGCCAACCTGTCGGCGTTGGTGTTCCACGCGCTGCCGGACCTCAACTGGGCGGGCTTCTATTTCTTCGACGGCACCGAGCTGGTGGTCGGCCCGTTCCAGGGGCAGCCCGCCTGCGTGCGCATTCCGCTGGACAAGGGCGTGTGCGGCGCCGCGGCGCGCACCCGCAGCACGCAGCGGATCGACGATGTGCACGCTTATCCGGGCCACATCGCCTGCGACGCTGCCTCGCGTTCGGAACTGGTGGTGCCGCTGTACGAGGGCGACACCCTGATCGGCGTGTTCGACCTCGACAGCCCGCGGACGGCGCGCTTCGATGCCGACGACCAGGCCGGACTGGAAACCATCGCCCGGATCTGGTTGGAGTCGCTGCGATGACCGCACCCAAGATGCGCAACATCGGTCCGAAGTCCGCCGCCTGGCTGCGCCAGGTGGGACTGCGCACGCGCGAGGACCTGGAGGCGGCCGGCCCGGTCGACGCCTACATGCGCGTGCGCCGCGCCGGTTTCCGCCCCAGCCTCAACCTGCTCTACGCACTCGAGGGCGCGCTGCTCGACTGCCATTGGCAGGAGGTGCCCGAGGCCCGCCGCCAGCAGCTGGTCGAGGCCGCCGAGGCCGCGATCGCCGACCTGCCGCCGCCGCGCGGCCGCCCCGCGGCGGGGCCGGTGACGACCACCGTCCATCAGGAAGACGCTCCGGCCCCACCTGATTTTCCGGCGACCGACGACGACGATTGAGACGCCTCGGCCATGACTCATGGCCGATCACGCCCGATGTTGCCTCCCGTGTGCGTGCTCGCGGCGCTGCGTTTCCGAAGGCGGCGGGCACGCAACGTGTGTGTTCGTAGAAGCGCGCCATGCGCGCGATGCCGCGCCAGGCAGCCTTCTCCGTTGCGGCGAGACGAAGCCCGTCGCCATGGGCGGTGCCAATCAATCGCCAAGCCCGTCACGATGGACCTCATCTTCGGCTTGGGGTGCGGGCTATTCACTGACACCGCCCGTGGCGACGGGGCTGGCTTCGTCGCAGCGGAAAGGATTGCCTGGCGCGGCACCGCCCCGCATCGCGTACAATCGGCCCGCTTCAGGTGACCCGACGGCAGCCGCCGCCGGGTTGAAACGGGAAGCCGGTGACGCCCTCGCGGCCAGTCCGGCGCTGCCCCCGCAACGGTAAGCGAGTCAGGCGTCGCAATCGCCACTGTGCCGGTTCCGGATTCCGGAACGCATGCATGGGAAGGCGCGATCGCCGGAACCGGCAAGCATTTGCCGCCGGTTCGCCCGCAAGCCCGGAGACCGGCCTGAAGCAGGGGAACCTTCCCCTGACCGGTTGCCGATGCGGAGGGCGTCGTGGCAGCGATGCCGACGCCTGCCGTCCGCTTCCGCCGCCTCCCTTCTCCTCGCGCAGCTCCACCGGGCCCGCGCGTCGCCGCGCGTGCCTTCACCGCTACCGCGTGCGTGGGTGCGCGCGATGGAGAATGTACATGCAGTACCGGATCCTCACCCTGGCCCTCGCGGCCGCGCTCGCGCCGCTGCCGGCGCTCGCCGCCCCCGCGGCCACCGACCTCGACGAGGTCATCGTCACCGCCACCCGCACGAAGATCGCGCTGGCCGACAGCCTGGTACCGGCGCAGGTGATCGACCGCGCCGAGATCGAGCGCAGCCAGGCCGTCTCCCTGCCCGACCTGCTGCGCGGCCGCGCCGGCATCAACCTGGTCAACAGCGGCGGTGCCGGCAAGCAGAGTTCGCTGTTCATGCGCGGCGCCGGCTCCAACCAGGTGCTGGTGCTGATCGACGGCGTGCGCATCGGCTCGGCCACCGCCGGCCTGCCGGCGCTGCAGGACATCCCGGTGGCGCAGATCGACCGCATCGAGATCGTGCGCGGGCCGCACTCGAGCCTGTACGGCGCCGACGCGATCGGCGGCGTGATCCAGATCTTCACCCGCCGCGACAGCGGTCCGCCACGGCCGCGCTTCCACGCCGGTATCGGCAGCCACGGCCTGCGCGAAGCCGGCGCCGGCATCGGTGGCGGCAGCGAACGCGCCTGGTTCGGCGCCGATGTCGCCTACCAGCGCACCGACGGCATCGATGCCTGCCGCGGCACGCTGGCGGGTTTCGGCGCCGGCTGCTTCGCCGAGGAGCCCGACCGCGACGGCTACCGCAACCTCTCGGCCAGCCTTCGTGGCGGCGTCACGTTCTCCGATGCGTGGACGCTGGACGGAGTGGCGCTGCGCGCCGAAGGCGACAATCACTACGACGGCACCTGGGCCAACCATTCCGAGACCGTGCAGCAGGTGATCGGCGCCAAGCTCCGCTTCGAGCCGTCGGACACGCTGGCGCTGCAGGCCGGCCTCGGCCGCAGCGAGGACCGCACCGACGACTACCTCGACGGCGACTTCGTCGCCCATCTGCGCACCCGCCGCGAGCAGGCCTCGCTGCAGGCCGACATCACCCTGGCCGCGGAGCAGGTGCTGAGCGTCGGCGCCGACTGGCTCGACGACCGTATTGCCGGCAGCACCGAATACGACCTCGCCAGCCGCGACAACATCGGCGTGTTCGCCCTCTGGCAGGGCGACTTCGGCGCGCAGCAGTGGCAGGCCAGCGTGCGCAACGACGACAACGAGCAGTTCGGCAGCCACGCCACCGGCAGCCTCGCCTGGGGCCTGGCCTTCGGCCCGGACCTGCGGCTGACCGCCAGCTACGCCACCGGCTTCCGCGCGCCGAGCTTCAACGATCTGTATTTCCCGTTCTCGGGCAATCCGGATCTCGATCCGGAGCAGTCGGACAACCTCAACCTCGGTATCGCCCAGGCCCGCGCCGGCTGGAGCTGGTCGCTCGACCTGTACCAGAACCGCGTCGACGACCTGATCAACTACGACGCCACGATCTTCCGGCCGGTGAACGTCGACGAGGCGCGCCTGCGCGGCGCGGAGCTGACCTTCGCCACCGCGCTGGCGGGCTGGGACGTGTCGGCGCAGCTGAGCCACGTCGATCCGCGCAACCGCAGCGACGGCGCCAACCATGGACGCCTTTTGGCACGGCGCGCGCGCAACACCGGCCGCATCGACCTGGACCGCGCATTCGGCGCATTCCGCTTCGGCATGACGCTCAACGGCGCCGGACATCGCTTTGACGATGCCGCCAACACCACGCGCCTGGGCGGCCACGCCACCACGGACCTGCGCTTCGAGTACGCGTTCCATCCGGACTGGACGCTGCAGGCGCGCGCGAGCAACGTCTTCGATCGCGCGTACGAGACCGTCGCCTGGTACAACCAGCCGGGCCGCGAGTACGGCCTGACCCTGCGCTATGTGCCGGCGCGCTGAGCCGATCCGAGGTCGAGCCGGGCCGTGGTTCCCTTCCCCGGCAGCGAGCGGATCTCGAGCGTCCAGTCGAGGTGGGTGCATAGCCGCGCGATGAGGTCCAGGCCGATTCCCCCGCCCTCGCGGCTGCCGCCGCGCGCCGCCCGGGCGTAGATCGTGCTGATCTCCTCGGGCGTCATGCCATGGCCGGGGTCGACGATCTCGACCACCGCCTCCGGCAGCAGGCGGATGCCGATTTCGCCCGAGTCGCTGTTCTCGATGGCATTACGCAGCAGGTTGCCGATGGCGGCCTGCACCACCGGCAACGGCGCCAGCAATTCGCACGACGGCGGCGGCGCGAGGGTCAGCGCCAGCCCCTTGTCCTCGGCCATGGGGCGATGGTCCTCGACGATGTCCGGCAGCAGCTGGTCGAGCGCGATCCGGTCGTTCGCCTTCGCCAGCCGCGCCGGATCCTTGGCCAACACCAGCAGCAGCGAGATCAGCCGTTCCATGTCCTGCGTGGTACGCCGGATCCGGCTCAATTGCTGGCGCGCCGCCGCCGGCATGCCGGGTTGCGCCGTCGCCAGCTCCGCCGCGCCGCCGATCACCGAGATCGGCGTGCGCAGTTCATGGCTGGCGCTGTCGATGAAGGCGCGTTCGCGCTCGACGAACTGTGCGTTGCGGCGCAGGTAATCGTTGAGCGCATCGGCGATCACCACCAGCTCCGTGCTTGCCCTGTCGGGGATCTCGACGCGTGCATCGCTGGCCGGACGCAGCTGGCCGATGCGATGTGCCATGTCGCTCAGCGGCCGCAACAGGCGTCCGGCGCCCCAGGCCGCGAACAGGCCGAGCAGCGCCACCACCACCAGCGCCGAGGCGAGCATGGTCAGTCCCAGCTCCAGTTCGCGGCGTTCGAGATCGTCGATCTCCAGCGCCAGGACCATCGGCCGCCCCTCCACCCGTCGGACCAGCAGTACGTGTTCGCGGCCGTCCAGGAGCACTTCGTCATGCAAGCCGGGCTCCAGCGCCGCCAGCGCCGGCGGCAATGCGGCGGCAGCGCCGTCGTAGAGCGTGAGCGTTTCGGTATCGGCCCAGCGGTAGCCCGGATCGGTCCGGCTGCGCATGGCGAAATGGTCGAACTCCGCTTCCAGCAGCGATTGCCATACCAGCGCCTCGGCACGCTCGTTGACCACATAGCCGTGCAGCAGCACGGCCAGCGACAACAGCGCCACGTAGCCGAGCAGGCCGATCGTGATGCGGCGCCGCAGGCTGCTTCTAGCCATCGGCGGCGTCCGCTTCGGCGGTTCGTTCGGCCAGCCGGTAGCCGACCCGCGGCAGCGTGTGGATCAGCTTGCGCGCGAACGGCTCGTCCACGCTGCGCCGCAGCTCGTAGATATGGGAACGCAGCATGTCGCCGTCGGGCGGGTCGTCGCCCCACAGCGCCTGCTCCAGGCGCTCGCGGGTGACGGCGGCGGGACTCGCACGCATCAGCACTTCGAGCAGTTTGCGGCAGGCTGGATACAGGTGCAGCGCACGGCCGCCGCGGGTCACGGCGAGGGTGGCCAGGTCCAGGCGCAGGTCCGCCACCGCCAGCACGCGGCTGCGACCGTGGCCGGAGGCGCGCGCGACCAGCGCCTCCAGCCGCACTTCGAGTTCCGGCAGCGCGAACGGCTTGGTCAAGTAGTCGTCGGCACCGGCGCGGAATCCGGCGATCTTGTCCGGCAATTCGTCGCGCGCGGTCAGCATGAGGACCGGCACGTCGGATCCGGCGTCGCGCAGGCGGCGCAGCACCTCGCGCCCGTCCAGGCGCGGCAGCATCCAGTCCAGCACGATGGCGTCGTAGGTCTGCGTGCCGGCCAGATGCAGGCCCGTCGGCCCGTCCGGCGCGGCATCGAGCACGTAGCCGCGCGCCTCGAAGTACTCGAACAGGTTCGCGACCAGGCTGCGGTTGTCCTCAACCACGAGCACGCGCATTGCAGACTCCTCAGGTATCGCGCGCAGTCTCCGCCTGGATACGTCGGAACGGCGTCGGAACGCGTTCCGACGATTCTCCCACGTCGTCGCGCGCAGCATCGCCTGCCCGCCTGAACCCACGCCGCGCATGGCCAGCCCCGGCGGAGCCAGTGCGACAGCCAACGCCCTTCATCTCCCAAAGGGGAAGCTGATCAGGCATCCATTGCCCCGATATCGAACAGCGCCGCCTGCGGAGGTGCCATCTCGGGTTCGCGAAACCCCGCCAGCCCAACGCCGACCAGTCGGTAGAGCGTCTCCTCCGGCAGCGCCACGCGATCGCGCAGCGCCAGCGCGATCGCGGTGAACTGCTCCAGCGAGGCCGGCGGCGTATCCGGCGTGTGGCTGCGGGTGAGGATGCGAAACTGCGCGGTCTTGAGCTTCAGTACCACGGTGCGGCCGACGCGCTCGGTCTTGCGCGCGGCGGTCCAGGCCTTCTCCGCCAGACGCCGGATCGCCGGCTCGAGTTCGGCCAACGGCAGGTCGCGTTCGAAGGTGTCCTCGGCGGAGATCGACTGCACCGGCTGGTCCGGCTCCACCGCGCGCTCGTCAATCCCGCGCGCACACTGGTACAGGCGCGCACCGAAGCTGCCGAAGCGCCGCTCGAGGTCGGCGGCGGCGAAGCCGCGCAGGTCGCCGACGGTGGCGATTCCGAGATCGGCCAGCTTCTTCTCCATCACCTTGCCGACGCCCGGAATCCGCCCCACCGGCAACGGCGTCAGGAATGCCTCCACCTGCGCCGGCTTGATCACGAACACGCCGTCGGGCTTGTTCCAGTCCGAGGCGATCTTGGCCAGGAACTTGTTCGGCGCCACCCCGGCCGAGGCGGTCAACGCCGTCTCCTCGCGGATCTGCGCGCGGATCGCCTCGGCGGTGGCGGTGGCACTGGGCGCGGGCAGTTTCGGCGCGGTGACGTCCAGGTAGGCCTCGTCCAGCGACAGCGGCTCGACCAGGTCGGTATGGCGCAGGAAGATCTCGCGCACCTGCCGCGACGCCGTCTTGTAGCGGGTGAAGTCCGGCGGCACGAACACCGCATCCGGGCACAGGCGCTCGGCGCGCACGGCCGGCATCGCCGAGCGTACGCCGTACCTGCGCGCCTCGTACGAGGCCGCGCAGACCACCGAGCGCGCGCCGCGCCAGGCCACCACCACCGGCTTGCCACGCAGCCCCGGATCGTCGCGCTGCTCGACCGAGGCGTAGAACGCGTCCATGTCGATGTGGAGGATCTTGCGCATCGGCGCCATTATCCGCCGTGCCGGCAAGGCCAGGACATTCCCGGTATCCGGCAGATTCGACCCGACCTGGAACCGACGACGGTGCACGCACCATGAACGGTGCGCGCGGCTTTGACCTGATCGTGACGGTCCCGGCGCGAACATCGGTCCTATCATGGAGAACTCTCATGCCCCGTGGAGGCAAGCCGGCCCATGCCGACGAACGGACGCGCCGGGGCCGGGACGATCGGATCGTCGGTACACGAGCGGCCGTGCCATGAAGAGCACGGCGCGCGTCACCACGGCGACTACCAGCCGGCGGGATCGCGGCGGCAACAGCTCCGGAGCGGACCACGCATGAACACCGAACGCAACGATCGCAAGGCGCCTGCCGGCGCCAGAACCGGTACCGACACCGGCAAGCCCGCCCAGGACGCGCCCGAGGACCAGGAGGAGCGCAAGCGCCACGAGAACGAGAACCAGGACGAGGCGCTGGAAGAGACCTTCCCAGCCAGCGACCCGGTCTCGCCGTTCGTCCCGGCTAAGCCGCGCCGCTGAAAGCCGGATCCGCTGCAATCGGCACGCCACCCACATAGGCGGCTATCCCGTAGAGCGGAGCTTGCTCCGCTGCTCCTTGCTCCGAAGCCCACATGTCCAGTCAAGTCCGGCTCTGTGGCTCACGCGACGGTGATGCTCCTGACTAGCAATCGGTAACCGGTTTGTCCGATCCCAAGGCCCGATTTTGGTCGGGCCTTGGGACAGACATTACCGAGCGCTCAGAACTCCCTGATCGGTAGCCGTTCCGTTCCGCATGCTCCCAAGCCGTGGCGATGCATGCCCCATGCCAACCCGTAACCGAATGCATCGTGAGGATACGTCTCGGTTTCGCCTGTCGTCGCTGCTCCTGACGGGGAGTTGGACATGGCACCGATCAGCCGGCCCACCTCCCGGTGGATTTCAGCACGTTGGTCCGAATGGCCGGCACTCGGAGCTTCGAGCCTTAGACCGGCCGTCCGCAATTGAACTTCGCTAGACATGGGCTCATCCGGCTGATCTACGACAGATGGCTCGACTTTGCTCTTGATCCCACCTAGTTCAGAGCCTGCTCTTTGATCGAGCAAGCGACCGAATCGACCATCGGCAAGCATCGAACGACCGAGTCTTCTTCCATCCAGCCGCATTTCAGAATCCCAGGCAGTTTTTCGCTGCTCCCCACGCGCGAATACCGAGAATGCCGAGAATGCCGCGTCATACAGGTAGTTGAGTTCGCTGCCGGACGCGCTGCTCCGCATGCCGCTGGTTGTCGCCATCCCGACTGCGGACATCGGGGTCAGAAGATCCTCGAACTGCGAGGCAGGAATCGCATACCCTCCATCGCCCGGCTGGACGAATGCGATCGCATGCTGGCCACCCTGGAAGTGTTTCAGGACGCGCATCTGCTCGCCGGCATCGCCGTCGATCCGCACGATCAGATCGTCGCCATCGCGGTGGAAGCCGAGTCGCTCGCGGGCAATGCCGTCGAGGTAGATCCAGTCGTTGCCGCCGCCGGTGTTGTCGATCACATCACTGCCCGAACCCGATGCGTAGTAGTACGTGTCATCGCCGGCACCACCGAACAGCCGGTCATCGCCATCTTCGCCCACCAGGGTATCGGCCCCGGCACCGCCGATCAGGATGTCATTGCCCGAACCACTGAACGAACCGTTGCCTCCGGACAGGTAGTCGTTGCCGTCGCCACCTTCGAGCTTGTCGTCGCCCTGGAAGCCGAAGATGGTGTCGTCGCCGCCCAGGCCGCGGATCAAGTCGCGATCGTTCGTGCCCAGCAACTGTTCGCCGGCCGCGGTCCCTTCGACGACCGACGAATAGTCGTCGTCATCGCCGCCACCCGGATCCCCGCCGCCAGGACCATCATCTACCAGGGCATTGATGGCGGCGGTATCGAGCATCGAGCCGCCGTCGGGCTGGACATAATCGATGGCCGAATCCCCACCCAGGAAATGGTTGGTGACGCGAACCGTGCTGGCTGAGTTGGCGTCCACGGTGATCATCAGGTCGTCGCCATCGCGGCT
The DNA here is from genome assembly GCF_041300785.1 of Luteimonas salinilitoris. Classification (NCBI taxonomy): domain Bacteria; kingdom Pseudomonadati; phylum Pseudomonadota; class Gammaproteobacteria; order Lysobacterales; family Lysobacteraceae; genus Luteimonas; species Luteimonas salinilitoris. Next base: position 49,654 of record NZ_JBFWIB010000005.1, read on the forward strand.
GAAGCCCAGACGAGAGACGTCGATGCCGCCGTTGAAGAACACCCCGTCATTGCCGCCACCGGTGTTGTCGATGGTGTCCTGGCCGCCACCGTAGACGTAGCTGTCATTGCCGATACCGCCGATCAGGGTGTCGTCGCCGTCCTCGCCGGCCAGCGTGTCGTTGCCGGCACCGCCTTCCAGGCGGTCGGCTCCGGAGTTGCTGCCGCTACCGTTGCCACCGGCAAGGTAGTCGTCGCCGTCGCCGCCCTGCAGGGTGTCGTTGCCGGCCATCCCGAACAACTGGTCATCGCCGCCCAGGCCCTTGATCAGGTCCTTGCCGCTGCTGCCGACCAGTTGCTCGCCCGACGCAGTGCCCTCGATGACCTGGTCGTACTCGCCACCCGTACCCCCGCCGGCCACGATCTGGTTGATCTCGGCTGTGGTGAGATAGAACCCACCATCGGGTTGGACGTAGTCGATCGCGGCATTGCCGCCAAGGAAATGGTTCAGCACCCGGACCGCCGGGACCGTGTTGTCATCGACCGAGACCAACAAATCGTCGCCATCACGGCTGAACGACAAGCGCTCGCGCGTGATCCCATTGGTGAAGAACACGCCGTCGAAACCGCCGTCGGTATTGTCGATGACGTCACTGCCGGAGGTGGCATTGACGACGTACTTGTCGTCGCCCGTGCCGCCGATCAGCGTGTCGTCGCCACCGCCGCCGACCAGCGTATCGCTACCGCCCTGGCCATTGATGATGTTGGCGGCGCCATTGCCCGCCATGTAGTTGTCCAGGCCGTTGCCCGTGCCGTTGATGGCACCGCTGCCCATCAGGAACAAGGTTTCCACGTTGTCGGTCAATGTGAAGGAGGCTGTGGTCTGGACCTTGTCGTCTCCATTGCCGCTCGTTTCGACGACCCCGTCGGTGCTGGCATCGACGATGTAAGTATCGTCGCCGGCACCGCCCTCCAGGTGATCAACGCCTTCACCACCGTCCAGGTAGTCATTGCCGGCTCCGCCAAAGAGCCGGTCAGTGCCGACTCCGCCGAACAGCGAATCATTGCCGCCGAGGCCATGCAGCTCGTCGTCACCGCCCCAACCGCCGAGGGTATTGCTCCCCGAGTTGCCGGTAATGACATTGTCCAGCCCATTGCCATTGCCGGTGGTGACGCCTTCCGCAATGATCAGGTTCTCGACATTGTCCGAGAGCACGAGATTGGTCTCGAAACTGCGCTCGGTCGTATCGACGCCTTCGCCTGAACTTTCGTAGACCCAGTCGTCGATCGAGTCGACGATGAAATAATCATCGCCCGCTCCGCCATGCATCCGGTCACCGCCCGCACCACCATCCAGCCGGTTGTTCCCGGCATTGCCGATCAGGATGTTGTTCTGGCCGTTTCCGGTGCCTTGCAGATTGCCCGTACCCAGCAGAGTGAGGTTCTCTAGCGTCGCCCCGAGCACATAGTCAATGCTCGATTCGACCGTATCGCTGCCTTCACCTGCATTTTCGACGACTGCATCACCTGCGTTGTCCACCATATAGGTGTCATCGCCCAGGCCACCTGTCATCGTGTCCGCACCTGCCGCACCGTCCAGGCGGTTGTTGCTGGTATTGCCGATGATGATGTTGGCACCGGCATTGCCGACGCCTTGGTAGGCGCCGCTGCCTTCAACGAGGACCAGCTTCTCGATATTCGCCGAGAGCGTGTAGTTGCTATGCGCCTGGACGATGTCGCTGCCTTCGCCCGCCAGTTCAACCGCGACGTCCTGCGTACTGTCGACGATGTAGGTATCGTCGCCCGCGCCACCGCTGAGGTGGTCCACACCCGAGCCGCCATCCAGCAGATCATTGCCGGCGCCGCCCAGCAGCGTATCGTTGCCGGCCCGGCCGCGCAGCACGTCGTCGCCCCCCAGGCCTTCCAGCCGGTTGTTCCCGCCGTTGCCAAGCAACTCATTGGCATCCGAGTTGCCGGCGGCATCGATATTGGCCGACCCGACAAGTTCCAGGGTTTCGACATGCTGTGGTAGCGCGTAGCTGACTTCACTACGAATGAGATCGGCACCCTCATTCGCCAGTTCGACCACTTCGTCCAGTATGTCATCGACGACATAAATGTCGTTGCCGGCACCGCCGGCGAGCTGATCCTGGCCTGCGCCGCCATCGAGCTGGTCGTTGCCAACCTCGCCGGTCAGCACATCGTTGCCCGTACCGCCGAAGAGCACGTCGTCGCCATCCCCACCCAGCAACTGATCCGCACCGTCTCCACCGTATAGGCGGTCAATGCCTTGACCACCGTTGACGATGTCATCACCGCCTTCGGCATGAATCGTGTCGTTTCCCGTTAACCCACCTATGGCGTTATTCAATGAGTTGCCATAGATGACGTCGTCGGCCGTCGTTCCCTTGAGAACCTCGGCATCCAAGCCGACCGGCGTGATATCCCAAGGCAGGCCGTTCCCGGGATCGATGCGCAGGCCCGAGTTCGCCAGTCCGGTCAATGGATCGAAGAAGCCCGTAAGTTGAATCTCGTCATTCGGGCTTGACGCAAAGCGGATGACCAGATTGGCTCCGTCGCGCCGGAAGTAAGCCTCAGTGGTTGTCAGATCAGATACGTAGATAGTCGAGTGACCATCACGATCGCTGATCGTGTCCTTGCCATCGCCTCGGCTGAAGTAATAGCTGTCGTCACCCTCGTTGCCTTCAAGCTGGTCATCGCCCAGTCCACCGGTTATATGATCGGCGCCGTCCCCACCCAAGATCATGTCATCACCGCTGCCGCCACGAATGATGTCACTGCCTTGAGCCCCGGCCAGCCAGTCGCCGTCATCGCCACCGTCCAGAACATCGTCTCCGAACCCACCATGTAGAGCATCAATGCCTACACCACCAGAAAGCTCGTCATTTCCATCACCGCCGAAGAGCGTGTCGCTCCCCTCGCCGCCGGTAAGCGTATCGTTCCCGGCATCACCATTGAGGGTATCGTCGCCTGCGCCACCATCCAGGACATCGTCGCCAGCGGCACCACTCAGCGTGTCGCTGCCCAAGCCACCGGAAATCGTGTCGTTGCCGGCGAATCCCTGCAGGACATCATCGCCATCGGTGGCGATCTGGACCATGGCCTTGACCGCATTCACATCCCAAACAGTGCCATTCGAGAAGCGAATCTCGTCGAGCCGATGAGGCCCGGTGGCGTCATTCGAAAAATAGGATGCAATCCTGACTTGGTCTTCCGTGCCCTGGATTCTCAGAAACAGATCGTCATTGCCGCGCCATGCTTCGATGTTCTCCGGTGCAACATCAGAAGTAAATTCCAGCACATCAAGCCTGCCGACATCGGAGTCATAGTTCCGAATGTAGTCTTGGCCTGACCCATTTCCAAACACATAGACGTCGTTGCCGGAGCCACCTATTAGATCATCATTCCCGCTACCCCCATCGATGCGATCGTTGCCAGAGCCCCCTTCAATTCGGTCGTTATCGGCCCCGCCATTCAGGATGTCATTGCCGGCACCACCTGAGAGAGAATCATTACCGTCATCGCCTGACAAAACATCGTCACCATCGTCACCACTCAAGCTGTCGGAACCAGCCCCTCCGGATAATGTGTCGTTTCCACCACGCCCGACTAACCAGTTGTTGTCCGCATTACCTGTGATGATGTCGTCGGTCTGATAACCGTAAATGTCATCGTTGTCTTCTGAATTCAGGACGAGCGCCTTGACCATCTCCACCGTCCAGACTGTACCGTCCATGAATCGAATCAGGTCCAGCGAATAAACACTTGCGCCATCTTGCCGGAAGTAATATTGGACATCGATTCGATCATCTGTTCCACGAATCTGGAGGCTCAAATCATCTCCGCTGCGCCAGACCTTCAAATCCGAAGGATCGAGGCCAAGGCCAATGTCCAAAGCATCTACATTTCCCGAACTGCTATCGTAGTTATTAATAGTGTCGTGTCCGGAACCAAGCCCAAATGCATAAACATCGTTTCCTTCGCCACCGGACAAATAATCATTGCCTTCGCCGCCTTCCAGACGATCATCTCCATTTCCTCCCTGCAGCGAGTCGCTTCCATCTCCACCATTCAGTATGTCGTTTCCATCGCTCCCTACTAGAGAGTCGTTATCGGCATCGCCAAATATTATGTCGTCGCCTTGACCGCCATTGAGGCTATCGGACCCTGCTCCGCCAAGCAGAGTGTCGTCCCCGTCGGCTCCGTTGAGCTTGTCAGCCCCACCACCGCCAAAGATAACATCATCTCCTTGAGCACCATTCAGAGTTTCACCTAAGCCAGCAACTTGATCCCGCCCGAATATCAAATCCACCTGAGCAGATCCATTCGCAACCAACGTGCCACTGTCATTATTGCTAAGCAATAAATTCACATCAGAAAGTGCGGCCTGCAAATCCGGATCGCTTTCGTAATCAAGCAACCAGCTCCGCAGCAAGCTTTCGCCTGCAGCCCATGGGCTAGAAGAAAAAAGCTCGTTGCGAAATTTAAATAATTCTCCAAGATCTATGATTGCATCTAGCGGGTCAGAGCTAAACTTATTCTCAAATGCACCCATTAACTCGCTAAAATTGAATACCAACTGTCCCTTCGTGGCCGACCAATCAACATCAATTAGATCAACGTAACTCTGTAGCCGTGTTTGCACGCTTAGCGAAGCGTAAGCCGCTTCAAAAAAAGTATCGTAGACATTTACATATTGCTGCACGGTATCATTGCCCCACCAAAGATCGGTGATTGGCTCATATCCTAAGATCGCCTCAACTGTTCTCACTTTGTGCGTGATTTGAGCGTCAAGTCTGGTCGGATCAGGCCATGTCAACACTTCGTTCGGACGCAAGCGAACTATATTGGTCGAGTTCGGATCCTGAACTCGACCACCCACGTGCAAATCAATATGTCCTTCAGTGTAGTACGGGCTTGTCTTAGCCCACTCGATGAGTAAATTATCAAGCTCGGCTCGCTGGTTATCACGACTGCTGGCTCCAGAGAAGGCACGTAGCGATTGCTCCAGCATCGGTGAAAGGGTGGCCGCCTCGTGTAGATCTCTGAGCATGCCTAGCCCTTGTATATTTGCAAGCGCTTTTATCGAATCAGGCACTGGAATTCGCTCGGAATATATACTATGCAAGCTGTCGTTATCGAAGTTGAAGTCCTGCATGACGCCATCGGACAGCGAGCCGTCCGCGGAACGCATCGTAAACACTCCAATACCGACTGAATTACCACCCTCGACTGATACGTCAGGCGTTTCACTGTAGGAAGTCTGGAACCTGACGATGTCCAAATCTTGCAGAGACAGCAGCTCGCCATCGTCGGTCACGCCATTGCCGTTGCTATCCCGCCAGACTTTGATCGATGCGAAGTCATCGTCGTTGCCGTCAACCACGCCGTCACCATTTGAATCCATGCTAGCCAAGGCCTGAAAGCCATCTGTCGCATTGCTGCCATCAGACAGCATGGTTTCGTCGCCGAACAGTTCAAGTCCGGTATCGATCCTGCCATTACCGTCGAGGTCACGCACCAGCAACCCATCCTCCGAACTGATCCAACCGGTGGCGGTTCGAATGCCATCCCCGTCGTGGTCAAATAGGGCGCCAGACCAATCGCTCTCGGCTCTTGTTCCGACTAAACCATCACCGTTTAGATCAAGTGCTAGCGGATCGTAGCGAACGATACGATAGGTGTTGTCATTATTGATTCCTTTCTCGGCCTCTTCAAGTTGTCGATCAAGATCTCTACTCCGGTGCCTGAGTTTTGTATATGCATCGCCGAGCAAACCGCTCGACAACCATCCATCGAGTTCTCGATCAAAAAGATCGTCCATCGTGAGGCCGTCCACGAGTGGAACATCAAACTCAAAGTTCTTTGCTCCAATCGTCGCCTTTATATGAGCAGACGGTACCGGCGGAGCTGACGGGTCAGTAGGGTGGGGAACGAAACCCCCAGGAGTCATCTTGATGCCTACCGATGTGCCGCCAGGCCCCGGTACTTGCAACGTCACCTCGTTTGCAGTGAACGAGGTCCCATCTGGACTGACCTGCACGTCTCCTGACGCCTTGGCCTGAAAGCCGCTTGTCGTAGCTCCGCCACCGGTCACGCTTACCGTGCCGTCTGGGGCCACCGAAACAGTTCCTGTTACGCCGGGAGAACCCGATTTAACAGTAACCTTCACCTGTCCTGTAGAAACATTATATTTCAACCAATCCGGCAATAATGACGACATGACTAGCTCCCTTTTTGTATACGTTTTGCGTATAGAAACAACACAGAAATAGTGGCCATCAGTACGAATACCCGAAGCTCCCAGGCCCTCTTCGCCTGACGTGAGCTACTTTTACTTAGCACTTCACCATCACTAAGACCTATTGAAGTGATACGCCCGGAAATAGCCGTTATGGTTACCTTGTCGCCAGGATTAACCCGACTGAAGTTAAATGGGCAGAATCCACATCGGTAGGTACGTCTAGTATCCTGGACCTCAAACTCATAGATTGCGTCAGGCCCAATCCGTCTGACGAATACGGCCTCAACCTTCTCGACTTTTTCTGTCATGCGAATATCGCTATCAGTGGCAACTGACCCCAACATTGAAATAGAATAAAACTGAATAATATTAGTAGCAGCCAGGAGTAATGCAGGGCCTTTCTTGATAACGCACAGGCTGATGTGATTGGTCATCATTTAAGAATTAATTTTTAGACGAAATAACAGTTAACGGAGTACCGGCTTAGCTACATTTCTGCTTTGCTTCCTCTTCGTTCGTTACTTCGAATCCGTTGCAAAAGTAGTATGGTGTAACGCAATGTAGATATTGTTTCCCGATGCGTCTATTCAGTTCTTTGTCGCCAATGACATCCGGAATTTTCTCGCCTGCCAATGCGGCGCACGAATTGCTCTTGTCGTTGATCTTCATTCTGCACTCTTTTGGCGTGATGTTGAATCGCTCTATCGCTTCGTCACAGCCTCGTATTGCAACATCTCTCCATAATAGAAAGATGACCTGCTTTGGCACTGGCCTTTCTTCCACCGTAGCAATGCTGTACTCATAATTGCGTTCGAGATTTTTTCCGTTGTGCGTAGATGATTTTGAATACAGTAAGAGCGCAAAAAATAAAGACGCCAACACTATCGCTATTATCTTCATTCTTTCGCTTCCTTGTTCTCAGATGCGGAGAAGCTTGTAGCGGATAAAACTGAGTTTAGTTCCATAGTGCACGCACCTATTCGGCTTTTTTCACGGCATGATTTGGCGCCCGATGTCTCTGTTTATTGTAAATGTAGGCACGACCCATCTCCTTATTTTCCGGTGTAAGCGTGCTCCACAACGATACTGCTGCTAAAGCTATCGTGATCTAGATTTTTTCCTGACGCATATATGCGGAGCCTGTACTTTCCCTTGAGAAGCTCGACTTGAGCCAGCTCGATATAGAGTTTCTCGTTTGACCATGAAGTAATTTTTGGATTTATAACGAACCTCCCCATCACCAGCGCATCTTGCTTTTTATCCATCCTTTGAATAAGGACGTGCGCAGCGAGCGTCTCTTTTGAACTTGAGTAGTTTAAGTAGTTCCACGCCTTTTCTCTGTTTTCTCTGATCGGGCCACTCACATCATTTTCGATCGAGACCGAATATAGATCGCGTTCGCGAACTTTGAACGACCCCTCAATGCTCGAATTGCTGCTGAATTCGGCGCGAAATATATTCTTTTCATAAGAGTTGCATCCAAGCATAAGTGCGCCACTTATAATTATTCCGGTTATTGGTTTTTGCATTTCACGTTCCACCCGAACGAACCCGCTACCGAAAGAATCTATCTTTCTCGCAGTGATTCGGCACCGGCCTTTTTTAATGGGCTCATCAGGTAATCTATTATCCGGCGCTTGCCAGTCTTTATCTCTGCACTCAAGTTCATTCCCGATGTCAAACGTACCTCCACCCCATCTATGGCCAGCGTCGCGCCGTCCAGCTTCACCCGCGCCGGGAATACCAGTCCCAGGTTTTCGTCCTGGGCGGCGTCGTGCGACACGCTTTCGACAATGCCGGTCAGGTAGCCATAGCGGGTGTAGGGAAAGCTTTCGACCTTGACCGTCACCGACTGGCCCGGCTTCACGAAGCCGATGTCCTTGTTGAGCACGGTGGCTTCGACTTCCAGTGATTCCTCGCTCGGCACCACGGCCAGCAGCGCCTGGGCCGGGGTCACCACGCCGCCAATCGTGTGCACGGCCAGCTGCTGCACGGTGCCGTCGACCGGGGCGCGCAGTTCCATCTGCCGGTCGCGCTGGCCGGTCTTGCTGACCTCCGGGGCCAGCTGGGCAATCTGCTCGCGGGCCTCACGCAGGCCGTCCAGGGTTTGTTGGCGGGTGTCGGTAACCAGCACGCGTAGTTCTTCCTGTGCGGCGCTGAGGGCCGAGCGCACTTCCTGCAATCGGCTGCGTTGCGCGGCCAGGTCACGTTCGGCGGCGATGCGCTCCTGCTCGCGTAGCAGGTAGTCGTGGCGGCCGACGTACTTGCCTTCGACCAACCTGGCGTAATCCTCGGCGCGAGTCGTGGCGATTTGGGCGGACTCCTGTAGCGGGCGAATCATGCCCTGGACGGTCTGCAGCTCGGCCTGGCGCTGGGCGATCGCAGCCGTCAGGGCCTGACGCCTGGCCTGGAAGGTGTCGAACTGGCTGGCGGTCAGTTGCTGCTCGGCCGCGGTCCGCGCCTCGGGTAGGTTGGCATCCATCGGCAGGATGGGCGTGCGGCCCGATTCGAGCGCTTCGGCCAGGGCCATCAGGCGGAGTTCGGTCAAGCGGGCATTGACCAGCGCCTCGCCGGCCTGCTCATGCTCGGCGCCGGTGGCGGTGGCGTCCAGCTCGATCAGCAGTTGGCCCTGCTTCACCGTCTCGCCGTCTCGCACCAGGATACGGCGCACCACGGCGGTTTCCGCCGGTTGCACGACCTTGGTGCGGGAACTGACCACGGTCTTGCCCGGCGCCACGGCTACGATGTCGAGCTTGCCGACGCAGGCCCAGAGCAGGGCGACGCAGAAGAAACCGATGATGATCCGCATCGTCCAGCGCGGCAGCGGCGACACCGGCGTGTCGGTGAGCTCCAGGTGCGCCGGCAGGAAGGCCAGCTCGTCGCGGCTGCGTTCGGGCGGCTCGAGTTCCTTGCGTACCACCCAGGCCGACTTGAAGACTGCCGCATAGCGCGCCAGGAAGTCGCGAAGGGCCGCCAGGACGTGGGTCATGACGCTGCTCCTGGATGCACCACCGGGAGCGGCGCCATCAAACCTTTGGATTCCCGCCTTCGCGGGAATGACGATCCGAGGCCATAGGCGTTCATTCGGAGCCCTGCTGGAGTCGGTGCAAACGGGCGTAGTGGCCTTCGGGCCGGTCGACCAGTTCGGCATGGGAGCCGGTTTCGACGATCCGGCCCTTCTCGACCACGACGATGCGGTTGGCCCGGCGCACCGTCGACAGCCGGTGGGCGATGATCAGCACGGTGCGGCCCTTGCAGATCGCGTGCATGTTGGCCATCACCGCATGCTCGGACTCGTAGTCGAGTGCGCTGGTCGCCTCGTCGAAAATCAGGATGCGCGGGTCGGTGATCAGTGCCCGGGCGATGGCGATGCGCTGGCGCTGCCCGCCCGAGAGGCCGGTGCCGTGCTCGCCGACGCTGGTGTCGTAGCCTTCCGGCAGCTCGACGATGAAGTCGTGGGCGCCGGCCAGCTTGGCGGCCCGGATCACCCGCTCCAGCGGCATGCCCGGGTCGGCCAGGGCGATGTTCTCGCGCACACTGCGGTTGAACAGGAAGTTTTCCTGCAGCACCACGCCCAACTGGCGGCGTAGCCAGGCCGGATCGGCCAGCGCCAGGTCGTGCCCGTCGATCAGGACGCGGCCACGCTCGGGAACGTACAACCGCTGCACCAGCTTGGTCAGCGTGCTCTTGCCTGAGCCGGAGCGGCCGACGATGCCGATGACCTCGCCCGGCTGGATGTCCAGCTCGATCCCGCTGAGCACTTCGGCGGTGTCGGGACGGTAACGGAACGAAACCTGCTCGAACGTCACCCGGCCATGAATCTGCGGCAGCGCCATGCGGCTGCCCGGCAGCTCGGTACGGGTATTGAGGATGTCGCCCAGCCGCTCGACCGAGATGCCGACCTGCTGGAAGTCCTGCCACAGCTGCGCCAGGCGCACGATCGGCGCGGCCACCTGGCCGGACAGCATGTTGAACGCGATCAGCTGGCCGATCGACAGCTTGCCCTCGATCACCAGCTTGGCGCCCCAGAACAGGATGCCGATGCTGACCAGCTTCTGCACCAGCTGCACGCTCTGCTGGCCGAGCGTGGCCACCCGGGTGACGCCGAAGCTGGCGCCGACGTAGCCGGCCAGCTGGTTGTCCCAGGTGCGGATGACGCGGGGATCGACGGCCGTGGCCTTGATGGTGCCGATGCCGCTGATGCTCTCGACCAGGAAGGACTGGTTGTCGGCACCGCGGGCGAATTTCTCGTTGAGGCGTTTGCGCAACACCGGGGTGATACCGGCCGAGATCATCGCGTAGACCGGTAGCGACAGCACCACGATCAGCGTCAGCCAGCCGCTGTACCAGAACATCACCGCCAGGAACACCCCGGTGAACAGCAGGTCCAGCACCGAGGTCAATGCCTGGCCGGTGAGGAACGTGCGGATGTTCTCCAGCTCGCGCACGCGGGCGATGGTGTCGCCCACGCGCCGCGACTCGAAATACGCCAGCGGCAGCGCCAGCACGTGCCGGAACAGGCGGGCGCCCAGCTCGACGTCGATCTTGCTGGTGGTGTGGGAGAACACGTAGGTGCGCAGCCCCGACAGCACGACGTCGAATGCCGCGATCGAGACCAGTCCGATCGCGATCACCTCCAGCGTGGTGATGCTCTGGTGCACCAGCACCTTGTCCATCACCACCTGGTAGAACAGCGGCGTGACCAACGCGAACATCTGGATGAAGAACGAGACGATGAAGACTTCGAGCAGCAGCTTGCGGTACTTGACCACCGCGGGAATGAACCAGCTGAAATCGAATCGCGCCAGTTCCCCGAGCACCGACGCGCGCGAGGCCAACTGCAGCAACCGGCCTGCGTAGCGGGACTCGAATTCCTCGAACGAGATCGCCCGCGGCCGTTTCTCGACCAGGTCGTGGATCAGGATCTTGTCGTCGTTGCGGCGAGCGACGATGAAAGGCTCGCCCTCCGGCACCAGCGCCAGCGCCGGCAGGCTGGCCATGCCGATGCGCGCGGCCGGCTGGGCAACCACCTTGGCCTTGAGGCCCAGCCGCTTGGCGGCGAGCAGCAACGTGGTCTCGTCGAACGGCTGGTCGGCGCGGCCGAGCTCATGGGCCAGCTGCCCGGCATCGGCCGCCACGCCATGGAACTGCGCGAGCAATACCAGCCCGCGCAGCGCCAGATCGGGCTGCGAAGCCGGTCGCGAATCCCCTGACGCCACGGCATCGACTGCCGCCAGCGTCGCACCCCCCCGTGCCATGCTGACTTCCCTGCCAAGCAGGCGACCTCGGAAGATCGCCCTGAAATGCCAGCATCCTGCTAGCCGGCAGTCCTGTCAACTGCAGAAAAGTTTCCGTTTCTCACGGGGTGGTGGCAAATCGGAATGAAGCCTCCAATCCGGGCGTCGTCTCGTCTCTACCCCTGCAGCTCACGACAGGATCATTGCCACATAACCGCCAATGAGGGCCAACACCGTCGTGAGCGCATAGGTCACCGGGAATGGCACGGCAGCGACCGAACTCTTCGATTGGTCGGCGATGGCATTGAGCCCCGGCGTGGCGTTCCGCGCGCCCGCGCAGGCACCGTCGCAGATGACCGAGTTCAGGCCGAACATCTTCAGGCCCACGAAGTAGGCCACGACAACGGGCAACAGAGCCGCCGTCGTTCCGATCAATGCGACCCAGGCCACGGTGGTTCCCTGAAAGGAATCGATCACCTTCGGGCCTACGTTGGCCGCGAGTACGGCAACGAACATGTTCAGGCCGATGTCCTGCAGGAAGCTGCGTGCCCCCTCACTGACCGGACCGCCGAACTCCGGGTTTCGGCTGCGGAAGTAGCTGACGAAGATGCCCGCCAGCATGCAGCCGGCCGAGGTGCCCAATGCGAGCGGAATGCCCGCTACGGTGATGCTGAGAATGCCGACGAGATATCCGGCCAGCATGGCGATTGCCATGTAGGTGACCTCGGTCACGGTCGAATCCAGGATCGGCCGGCCACCCAGTGCCTTCGCAATCCGCTGAATGGACACATCCGGTCCCGTCAGTCGAGCCACGTCTCCAAATCTGACATCGGTATTGGGGCCGATCGGGATTTCCTGCCCGCCGCGGAACATCGCCGTCAGCTGGACGCCGAAACCGATCGTTCGACCCAGTTCGTCGAGCGTCTTGCCTGCGATCTCATGCGAGCCAACGCGGATATCGGCAGTTTCGAGAGGAATGTTCCGGGCAAGCTCGTCATCCACTTCCGGTCCGATTTTCTCACCCTCCTCGAGGATCAATTCATGGACCTTCGTGCGAAGGGTAACGATGTCGCCCTTGCGGATCTCCGTATCGTCAGCCTGGTCGAGGATCTTGCCATCCCGCACGACTCTCAGGATCGGCGCGTAGGGATGCTGCTTGAACATGTCGAGAACGGTCTTGCCGATCAGTTCCTCATGCTCGACGCGATAGGCGCGAAGATCGTAAGGGGAGAAGCCCAGCACCAGCGAATCCGGTGCGCCGGGCACCGGATGGGTCGCGCCGTGGCTGAATTCCTGCTCGGCGACCTTGGCGTCCGCCACCGGATCGCGGCCGAAAAGCTTCGGCAGGTAGCGGATGACCAGAATGATCCCGATGCTCGAAAGGATGTAGCTGATCGCGTATCCGGTCGCGATGTTCGCGCCGACCTGCGCAGCCGAGAGGCCCTCGGGAAGCTGCACCGCACCGCTCTGGACCGCGCCCTGGGCAACACCCATCACCGCGGTGATCGTGTAGCTGCCCGAAATCATGCCCGCCGCGTAACCGGGCTCCATCCCGACGAGCTTCGCGCCGCCGACACAGATGATCCAGTTGAGCGCCCAGACGATCACGCCGATCACGATGAACGCTTTGCCGCCGGATCTGAGCCCGGAGAAGAATTGCGGGCCGACCCGCAATCCGAGCGCATACATGAACAACAGCAGGAAGATCGACGAGACGATCGTGGGGATGTCGTACGAAATATCGAAAGCCAGCTTGGCGATGATCGACAGGATCACGCCGCTCACCAGCGTCCCGGCCGTCGAACCCAGGGAAATTCCCGCAACCGAGGCCGCGCCGAGCGGGTAGCCGATCGCCAGCGCCAACAGGAGAAAAACGATGGGCTGGCTTCCGAGTAGTTCGAAGAAACCATGCAACCCCGTCTCCATTACCGGCTTGAAAAGCTCGAGCACATTGCCTGCTGCCGGTTCCGCACTGGTGGCCAGTTGCTCGACGCCTGCTCCGGCACCTCCGCTCGCCTGGGCGCCCGCCGGCATGGCTACAACTGCAACAATGCACAGTGCGGCCATCAGAATGGCAAGCCATGCGCCGCCGCGTACAGACCGGTGAAACTGCCTCTGCTTCATTTGACCTTCCCCGCATTCGAGCCAGATTTGCCACGCATGCCGAACCGAAAGTGCCGCCCTTCAGCACTTGCTGACGGCAACCTTGTGCGGATCGTGGAGCACCGGGGCTGTCGCGGTGCCGCCGTGCTGATGCAGCCATTGGCAGGCATGGATGATGTCGTCTGCGAGTTCATCGATGACGTTGTGGTTCAGATGTGGCCGTACCACCACGCGCAGGCTGTTGACCGTCTGCGCATCCGGAGGCATCGAATAGGCCGACAACACCCAGCCGCGCTCACGCACTCTCGCCGAGACGTCGAACTCGTTGAAGTTGGTGAACTCCGACTTCAGCGTCAGCGCCACCACCGGGATGCGCTGGGTCTTGTTCATGATCTCGAAATAGCCGCTGTCGACCAGGCGCTTGCGCAGGAATTCGGCGTTGTCGACGGTGTGCCGCATCACCATGCGATAGCCGTCGAAGCCCAGGCGCAGGAAAGCGTAGTACTGATAGGCGATCTGGAACGCGTTGCGGCTGAAGTTCAGGGTGGCGGTCGGCATCTCGCCGCCGAGATAGTTGACGTAGAACATCAGGTCTTCGTTGAAGATCTTCCGCTCCCGGAAGATGATCCAGCCCAGCCCGGGCGGCACCAGGCCGAACTTGTGGCCGGAAGCGTTGATCGACTGCACCCGCGGCAGGCGGAAATCCCACACGTACTCCGGATACAGGAACGGATTGACGAAGCCGCCGGAGGCGCCGTCGATGTGCATCGGAATGCTGATGCCGGTTTTCCGCTCGTAGGCGTCGAGCCAGTCGTGGATCTCCTGGATGTCGTCGTCCTCGCCGGTGAAGGTCTGGCCGGCGATCGCCACGACGGCGATGGTGTTCTCGTCGACGAGCCGGTCCAGGTGCTCGGTGGTGAGGCGGTAGTTGCCGGGCTTGAGCGGCGCGATGCGCGGTTCGACGTCGAAGTAGCGCAGGAACTTCTTCCAGACGATCTGCACGTTGCCGCCGGTGACCATGTTGGGCCGGCTGCCGTCCTTGCCGGCGGCCTCGCGCGCCTGGCGCCAGTTCCACTTGTGCGCGAGCCCGGCCAGCATGCATGCCTCGGAGGAGCCCACCGTCGCCGTGCCGTAGGGGTCCACGTTCTTCGGGCCGTTCCACAGTTGGTGCAGCCAGCGCACCATCCGCCCTTCCATTTCGAACATCTGCGGATACATGTCGTGGTCGATGTAGTTCTTGAGGAAATGCTGGTGGGCGATCTCCAGCGCTTCCGGCTCGGTGAACGTGGTCACGAACGACGACAGGTTCATCACCGGTTGGCAGTCGGACCAGGATTCGCTGTTGACCGTCGCCTTGGCGGCGCGTGCGGACATGCCGTATTGCGGGAAATGGCTGTCCGGGATCGGCTCGTTGAACTCGTCGAACAGCAGGTCGAACGGCGCTCTGTGCTTCATGGCGATCCTCACATCGAGTGAAATGGACGGCGGTGTCTGGCGAAGGAAAAGGCGGGCTATCGGCCGGTATCGAACATGCCGCTGCCGATCAGGTCGTGGACGATCAGTTCGATCGCCTTCTGGCCCTTGACCGAGTTGCCGGCGGCGTCCAGAGGCGGCGCAAAGGTCGCGATCGCGAACCGCCCCGGGGCGACCGCGACGATGCCGCCGCCGACGCCAGACTTGGCCGGCAGGCCGACGTTCCAGGTCCAGGTGCCGCTGGTCTCGTACAGGCCGGTGGTGGACATGATCGCCAGGGTCTTTTCGGCGGCAGCCGGACTGACGATCTTCTTGCCGGTGATCGGATGGGTGCCGCCGTTGGCTAGGGTGGCGCCCATGGTCGCCAGATCCTGGGCGGTGACGTGGATCGAGCATTGCCGGGTATAGAGGTCGAGCGCGACTTCCGGGTCGCCGTTGAGCGTGCCGTAACCCTTGAGCAGGTGCGAGATCGCCCGGTTGTGCTCGCTGCTGCCTGCCTCCGACCGGTAGACGGTCAGGTCGACGTCGAGCGCGCGACCGGCATAGTCGTTCATGAGCTGCTGGATCGTCTGCCAGCGCGCCTTGGGCTCGGCCGGTTCGATCCAGCTGACGATGGCGATGGCGCCGGCGTTCACCAGCGGGTTCATCGCCGGCGTGGCCTGGGCGTGCGATTCGAGCGCGATGATCGAGTTGAAGGGCAGGCCGGTCTGGTTGACGCCGATGGTGTCCTCGACCCACTGCTCGCCTTTCTGCTCGATGACCCAGGAAGCGGCAAACGGCTTGGAGGCGGACTCGATGGCGAACGGATGATCGGTGTCGCCGACGGTGTAGATGCGGCCGTCGACGGTGACGACGGCGATGCCGAACAGGTCCGGCGGCACTTCTGCCAGTGCCGGGATATAGTCGGCATCCTTGCCTGCCGTGATGCCTTTGGTCGCAGCGTAGGCCTTGTCGACCGCGGCCTTGATCTGCGCGTCGGAAACGATCTCGCCGCGTGCCTGCGCCGGCGCGATGGCCGCCAGCATGCAGGCGATCGCCGCGCACAGGATGGCGAATGCAAAACCGAGGTGCCGTGACGGTAACCGATCGGATCGTGCGCTCATGGAGTACTCCTGTCTGGCGTGCGCGAATCGCGGCGAGGAATCGATGCGTGGCGACACGACTTGCACTGTGCGGTCATGTCGACGACGAACGGCTCAGTCCTTGCTCGAAAAGTCGTACTTGACGCTGACCTGCAACCGGCTGTCGGTTCCTGAGGCGCCGCCGTTGTCGGTACGCCGTCCCCACAGGAATTCCGCGCCGACCAGCAGGCTGTCGGTCGGATAGTGCAACAGGTTGACCGATGCGTACTCGCCTTTCTTGAAGGCATCTGCGTTCTGGTTGTTGCTGTTGTCGACCTGGGTAAAGCTGTATCCCGCGGACGAGCTCCAGCGGTTGTTCCACCAGTGATCGTAATAGAGGACGGCGGCCCACAGCGGCATGGCGACCGCGTCCGGGATCCGTCCCGGCGCGCTGTCGTCCGGGATCAGGTCGTTGCCGCCGTCGTTCATGTAGCTGGCAATGCCCTTGCCGCCGAGCACCGACAGGATCAGGCGGTCCTTGCCTCCGAAGCGGAGATTGGTGGAGAGATTGAGTCCCCAGCCGATGTCGTCGCCTTTGGGGGCGTTGTCTACGGTGCCGGCCGTGTCGAAGCCGACCTTGCGCAGGATGCCCGCCGCCTGGAAGTGTCCCCAATCGCGGTCCATCCGGAACTGGGCGGTCAGATCGGGCCAGTCGTCGTGGCCTTCGGCGGCGGCGCCGAAGGCGGGGAACTCGCGGCCGAAGCGGCCGGTGTCGATGTCATCGCCAGTGTCTTCGATGGCAACGGAAAAACTGTTGGGGCCGCTGAGCGGCGTCCAGCGGATCTGTGCGGTACGCAGATACGCCATGCCGTTCGGCCCCCAGTAGTCGATGGTGTTGGGGAACACATCCCCGTCCATGAACAGGCTGTTGGTCTGTCCTGCCAGCCATTGGCCGTACTGGCCGTAGGCATGGCGCAGATGCAGGGTGGTTTTTCCCTCGTCGGCACCGACGCCGTACAGGTCGGCCTCGAGCTTGACGTGGAGATCGCGGTTTCCGATCGGCCGCGTCGCCTGGATGCCCAGGCGACTCTGGCGCACGCTGGCGATGTACTTGCCGTCGCCGCCGTACCGACCGTCGACGGTCGGGATGCGCGTCGGCCGCAGGCTGTCCTCCCAGCCAGGGTGCATCCGTCCGAAATCCTGGATCGCATCGATCTGGGCGTAGCCGTAGATCTCGATTTCGGTATCGGGGCGTGCGTTGGGCGCAACCGGGGCCAGCGCGGTGGTGGAGGGCTGCGCCGGTTCGATCGGAGTGGCTGCGGTGACAGGTGCGGCGGTCGTGACCGATTCTGATGCTTCCAGCCGCGCCTCGAGCGCGGCCAGCCGGCTTTTGAGCGCTTCGATTTCCGCCCGGAGGCTTGCGCGGACCTCCGCGCCTTCCGGATTCGCGCCGAAGGCCGGTGCTGTGGCGATTGCGAGCAATGCGATGGACGTAGCGAGTGACGCTCGGCCGCGCATGTGAGTCCTCCTTGAACCGAAATTTCCAAGTCGCCCCCCTTTGTCGACTATGAACAAGGCTTCTTCTTGTTGTCGAGTGTCGAAGCCCTCAGGCGTGATCCAGGTCCCTTTTCGAGAATTCTGGATTCGTGATCAGCAGACCAAACAAGGGCTCCGGCGATTCCGCGGCCCGCAGGAATGATCAATGCACGGCGATGCCAGCGTGTATTCCCATTTCTTGGCCAACGCGGCTAAGCTGGCTGCGGTCGGGGGCACGGTCGACAGGGAGCATGGATGTACGGTCTGCCTGGGCATTCCAGTGTTGTACGCCGTTTTGGTTGCGGTCTGGCAATGCTGTTGCTGGGCTGGGCGAATCCATTGTGCGCTGCACCATTAAGCTTCCAGGAAGCCTTGGCTCGCCTGGAACGCAATCCCAGCTTCGAGGCTAGTGCGGCGCAGCGCGCAGGTGCCGATGCCGCGCACGACACGGCTCGCGCCCTGCGCTATCCGCACATCGGCCTATCCGGCGTCTACGGACGCTTCTCCGACCCCGTCGAAATCGATCTGGGGCCTTTGAACGATCTGATCCACCTGATCGATCCGCAGTTGCCTGCGCTGCCCAACCCGGTCCTGCAACCCGAGCGCTTCGCCTTCGCGATGGCGACCGTGACCTGGCCGGTGTTCACCGGCGGCCGTATCGATGCGGCCCGGCAGGCGACCGCCGCGGGCCAACGCAGTGCGCAGGCAAAACAGGACGCCACGCGCAACGCCCTGGTGCTCGACCTGGTGGCGCGCTATCACGGTGTCACCATCGCCGAGCGCGCCGCGAGCGTGCAGGACGGCATGGTCGAGAGCCTGCGCGAACATCTGCGCAATGCGCGCGCGCTCGAAGGCGAGGGCCAGATCGCCGCGGCGGAGCGCATGCGCGCCGAAGTGGCCCTGGCGCAGGCGGAGGCGGCCCAGCAGCAGCGCCGCCATGCATTGCAGCTGGCCCGCGCCGGGCTGGCCAATCTGCTCGGTGTCGATCCGCAGGTCGAACCTGTGACCGCACTGGCCGAACCGCCGCCACCCGAGGCGCAGACGGACCTGCAGACCGCAGCGCTCGCCTCGCATCCGGTGTTGCAGCAACTCGCAGCGCTCGCCGAGCAGGCCGAGCAAGGCGTGCGCGCGGCGCGCGCGGAGTACTGGCCGACGATCGCCGTGGTCGGCGGGTACGAGGTCTACAACTACCAACTGCCGGAATTGATCCCGGAATGGACCGTCGGCGTGAATCTCACCATGCCGCTGTTCGACGGTGGCGCGCGACGGGCCAAGGTGGCCGGTGCGCGCGCCCAATGGGACGAGGCAAAAGCGCTGCAGCGCGAGGCCGGGGATCGGATCCGCTTGCTGGTGCAAGAGCGCTACCTTGCCCAGGACGACGCGCGGCGACGGCTCGATGTGGCCGTGCGTACGGAGACGTTGGCCTCGGAAAGCCTGCGTCTGCAAAAAGTCGCGTTTCGCGAAGGCGTCGGCCGCAGCGTCGACGTCGTCGATGCCGAAAACGCATTGGCCACGGCGCGCCTGGCCCGGCTGGCCGCGCGCTACGACAGCGCCCTGGCCTGGACGGCGCTCATGCTCGCCGCAGGCCGCCGCCTCGAGGTCGAACGCGTGTTCTCCCGCCCAGGTCCGGAGGTCGAATCCGATGCGTCCTAGAGCGTGTCATGTGCTTCTGCTGCTGTTGGCCCTGTCCGGCTGTCGTGACGAACCGATGATCGAGGGACGCGTCGAACTGCAGGAACTCAACATCGCCGCCAAGTACCCGGGCCGGTTGGCGAAATGGCATGTCGTCGAAGGCCAGCGGGTGAAAGCCGGCAGGTTGCTGGCCGAGATCGTGAGCCCCGAAGCCGAGGCCAAGCGCGTGCAGGCCGACGCCATGGTCAAGGGCGCCGAAGCGCAGCAGGCGAAGGCGGACGAAGGCGCGCGCCGGCAGGAACTGGCGCAAGCCGAAGCCGGCGTCGGCGCGGCGCGCGCGCAGGCCGATCTCGCGCGCGTGACCGAAGGACGGATGCAGCGCCTGTTCGCCGAGGGCGTGGTGCCGCGCCAACGACTGGACGAGGCGACCGCCTTGCGCCGCTCGGCCGACGCCGCACTGGCCGGCGCCGAGGCGACGCGATCGCTGGCCCGCGAAGGCTTGCGCCCGGAAGACAAGGCCACGGCGGCCGCGTTCACGGCCGGTGCGCATGGGATGCGCCAGGAAGTCGAGGCGGCGCTGGAGGAGACACGACTGCGGGCATCGGCCGACGGCGAGATCGCGGATATTCTCGTGCACGAAGGCGAGATCGTCGCTGCCGGATTTCCGGTGGCGGTGCTGGCGCGCGACGATGTCCCTTGGGTGAGCTTCCACCTGCGTGAAGATCAGCTCGCCGGGCTGCGTATAGGCCAGCGGTTGACGGTGCGTATCCCCGCCCTCGCCGGCGATCCACAGGTAGTCCTCGAAGTCGACCGCATCGCGGTGCTCGGCGACTACGCCACCTGGCGTTCGACACGCGATCTGGGCAGCTACGACCTGCGCAGCTTCGAGGTCCGCGCCCGCCCGCAGGCGCCGGTCGCCGGCCTGCGCGCCGGCATGAGCGTGCTGGTGCCGTTGGCGCAGTTGCGCCCGCGCGAATGAGCGCGGCGCGATCGCCGGGCCTGCGGGTCGCGTTGCGCGAGATTAGATGCTGGCGTAGCGACTGGGTGACGGTCGCACTGTTGTCCTGGCTGCCGTTGCTGGCCAGCGTGCTTCTGCTGGCGATCTTCGTCGCGCGTACCAGCCGGGACCTGCCGATCGCGGTGCTCGACCATGACGGCAGCGCGGTTTCGCGCGCCCTGATCGATCAACTCGATGCGGCCAGCGGTGTCCGCGTCGCGATGCAGGCGTCGTCGCTGCATCAGGCCAGCACTGCCGTACTGCGGGGCGAGGTGTACGCGGTGGTGGAGATTCCTGCGCACTTTCGGCGCGACGTGATGCGCGGCAGCCGTCCACAGGTCGGCCTGCTGCTGAACCAGCAGTCGATGAGCGCGGCCAATGCCATTGCCCGCGACGTGCAGACGGTGGTGTTGACCGCGTCCGGCCGGCAATCGGCCGGATTGCGGCTGGCCACGGGCATGCCGCCCTCGGCGGTCGCGGCGGCGGCCCAGCCGCTGCGTGTCGAGATCCATCCGCTGTTCAATCCCGGCGTGGACTATGCCGCTTATCTCGGCATCGCCTTGCTGGTCGCCGGCTTGCATTGCTTCGTCGCGCTGCATGGCGTGCGCGCCGTCGCCGGCGAGCGCGACGACGGGCAGCGTGCCTGGTCGCGGGCGGCGGCCGGCCACTGGCGGCCGGCCATGCTCGGCAAGCTCGGGCTCGCCTGGATCTGGTGGTGGCTGTATGGCCTGGCCGTGCTCGGCGGCGCTTACCTCTGGCTCGGGTTGCCGATGATGTCGGCACCTGCGCTGTTCGCATTGGGCTGGGGCGGCCTGGTCGCGGCGTACCTGGGCCTGGGCGCCGTGCTGGCGATGCTGCTGCCCGCGCACATCGCCTATTCCGGTGTCAGCGCCTTGTCGGCACCGGCGATGGCCTTCTCGGGTGTGACCTTTCCGCTTGCGGCGATGCCGCTGATCCCGCGCATGTTCGGCGAGTCGCTGCCGCTGACCTGGTTTCTTCGCCTGCAGACCCAACTGGTGACCGAGCGTGTGGACGCCGTGCTGGCCTGGCCCACGGCGGGACGGCTGTGGCTGTTCGCGTTGGTGCTTGTCGGCACGTTCGCCTTGCTGCTGGCGCGCCGTTGGCGCGGGCACCGGCCATGAGCGCCTTCTTCGACGGCGCCCGCTACGAACTCGACGCCTTGCGCCGCGCCCCCGGTGCGCTGGTCATCCTCGCCGTGGCGGCCTTGTTCTACGGGCTGATCTATCCGGCCCCGTACTCGGCGCAGGTGTATCGCGATCTGCCGGTGTATGCGCTCGATGCCGACGGGAGTGCATTGTCGCGAGAAGTGCTGTCGCGCATCGATGCCAGCCCGGATCTGCGGATCGTCGCCGGATCCACCGACCGCCTGGCCGCACGTCGGGCACTGGAACGAGGCGATGTGCTGGGCATCGTCGAGATGCCTCCCGACTTCCAGCGGCAAGCGTTGCGGGGCGAGCAGCCGATGGTCGGGATCTTCGCCAACGCCGGCTACCTGCTCGCCTACAGCGAAGTCGCGACCGCGGCAAGCGAAGCGGTTCTGGAAACCGGTGCGGAGCTCGGCGTGGCGGCCGAAGCCGCGCGCAGCGGCGTTCCGGGGCGTGCCCTGGCCGTTCAATTGCCGATGGGCGTGCAGGTCACGCGCCTTTACGATCCGGCCGGGGGCTACGCCAGCTTCGTGGTGCCGGCGGTGCTGGTGGTGATCCTGCAGCAGACCCTGCTCATCGGCCTGGGCCTGTTGTGCGAAGCGCGCCGCGAGGGAAATCCGCGTGCCAGTGAAGGATGGATCGCCGACGCCGTCTGGGTCTTCGGCCGCGCCGCGCCCTGGACCGGCCTGTATCTTCTGGAGCTGGTGCTGCTGCGCTGGGGCGTGTTCGCGCTCTACGATCTGCCCGACGCAGGTTCGGCATGGCGCGTGCTGCCCTTCATGGCTTTGTTCCTGCTCGCCGCGACCTTGTTCGGCCTGGTCCTGGCCGAGCGCTTTCGCCGCAGCGACGATGTGATCCCGTTGCTGCTGTTCACCTCGTTGCCGATCGTATTCCTGTCGGGCTTCTCCTGGCCGACGCCGCTGATCCCCGAACCCCTGCAATGGCTGGCGCGGCTGCTGCCCAGCACGGCCGGTGTCGAGGGTTTCGTGCGATTGAACCAGTTGGGTGCAGGCTGGGCGGAAGTGTGGTGGCCAGCATTGAATCTCAGTGGTTTGGTCATCCTGTTTTCCGGTCTGCTGGTGTGGCAACGACGATTTTAGGGGAATCGTATGTTCGAGCTGCTGCGTCCCATCCTCCATTCGGCCGAAGCCATGCTGTTCTTGACGATCGCCCTCGGCGTGCTGTTAGGACGGCAGAAGTTGCGCGGATTTTCCTTCGGCAGCGCTGCGGGCACGTTGATCGTCGGAACGTTGCTCGGCGCCTTGTCCGGCGCGGCGGCTCCAGAACTCTCGCCTACACTCAAGTCCATTGCTTTTCTCTTCTTCGTATTCGCCGTTGGCTTCCAAAGCGGGCCGCAGTTTTTCGCCTCGCTCGGGCGAGCAAGCTTGCCGCTGGCCGTCATCGCGATCGTGGTGGCGATCATGGGCCTGATCGCTGCCGTCGTGGCAGCATGGTTGTTCGGCTTCGACAAGGGCACCGCGATCGGCCTGGCCGCCGGTTCGCTCACCCAGACCGCCATGCTCGGCACCGCCTATGGCGCCCTGGAGGGGGTGGGGCTGTCGGCGTCCACCTTGCAGGAGATCGAAGGCCGGGCTGCGGTGACCTTCGCCTTGACCTACGTGATCGGCACGGTCGGCGTCGTGCTGTTCTGCTCGCAGATCGCACCGCGCCTGATCGGCGTCGACCTGAAGGCCGCCGCCCAGCAACTGGAGGTCGGCCAGATCGGCGTGACCCAAGGCGCCGGGCCGCAACTGGACTTTCGTTCGCTGGTCGCGCGTGTCTTTCGCGTGGACGCGGCGCAGGGCCTGGTGCTCAAGGATCTGAATGCATCGCTCGGGCGCCTCGCCGCGGTCGAACGTGTGCGCCGAAGCAATCAGGACCTTCCCTTGTCGGACGATCTTTGCCTGCAGCGCGGCGATCTTGTCGCGGTGCAGGGCTATCGGCCGGCAATCGTCGACGCCGCCGGGCGTATCGGCCAGGAGGTGGCGGCGGAGGAGCTCGTTTCGGACCTGCTCGGGGACGGCGTCGACGTCGCGCTCGCCAGCCGTTACGCCGGCCTGACGCTGCACGATGCCGTGACCAGACTGGGCGAGGCCGGTCATGGCGTGTTCCTGCGCCGCATCCGCCGCCAATCGCAGGAATTGCCGGTGACGTCCATGACGGTCCTGTTGCCCGGCGACGTGTTGACCCTCGCCGGACCGCCCGACCGCCTGGGGGCCGTGCTGCCATCGATCGGCACCCCCGTCAATCGCGGCCATCGCGCCGATGTCGCGTTCCTGGCCGCCGGGCTCCTCTGCGGCGTATTGATCGGGCTCGTCACGCTTACGGTGAAGGGCCTGCCCATTACGCTGTCCGCCGGCGGCGGCGCCTTGATCGCCGGCCTGCTCTTCGGCTGGTGGCATGCGAAGCGACCGCATATCGGCATTCCGCAATCGGCGACCCAGATCATGTGGGATTTCGGCCTGGCCGCGTTTTGCGCACTGGTCGGTCTCACGGCCGGGCCGCAAGCGCTGTCGGCCTTGCAGTCGGAAGGGCTGGCCATGTTGGCCGCGGCGCTGATGGTGGCGCTCGCACCGCAGTTCGCCGGCCTGCTGGTCGGGCGCTTGCTGGGGATCCACCCGGTATTGCTGGTCGGCGCATTGGCCGGCGCGCAGACCCAGGATGCCGCCATGCTCGCGGCGAGCGACGTGGCGCAGAGCCCGACGCCGGCCTTGGGCTTCACCGTGCCTTATGCCATCGGCAACATTCTTCTGACGATGCTGGGTCCGGCCGTGGTAGTGCTGGTAGCTTGATTCCGCCGACACGTTGCGACTGCTACAAAGCGCATGCCCGGCTGCTCCGCGCTTGTGCGGATACCGATCGCCAGCAGTTTGCGGATCGGCGGCGGGATATCGAGCTGAGACTTGCGATCAGCGGCGGTGCTGGAGGCATTAGCGATAGTGACCGCTGCCAATTTCTAGGTTGCACGGCACGACGCGCTGAAGCTTTGGTCCGCCAGGAACTTTGTCGCCATACTTCATCCGAAGCAGAGCCGAGGAGGGGAAGTGCGATGGGCGTCGCGGTCCGGATGAGAATTCTGGCCTTGGGGCTGGCGCTGAGCGCCTGCGCACCGGCCGCCGCCAAGACCTGTCTCGTGCTCGGTGGCGGCGGTGCGCGAGGCGCGGCCCACATCGGCGTGATCAAGGTGATCGAGCGCGAGCGCATTCCGATCGATTGCGTCGCCGGCACCAGCATGGGTGGTGTCGTCGGCGCCCTGTACGCCTCCGGTTATAGCGCCGCGGACATCGAGGCCGTGCTCGACGCGATCGATTGGAACCGCACCTTGCGCGACCAGCCCGTGCGCGCCCTGCTCCCGATGACGCGCAAGCGCGACGAACTGCATTACCTGCTGACCACCGAGCTGGGATTGGGGCGCGACGGCAAATTGCGGATGCCCACCGGCGCCGTCCAGGGGCAGCAGCTGGAATTGCTGCTACGGCGATTGTTTCTGCCGGTCTCGGATGTCGAGCGTTTCGACGACCTGCCGATTCCGTTCCGCACGATCGCCACCGACATCGGGACCGGCGAGGGCGTGGTCTTCGACCGGGGCGACCTGGCCCTGGCCGTGCGCGCAACGATGTCGGTCCCGGGCATCTTCGCGCCGGTGGACTATCAGCAACGGCTGCTGGTCGATGGAGGCGTCGTCGAGAACGTGCCGATCTCGGTGGCCCGGAGCATGGGCGCCACGCGTGTGATCGCCGTCGACGTGGGAGCGGGCCTGTTGCCGAAAGAGAAGTTGACTTCATCGGTGGCGATCACGCTGCAGACCTTGTCGGCGTTGATGCTTCGGCGGACACAGGAGCAACTGGCGACACTGGGTCCGGACGATGTGCTGATCACGCCGCAACTGGGCGATATCGGCAGCGCCCAGTTCGATCACGCAATGGAAACCGTACCGTTGGGGCAGGCCGCGGCCGAAGCCGCCCTGGATCGCCTGCGTGCATTCTCGGTGCCCGAAGCCGAATACGAGGCGTGGCGGGCGCAGCATCGGCGCCGCGAGTTCGATCCGCCGTTGATCGACTTCCTCGAGGTCGCCACGCAAGGAAGCCGCGCCCCCGAACGGATCGAACGCCGGCTGTCGAACGCGGCGGGAAAACCGCTGGACACCGCCAGTCTCGAGCAAGACATCAACGAAGCCTTCGCCGCCGGCGACTACCAGCGCATCGGCTATCGGCTGGTGCAGCGCGACGGCCGGACAGGGTTGCGGATCCTGCCCGAGGACAAGGCCTGGGGACCACTGTTCTGGCATGCCGGCTTGACCCTGAGCGACGATTTTTCGGGCCGCAGCAACTACCAGCTCAGTCTGGAAGCCCGATTGACCGGCCTCAACGCCGAAGGCGGCGAGCTACGCGGGCGGCTCGAGGCGGGTGCGGTGGGCGGATTGCGCCTGGATTTTCGCCAGCCCTTTGGATCGCTCGGACAGTACCTGGTGCAACCGTATGCGCAATACCGCGCTTACGAGCAGCCGCTTGTGCTCGAACCGGGCACCACGCTTGCCGAATTCCGGGTGCGCGAATCCACGGCCGGCGTCGAACTGGATTGGATGCCGACGCCGTTCTGGCAAGGGTGGTTGCGCGCTGAGACCGGGCGCGACCGCATCAGCGTGCATGTCGGCGATCCGGCGCAGTTCGAAGGCGGCCGCAACGGCTGGGGCGCACTGGGCGCAGGGGTGATCCGCGATACTTTCGATTCGGTCCAGTTTCCCAAGCAGGGCAGCCGCACGCAATTGGCCTATACGCGTATCACCGAGGCGCTGGGCGCCGACGACGACGGCGATGCCGCCGAGGTCACCTGGGACAAGGCGTTGACCCGGGGCCGCCATACCGTGTTGCTCGGCCTGCACGGCAAGAGCGTCTTCGGCGATCCCCGCACGATCCGTACCGCCAGCTTTTTCGGCGGGCTGACCTACCTGTCGGGCTTTGGCGAACGCGAAGTCGTAGGCAACCACGGCGTGCTGGCACGCGCCGTTTACTATCGTCGTTTCGGCCGGCTCGACGCCTTGTTTTCGGTGCCGGCCTACGTGGGCGGCAGCCTGGAGTACGGCGGCGCTTTCGCCGATCGCAACGACATCAACGCCGGCAACCTGATCGTTGCCGGCAGCGTCTTCATGGGCGTCGAAAGCCCGCTGGGCCCGATTTTCCTGGGCTACGGTCGCAACGATCTGGACATCGATTCGTTCTACCTGAGCTTCGGCTCGCTGCTGCGAGCTATTGAATAGGGATTGCTTCCTATCTGGTTCGTTGGCCGGCCTCCAGGTTGGGTGGTCCCTGAAGCCGATAGCCGACCTATCACTCCACGGTCACGCTCTTGGCCAGGTTGCGCGGCTTGTCGACATCGGTGCCGCGCGCCAGCGCGGTGTGATACGCCAGCAGCTGCACCGGGATGGTATGCACGATCGGGCTGAGCACGCCGACGTGGCGCGGGGTGCGGATCACGTGCACGCCTTCGGATTCGCCGAAGTTGCTGTCCTGGTCGGTGAACACGAACAGTTCGCCGCCGCGCGCGCGCACTTCCTGCATGTTGGACTTCACCTTCTCCAGCAGGCTGTCCTTCGGCGCGATCACCACCACCGGCATGTCGGCGTCGACCAGCGCCAGCGGGCCGTGCTTGAGCTCGCCGGCCGGATACGCCTCGGCGTGGATGTAGGAGATCTCCTTGAGCTTGAGCGCACCCTCCAGCGCGATCGGGTAGTGCACGCCGCGGCCGAGGAACAGCGCGTGCTGCCTCGGCGCGAAGCGCTCGGCCCAGGCGGTGATCTGCGGCTCCAGGTTGAGCGCGTGCTGCACACTGCCGGGCAGGTGGCGCAACGCGTCGATGTACCCCGCCTCCTGATCCTCCGGCAGGCGGCCGCGCAGCTTGGCCAGGGTCGCGGTCAAGGTGAACAGTGCCACCAGCTGGGTGGTGAAGGCCTTGGTCGAGGCGACGCCGATCTCGGCGCCGGCACGGGTGTAGTAGGCCAGCCGGCTGGCGCGCGGGATCGCGCTTTCCGGCACGTTGCAGATCGAGAGCGTGCGCATCTGCCCGAGCGACTTGGCGTACTTCAGCGCTTCCATGGTGTCGAGCGTTTCGCCCGACTGCGAGATGGTGACGATCAGCTGATTGGGATTGGCGACCGCGGTGCGGTAGCGGTACTCGCTGGCGATCTCGACGCTGCACGGCAGGCCGGCGATCGACTCGATCCAGTAGCGGGCAACCGATCCGGCGTAGTAGCTGGTGCCGCAGGCCAGGATCTGCACGCTCTCGACGTCGGCCAGCACCTCTTCGGCATTCGCGCCGAACAACGTCGGGCCGAAGGCGCCGGTATCCATCACCGCCTCGATGGTGTCGCCGAGCGCACGCGGCTGCTCGTGGATCTCCTTCTGCATGAAGTGCCGGTACGGGCCGAGTTCCAGCGATGCCAGCGACACGTCGGACAGGTGCTCCTCGCGCTCGACGCGCGCGCCGTCGTCGCCGAACACGCGTACGCCGTCGCGCGTCACCTCGGCGGTGTCGCCCTCCTCCAGGAAGATCACCCGGCGCGTCGCCTGCACGATCGCCGAGACGTCGGAGGCGACGAAGTTCTCGCGCTCGCCCAGGCCGATCAGCAGCGGGCAGCCCATGCGCGCGCAGACGATGCGCTCGGGCTCCTTGCGGCTGACCACGGCCAGCGCGTAGGCGCCGTCCAGTTCCTTGACCGCGCGCTGCACCGCCGCCAGCAGGTCCGGTCCGGGCTCCGACCCGTCGCCGTTCTTGAGGTGATGATGGATCAGATGCGCGATCACCTCGGTATCGGTCTGCGACTCGAACGCATAGCCCAGCGCCGACAGGCGCGCGCGCTGCTCCTCGTGGTTCTCGATGATGCCGTTGTGCACCAGCGCCACGCCGTGGCTGATGTGCGGATGCGCATTGAGCTCGGTGACGCCGCCGTGGGTGGCCCAGCGGGTATGGCCGATGCCGAGGCCGGCGGCGAAGCCCTCGGCGCCCGCCGCGGCCTCCATCTCCGTCACGCGTCCGGTGCGGCGCACGCGGCGCACTTCGTTGCCGTCGACCACGGCGATGCCGGCCGAATCGTAGCCGCGATATTCCAGGCGCTTGAGGCCTTCGATCAGGACGGGAACCACATCACGATCCGCGATCGCGCCGACGATGCCGCACATGGGGACTGCTCCTTGTTGTTGTCGATCTAGTGTAACGGCGAAGGCCGGAAAACCGTCCGCGCGGACGCGTCCGGCCCTGGTGCGGACATCTCCGGACACGTGCTTTCTTGATTGGTTTCAATCATTTAAGTGTTGGCACGGTTCCTGCATCACAACAGGTAACCCAATCATGAGCAGCCGAACCGCCATGCCCCGACCCAGCCCCATCCGCGATACCTCCGGCCAGGACAGCACGCTCGCCGCGCAGCCGCCGATGCAGCGCCGGCTGCGCCGCTGGCTGCTGCCCGGCCTGGCCGGCGCCGCGGTCCTGGCGGCGCTGGTGTGGGTGGTCGCGGGCTGGAGCGGCGGCGGCCGTTCGTACGACGCCGCGCGCATCCGCATCTCCGAGGTCAAGCGCGGCGACCTGGTCCGCGACATCTCCGCCGACGGCCGCGTGATCGCCGCCAACAGCCCCACCCTGTACGCCATCGCCGGCGGCACGGTGACGCTGAAGGTGGTCGCCGGCGACGCCGTGAAGGAAGGCCAGGTGCTGGCCGAGATCGACAGCCCGGAACTGCGCAGCCAGCTGGTGCAGGAGGAGTCGACGCTGGCCAGCCTGCAGGCCGAAGCCAATCGCGCCGCGCTCGACGCCCGCATCGCCCGCGCCGAGGCGCGCAAGCTGCTCGACCAGGCCGAGATCGAGCGTGTCGCCGCGCAGCGCGACCTGGAGCGCTACCGGCGCGGGTTCGAAGGCGGCGCCGTGGCCCAGGTCGACGTAGCCAAGGCCGAGGACGGCGTGAAAAAGGCCGAGATCGGCCTGGCCTCGGCACGCGAGGATTACGACCTGAAGGGCCAGGGCGCCGGACTGGACGCGCGCAACCGGCAGCTGCTGGCGGCGCGCCAGCGCTCGGTGGTCGAGGAACTGCAGCGCCAGGTCGATGCATTGAACCTGCGCGCGCCGTTCGACGGCCAGGTCGGCCAGGTGCAGGCCGCGCAGCGCAGCAACGTCGCCGCCAACGCGCCGATCCTGAGCGTGGTCGACCTGGCGGTGTTCGAGCTCGAGATCAAGGTGCCGGAAAGCTTCGCCCGCGACCTCGGCATCGGCATGCCGGCGCAGATCCGCAGCGGTGCCGAGATCTTCCCCGCCGAGGTGTCCGCGGTGTCGCCGGAAGTGGTCAACGGCGAGGTGTCCGCGCGGGTCCGCTTCAGCGACAAGCAGCCGCCCGGCCTGCGCCAGAACCAGCGCCTGTCGGCGCGCATCCTGCTCGACACCCGCGACGACGTGCTGATGGTCGACCGCGGCCCGTTCCTGGAGCAGGAAGGCGGCACCCACGCCTACGTCGTCGCCGACGGCCGCGCCGAACGCCGGCCGATCCACACCGGCGCGGTCAGCCTCAACGCCGTGGAGATCACCGAAGGGCTGCAGGAGGGCGAGCGCATCGTCATCTCCGGCAGCGATCAGTTCGACAACGCGGACCGTGTCCGCATCTCGGGAGAATGAGCATGAACGCCAACAACGCCTTTCCGTTCCACCTGAACTGGAATCCGCAGCAGATCGCCGACGCGGTGCCGCTGCGCCTGTTCGAGGTCGACCTGTTCGCCGTCGACCGCGGCCGGGCCACCAGCGCGAATGCCGAATCACCGCCGCGCGGCAAGCGGCGCACCGCCGGTTATCTGCCGACGCCCGGATTGCCCACGCAGTTCCGCGTGCACGGCTGACGCCTCTTCACCCGTCGCCCGTAGAGCGGAGCTTGCTCCGCTGCTCCCGGCTCCGGAGCCCGCGTAGCGGAGCAAGCTCCGCTCTACGGCAGGCCGTCAGCGACTCCGCCACCTACACATTCCAATCAGGATCCCGCCATGCTGCACATGCAAGCCGTCTCCAAGGTCTACCGCACCGAACTGGTGGAAACCCATGCCCTGCGCGCGCTCGACCTGCACGTGCGCGAAGGTGAGTTCGTCGCCGTCACCGGACCGTCCGGCTCCGGCAAGACCACCTTCCTCAACATCGCCGGCCTGCTGGAGACCTTCACCGGCGGCGACTACCACCTCGACGGCGTCGACGTCAGGGGCCTGAACGACGACGCGCGCAGCCGCCTGCGCAACCAGAAGATCGGCTTCATCTTCCAGAGCTTCAACCTGATCCCCGACCTCAACCTGTTCGACAACGTCGACGTGCCACTGCGCTACCGCGGCATGAGCGCCTCCGAGCGCAAGCTGCGGATCGAGGACGCGCTGGGGCTGGTGGGCCTGGGATCGCGGATGAAGCACTATCCGGCCGAGCTGTCCGGCGGGCAACAGCAGCGCGCGGCGATCGCGCGCGCGTTGGCGGGCAGTCCGCGCCTGCTGCTGGCCGACGAGCCGACCGGCAACCTCGACTCGCAGATGGCACGCAGCGTGATGGAGCTGCTGGAGGACATCAACGCGCAGGGCACGACGGTGGTCATGGTGACCCACGATCCGGAACTGGCCGCACGTGCGCAGCGCAACGTGCACATCGTCGACGGCGTCGCCACCGACGTGGTGCGCGAGCCGGCGCTGGTCGGCCGCGGCGCAGACGCCACCGAATCCGCTTCCGCCTGAGGCCGCCGCCATGCTCGCCTACTATTTCAACCTGGCCCTGCGCAGCTTCCGCCGCAACCGGGTGCTGACCATGCTGATGGTGCTGGCGATCGCGCTGGGCATCGGCGCCAGCATGACCACGCTCACCGTGTTCTGGGTGCTGTCCGGCGACCCGGTGCCGGGCAAGAGCGACCGGCTGTTCTACGTGCAGCTCGATCCGCAGCCGGCCGACAGCTACACCCCGGGCGACGAGCCCCCGCGGCAACTCACCCGCTACGATGCCGAGGCGCTGCTGCGCGAGGGCCGTGCGCAGCGGCAGGCGCTGATGACCGGCGGCAACGTGAACGTGGAACCGGAGCGCCAGGGGGTGGACCCGTACCGCGCCGACAGCCGCTATACCTCGGCCGATTTCTTCGCGATGTTCGATGTGCCGTTCCGGTATGGGCGCGCCTGGGACGCCGGCGCTGACGAGCGCCACGAGCGCGTGGCGGTGATCAGCAGCGAGATGAACGAGCAGATCTTCGGCGGCGGCGACAACACCGGACGCACGATACAGCTCGAACGCAATACGTTCCGGATCGTCGGCATCCTCGACGAGTATCGGCCCACCCCGAAGTTCTACGACCTGAACGCGTCCAACGGATACGGCGCGGTCGAGCAGGTGTTCATGCCGTTCACCACCTCGCGCGACCTCGATCTCGCCCGCAGCGGCAGCATGGATTGCTTCCGCGCCCGGGATGCGGGACAAAAGGACACCGACATCGGCGCCGGCTGCGTGTGGATCCAGTACTGGGCGGAGCTGGCATCGGCGGCCGACGCAGCCGACTACCGCCGGTACCTGGTCAACTATTCCGCGCAGCAGCGCACCGCCGGCCGCTACGAGCGCGAACCGAACGTCCAGCTGCGCAACCTGATGGGCTGGCTGGATTTCAACCAGGTGCTGCCGAGCGACGTACGCCTGCAGATGTGGCTGGCGCTCGGCTTCCTGCTGGTCTGCCTGCTCAACACGGTGGGCCTGCTGCTGGCCAAGTTCCTGCGCCGCTCCAGCGAGATCGGGGTGCGGCGCGCGCTCGGTGCCTCGCGACGCGCGGTGTTCACGCAGTGCCTGGTCGAGGCCGGCACGGTCGGACTGGCCGGCGGCGTGCTCGGCCTGGGACTTGCCGCGCTCGGGCTGTGGGCCGTGCGCCAGCAGTCCACCGACTATGCGGACCTGGCGCGGCTCGATCCCGCCATGCTGCTCGTCACGTTCGCACTCGCGCTGCTCTCCAGCCTGCTCGCCGGCATGCTGCCCGCCTGGCGCGCCTGCCAGATCGCTCCCGCCATCCAGCTCAAGTCGCAGTAAGGATCCCCGCCATGGAAATCCGCCCCATCCTCTCCACTCTGCGGCGCCACAAGACCGCGGCCGCCCTGATCGTGCTGCAGGTCGCCGTGACCTGCGCGATCATCTGCAACGCGGTCTTCCTGATCGCCGGGCGCATCGAGGCGATCAGCCGGCCCACCGGCATCGACGAAGCCGGCATCGTCCGCATCCAGCTCACCGGCATCGGCCAGGACGTCAACCCGATGGCGGTCACCCGCGAGGACCTGGCTGCGCTGCGGGCGATCCCCGGCGTGATCCACGCCACCAGCGTCAACCAGGTGCCGCTGGTCAACTCGTCCTGGAACACGTCGGTCACCACCGCGCCCGACCAGGTGCTGCCGACCCTCAGCACCACGATGTACATGGGCGGGCCGGAGCTGTTCGAGACGCTGGGGCTGGAGCTGGTCGCCGGCCGCATGCTGAGCGCCGACGAGTTCGAGGACTACGACGAGGAGGAGGGCTTCCGCGGAATCACGCCCGGCGCCGCGGTGGTGACGCGGAGCTTCGTGGAGCGCGCGTTCCCCGGCAGCGACGGCATCGGCGAGGTCTTCTACTTCAGCGAGGATCCGATCCGCGTGGTAGGCGTGGTCGACACGCTGGTGCGGCCGAACCTCAAGAGCTGGGCCGGCCAAGCCGGCCATTCGGTCCTGCTGCCGGTCGCGGTGCCCTACACCATGGGCGGCAACTACCTGATCCGCACCACGCCCGAGCGACGTGCAGAGGTGCTGGACGCCGCCGTGCGCGTGCTGAAGGAGAACGGCGGCAACCGCATCATCCTCGAGCAGCAGATCTATGACGAGATCCGCCAGGACTACTACGCGCAGGACCGCTCCATGGCCTGGCTGCTGGCCGCGGTGATCGTCGCGCTGCTGGTGGTGACCGCGCTCGGCATCGTCGGCCTGGCCAGCTTCTGGGTGCAGCAGCGCACCAAGCAGATCGGCGTGCGCCGCGCGCTCGGCGCAACGCGCGGGCAGATCCTGCGCTATTTCCAGGCCGAGAATTTCATCCTCGCCACGATCGGCATCGTCATCGGCATGCTGCTGGCCTTCGGCCTGAACCAGATGCTGATGGAGCGCTATGAGTTGTCGCGGCTGCCTCTGGTGTACCTGCCGGTCGGCGCGGTCGCGCTATGGCTGCTCGGGCAGCTCGCCGTCTTCTGGCCGGCGCGGCGGGCCGCCTCGGTGCCGCCGGCCGTGGCCACGCGCTCGGTCTGACCGTTCCGCCCGGCCCGGAAGCCGGTCCGCATGACACGCCACCCGCCAAGATCCACCGGACAAGGAAATGCAATTGAACAAGGCAATCGTCATGTCGCTGGCTCTGGCCCTGGCAGGCGTCGCATCTGCCGAATCCGCACCGGAATCCGAACTGTTCCAGGCCATGAGGGAGCAGGACCGGATCTTCTTCGAACGCGGGTTCAATCGCTGCGACTTCGATTACCTCGAACGCACGGTTCATCCCGAACTGGACTTCTACCACGACCAGAGCGGCTACCAGGACAGGCAGACGTTCCTCGAAAACACCCGCAGGTACGTCTGCCCGGAATCCGGCGCCAAGCCGATCAGGAAAGTCGATGAGGACAGCTTGACGGTCTTTCCGCTGTCCCGGGACGGGAATCCGTACGGCGCCATCCAAAGCGGCACCCATCGCTTCTATCTCAGGGAGCCGGGCAAGAACGAGGACGTGCATACCGGCAGCGCCCGGTTCACGCACGTGTATCTCCTCGAGGACGGCAATTGGCTGCTGAGGGAGGTCCTGAGCTACGATCATTCGGATCCGGAAGACTGAACCCGACGGTTCCGCCGGCCTAATCCGTTTCCGGCAACCCATCTCCCGTGTCCCTATGCCTAACGTCCTCGTCATCGACGACAATCCCGCCGTCGCCACCGCGCTCGAAATGCTGTTCTCGCTGCACGACATCGACACCGTGGCGGCCGACTCGCCCGAGGCCGGGCTGGATGCGCTGGAGCGCGAGCCCTTCGATCTGGTGATCCAGGACATGAACTTCCGCACCGATACCACCTCCGGCGACGAGGGCGTGGCGCTGTTCCACGCCATCCATGCGCAGCACCCGGACCTGCCGGTGATCCTGCTCACCGCCTGGACGCACCTGGAATCGGCGGTGGAGTTGATCAAGGCCGGCGCCGCCGACTATGTGGCCAAACCGTGGGACGACCACAAGCTGCTGACCACGATGCAGAACCTGCTGGAGCTGTCGGCGAGCCGGCGCGAGCTGGCGCGCCACCGTGGCGACGCGCGGCGCCGGCGCGAGGCGCTGGAACGCGACTATGACCTGCGCGGGATCGTCTGGGCCGATGCCGCCAGCGAACGCGTGCTGTCGCTGGCCTGCCAGGTGGCGCGCTCGGAGCTGCCGGTGCTGATCACCGGCCCCAACGGCGCCGGCAAGGAGAAGTACGCCGAGATCCTGCACGCCAATTCGGCGGTGCGCGACGGGCCGTTCGTGGCGCTCAACTGCGGCGCGCTGCCGGGCGAGCTGATCGAAGCGGAGCTGTTCGGCGCCGACGCCGGCGCCTACACCGGCGCCAACAAGGCGCGCGAGGGCAAGTTCGAAGCCGCCGACGGCGGCACCCTGTTCCTCGACGAGATCGGCAACCTGCCGCCGGCCGGCCAGATGAAGCTGCTGCGGGTGCTGGAGACCGGCCGCTTCGAGCGCCTGGGCTCCAATCGCGAGCGCCAGGTCAGGGTGCGCGTGGTCAGCGCGACCAATACCGACCTGCCGGCGGCGATCGCGGCCGGCACCTTCCGGGAAGACCTGTACTACCGCCTCAACGCGATCGAGCTGAAGCTGCCGCCGCTGGCCGAGCGCCAGGACGACATCCTGCCGTTGGCCCGGCATTTCCTGCCTCCCGGCAAGACCCTCGGTCGCGATGCCGAGCGCGCCCTGCTGCGCCACCCGTGGCCGGGCAACGTGCGCGAGCTGCGCAATGCGGTGCAGCGCGCCGCGCTGCTCACCCCGGGCGACACGATCCAGGCCGAGGCCTTCGGCTTCGCGCCGGCGTCGCCGCGGACCGCTGCGGCACCGGCGACCGTCAGCGACGAACCGGACCGCAACGCCATCGAATCGGCGCTGCGCCGCAACGACGGCGTGCTGGCGCAGGCCGCCGCCGACCTCGGCCTGTCACGCCAGGCGCTGTACCGGCGCATGGACAAGCTCGGCATCCCGCGAAGCTGATGCGCATCCTACGGGTACTGCCGCTGGCGATCCGGCTGATCGCGATCACCATCACCGGGGTCGTCGCGACGGCGGCGGCGACCGCTCTGCTCTCGACTTGGATGCCGATCTGGCCGGCCGCGGCAGTCGCTGCCGCGCTGGTCGGGAGCGTACTGGCGGCGGCGCTCTGGCGCACCATCGTGCCGCTGCGCGCGCTGTTCCGCGCGCTTGCCGGCACCGTCGACAGCTATCGCGACGGCGACTTCAATTTCGGCATCACCTGGAACAGGTACAGCGAGCTGATCGAGCTGGTCGCCGCCCACAACCGCCTCGGCGACGTGCTGCGCGAGCAGCGCACCGAGATCGTGCAGCGCGAACTGCTGCTCGACACCATGGTGCAGAACACGCCGGTGGCAATGGTGCTGCTCGATTCCGGCCGCCGCATCGTCCACGGCAACATCGCCGCGCGCAAGCTGCTCGGCGATGGCCGCCGGCTGGAAGGGCAGTCCTTCGATGCGCTGCTCGCGCATGCGCCGGAAGCGCTGCGCGACGCCTTCGCCCGCGGCGGCGACGGCATGTTCACGGTCGGCGACGAGAACAGCGAGGACATCTATCACCTTTCCCGGCGCGTGTTCCGGCTCAACGGCCGCGCGCACGAACTGGTCCTGTTGCGCCAGCTCACCGCCGAGTTGCGCCGCCAGGAAGTGCAGACCTGGAAGAAGGTGATCCGGGTGATCAGCCACGAACTCAACAACTCGCTGGCGCCGATCGCCTCGCTGGCGCATTCGGGCGCGGAACTGCTGCGCCGCGGCCAGCACGACCGCCTGCCGGGCGCGCTGCGCACGATCGAGGAACGCGCGCGGCACCTGGAGGGCTTTCTCCGCGACTATGCACGCTTCGCCAAGCTGCCCGTGCCGCGCCTGGAGAACATCGAATGGGGCGGCTTCGTCGAGCGACTGCGGAACCAGGTCGAGTTCGCCTTCGACGGCAACGGCGCCGACGGCCATGCGCGCTTCGATGTCGCCCAGCTCGAACAGTGCCTGATCAACCTGTTGCGCAATGCCCACGAGTCCGGCTCGCCCGCCCACGCGGTGCGCCTGTCGCTACGCCGGCTTCCGGAGGCATGGCGGATCGATATCCTCGACCGCGGCAGCGGCATGAACGAGGCGGTGCTGGCCAACGCGCTGCTGCCGTTCTATTCCACCAAGCGCCACGGCACCGGCCTCGGGCTGGCGCTGGCGCGCGAGATCAGCGAAGCGCACGGCGGCCACATCTCGCTGCTCAACCGCGACGGCGGCGGACTGTGCGTCTCGATCCATCTGCCCGCATAGGCGGGCAGGCCGACCACGCGGACGCGACGCGGCACGCCGGCACCGGCACCGGCACGCGCTAAGGTACGCGTCTTCGCCTGGGGAACGGACCTGGTGCCTCGCAGGCTGCTGTCGCTCGTCATGCTCCTGATCGCCGGCACGGCCGCCGCGGCCGAGAGCCGGCACACCGTACTGCTGCTGGGCCGCGCAGCGGGCGAACAGACGCTCTCGCTGGAGGACGGCGAGTATCGCGCCGAATACAAGTACAGCGACCGCGGCCGTGGCGAGGCGCTGGTCGCGACCTGGCGGCTCGACGATTCGGGATTGCCGGTCGACTACCGCGTCGAAGGCCACGACTACATGAAGACCGCCGTCGACGAGCGCTTCGGCACCGGGGATGGCGTGGCGCACTGGCGGAGCGGCTCCGGACGGGGCAGCGCACCGCTGGGCCCGCGCGCGTTCTACGTGCCCGAGTATGCGCCGCCGGAGCTGACCGCCGTGCTGGCGCGCGCCCTGCTGAAGGCGCCCGGCCGGCGGATCCCGCTGCTGCCGTCCGGCGAGGCCCGCCTGGAAGACGCCGGCGAACTGTCGTTGGAGTTCGACGGCACGTCGCGAAGGATTCACCAGTACCGGATCTCCGGACTGGGCTTCGCGCCCGTACCGGTCTGGCTGGACGAGCACGGCGACACCGTGGCGATCGTCACCGGCTGGCTGTCCGCGATCGCACCGGGCTGGGAACCGGCCTACGAGCGCCTGCTGTCGGAACAGCGCGCTGCCGACGAAGCGGCGGCGGCGCAGCTCGCACGACGGCTGACGCACCGCCGCGGGGCGGACCTGCTGATCCGCGACGTGCGTCTTTTCGATCCGCGCGACCTGTCGGTGACGCCCGCCAGCAGCGTGCTCGTCCATGGCGAACGCATCGTCCGCGTTGCGCCCGGTGGCGACATCACGCCACCGCCCGGCGTGGAGATCGTCGAAGGGCGCGGCCGCTTCCTGATGCCCGGCCTGTGGGACAACCACCAGCATTTCAGCGACTCGACCGGAATCCTCGACCTGATCAGCGGCGTGACCACCGCCCGCGACCTCGCCAACGACAACGAAGCGCTGATGGCGCGCGTCGAGCGCATCGACGCCGGCCTGGAACTGGGACCACGGGTGTTGCGTGCCGGCATCATCGACGGCCCCGGACCGTTCGCCGGACCGACCCCGATGCTCGCCGAAGACGCGACGCGCGCGATCGAGATCGTCGACTGGTATGCCGACCACGGATACGGGCAGATCAAGATCTATTCCTCGCTCGACCCGTCGCTGGTCGGCGTCGTCGCGGACCGCGCCCATGCACGCGGACTGCGCGTGAGCGGTCACGTCCCGGCCGGCATGTCCGCCAGGCAGTTCGTCGCCGCCGGCGCCGACGAACTCCAGCACATCAACTTCCTCGTTCTCGATCTGCTATCGGACCGAGTCACGGAAACCCGCAACATGAACCGCTTCACCGAGGTCGCGGCGCATGCGCGCGCCTATCCGCCGGACCATCCCCAGGTCCGCGAACTGCTGGATATCCTCCGGCGCCATGGAACGGTGCTCGATCCGACGCTCAACATCTACGAGAGCATGTTCGGCGCCGACTCCGCAGCGCCCCCGCCGGCGCTGGCGAAGGTGGTGGGCCGCTTCCCGCCGCAGGTCGCGCGACAGCAGAAGTCACGCGCGCTCGAAGTGCCGGAGGGCGAGGAAGCCGCCTACGCGCAGGCGCTGCCCGCACTGATGGCGCTGCTCAGGGCCGCGCACGAGGCCGGCATCCCGATCGTCGCCGGCACCGACTCGCTGGCCGGCTACAGCCTGCAGCATGAGCTCGAACTCTACGCACGCGCCGGCATCGCACCGTCGGAGGTCCTGCGCATCGCCACCCTCGCCCCGGCCGAGGTCATGGGCAGGACCGACGATCTCGGCGCCCTGGCACCGGGACGCTACGCCGACATGCTGCTGATCGACGGCGATCCGAGCCGCGATATCGGCGACATCCGCCGCATCGACGCGGTGTTCAAGGGCGGCGACCGCTACGATCCAGCAGAGCTGGAACGCGCGCTGGGCATCACCCCTTCCGTGGACGCCGCCGGCGCTCGCTGACGTCTGCCGGCGGCCAGGCGCACGCCATCCTACTGGACGACCAGGCACGGCATCCAGGCGGCCGGAACCCGGAGTCGTTGCCATCCGGGTTCGACGATGCTGCAATCCCGGCGAACCCGCATAGTGTCACTTCTTCTTCGGCCGCTTCCAGTGCTCGATGATCGCCTGCCGGGCACGCGCGACGGCCAGCTTGCCGTCGGGCACGTCGCCGGTGATCACCGAGCCGGCCGCGATGGTGGCGTCGTCGCCGATCGTCACCGGCGCCACCAGCGAGGCATTGGAGCCGATGAAGGCGCGGTCGCCGATGGTGGTACGGAACTTGTTGGCGCCGTCGTAGTTGCAGGTGATGGTGCCTGCACCGATGTTGGCGCCGGCACCGACGGTGGTGTCGCCGAGATAGGTGAGGTGGTTGGCCTTGCTGCCGACACCGACCGTCGTGTTCTTGGCCTCGACGAAGTTGCCGATGTGGGCGCCGTCGGCGAGCACGGTGCCCGGGCGCAGGCGCGCGAACGGACCGATCGTGACCACGCCCTCGGTGACGGCGCCGTCCAGGTCGCAATGGGCGCGCACTTCGGTCCCCGCCGCCAGCCGCACGTCCTTCAGCCGGCAGAACGGGCCGACGCGCACGCCGTCGCCGAGATGCACCTCGCCCTCGAACACGACGTCGGCGTCGATCTCCACGTCGCGGCCCACCGTCACCGTGCCGCGGATGTCGACCCGCGCCGGATCGGCGAAGCGCGCGCCCTCGACGCACAGCGCACGCACCGCACGCAGCTGCCAGGCGCGCTCGAGCTGCGCCAGCTGCCACGAATCGTTCGCGCCCTCGGCCTCCAGCGGATCGTCGACCATCACGATCTCGGCGGCGCTGAACTCGTCGGCGGCCATGGCGAAGATGTCGGTCAGGTAGTATTCGCCCTGCGCATTGTCGTTCGACAGCCGCTCCAGCCAGCCTTTCAGCGCGGTCGCCTCGACTGCGAGGATGCCGGTGTTGACGATGCCGATGCGGCGCTGCTCGTCGTCGGCGTCCTTCTGCTCGACGATGGCGGCGACATGGCCTTCGGAGTCGCGCACGATGCGGCCGTAGCCGGCCGGATCGTCGAGTTCGGCCGCCAGCACCGCCAGCCGGCTGTCGACCTCGCGCAGCCGCTGCAGCGAATCGGCGGTAAGCAGCGGCACGTCGCCGTACAGCACCAGCACCTGGGTGCCGTCGGGGACGCCGGGCATCGCCTGGCGCACCGCGTGGCCGGTACCGAGCCGGCGCGCCTGCTCGGCCCAGTGCAGGTCGGTCTGGTCGGCGAAGGCATCGCGCACCTGCTCGCCGCCGTGGCCGTGGACGATATGGATGCCGGCCGGCCGCAGCGCGCGCGCGGCCTCGATGACGTGCGCCAGCATCGGCCGACCCGCGACCTTCTGCAGCACCTTGGGGAGATCGGACTTCATCCGCTTGCCCTCGCCGGCGGCGAGGATGACGACGTGCAGGGGCGTGCTCATGACGGCTCCGGGCGGAAGATTGCGGGATTCTAACGGGCGCCGCTGCTAGCATGCGGCAACTCATGATCATCGCACCATGACTATCGACGCCCGATACTGCCCGTCATCCGCGGCTAACGCCGCGGCACGCGTTCCGGATCCGTGCCGTTGAGCCTGACTCGACAGTCCAGCAGCTATCTGGTGATCGGCGGTCTGCAATGGCTGCTGGACTGGGCGGTGATGGTCGCGCTCAGCCATGCCGGCCTGCCGGTGCGCCAGGCCAATGTCGTCGGCCGCATCTGCGGGGCGCTGCTCGGCTACTGGATGAACGGGCGCTTCACCTTCGCCGGCGAGGACACCACGCTCGGCCGCACCCAGCTGCAGCGCTTCGTGCTGATGTGGATGGGCACCACCCTGGTCAGCACCTGGGCAATCGGACAGGTCGACGATTACCTCGGCCTGAAATGGGCGTGGCTGGCGAAGCCGCTCGTGGAAGCGGCGCTGGCCGTGGTCGGTTTCGTGTTGTCGCGGCACTGGGTCTACAAGCGCTGAATCGACCCGCGGTGGCGGCAGGCGTGAATCACGATGGATCAGGGCCGCGGCGCGGCGCGCAACTGCGGCAATACCAATTCCAGCGGCAGCGCATGGATGGTGCCGCGGTGGCCGGTCACGGTGTGCGCCCGAAACAACGAATTGACGATCGCCTCCTCGGTGGCTTCGGCCACGGCCAGGAACAGAGCATCCATCGCGTCGTTCGACAGCAGCTGCAGCCGATGCGCGCGCGTGCCCGCCTGCATGCGGCTTTCCGGTGCGGTGGAGAATGCGATCACGTAGTCGCCGGAGCCGTTCGACATCGAGGCACCGGTGCGTGCCAGGCCGATCACCGCACGCCTGGCGAGCCGCTGCAGCAGGCGCGCATCCAGCGGCGCGTCGGTGGCGACCACGATCATGATGCTGCCGTCGCCGGCCGCGGGCGGACGGTCGGCTGCAGCGGCTCCGGCGGACGCGCCGAAACCCGCGGGATCCGGCAGCGCACGGCCGACCGGCACGCCGGCGATGACGAGTTCGCCGCCGTAGTTGCTCTGCACCAGCACGCCGACGGTATGGCCGCCCGCGTCGTCGGGCAGCCGCCGCGAACTGGTGCCGATGCCGCCCTTCCAGCCGAACGCCACGGTCCCGGTGCCGGCGCCGACCGCGCCTTCCTCGACGTTGTCGGCGGAAGCCGTCTCGAGCGCCTGCCGCACATGCCCGGGGCGGATCGGCCGCGCGCGAATGTCGCTGAGAAAGCCGTCGTTGGTTTCGCCGACCACCGGATTGAGCGAGCGCACCTGCGCCATGCCCGGCTTGTCCAGCATCCATTCGACCAGCGCGTCCGCCGCCTTCCAGACGCCGAGCGTGCCGGTGAGCAGGATCGGGGTCTCCAGCTCGCCCAGTTCCCGCACCTGGGTCACGCCGAGCAGTTTGCCGTAGCCGTTGGCGACGTGGATCGCGGCCGGAACGCGCTCGCGGTACAGGTCGCCCGGGTGCGGGATCACCGCGGTCACGCCGGTGCGGATGGCGTCGCCCTCGACGATCGTGGCGTGCCCGACGGCGATGCCGGGCACGTCGACGATGGCGTTGCGCGGCCCGATGGGCAGGGTGCCGATGACGACGCCCGCGTCGCGGGCGCGCGGACGGCCGGATGCGGTGCGGTCTCGATCCGCCGCGGCGCCGGTGGGCTGCCGCGTCGGTGCGTTCTCCTGCGCACTCGCCGGGAATATCGACACCGCCATGGATACCACCAGCAGGCTCGCCGTCGCCATCGCCTTGTGCAGAGGCATGTTCCACTATCCCATCGCCGAACGGATCGGGCGACCGTAGGCCGACATGGGCACTCACGCAAGTCGCCCCCGATCCACGGCCCTTCGTAGGAGCGGGCCATGCCCGCGATGCCGCGGGCGTTGAACGACGCGGGCATGCCCATTGCGCGCAGGCCGCGAGCACGCCGGTATCGCGCGTATGACGCGCTCCTACGAGGAGGCCGGCTCGATGCGCCGGCGGTCCGGGTCAGTGCTTGAGGTTCTTGCGCAGGCGCTCGAGCGCCTGCAGCTGCGCGGTGACCTCGGCCAGCTTCTGCTGCGCCTCGGCGACGTCCATCGCCTCGCCGCGGCCGGCGAGCACGCGCTCGGCCTCTTCCTTGGCGGCCTTCACGGCGGCCTCGTCGATGTCGTCGGCGCGGATCGCGGTGTCGGCCAGGATCGTCACCACCTGCGGCTGCACCTCGAGGATGCCGCCGCCGATGGCGAAGTCCAACTGGCTGCCATCGGCCTGGGTGACCACGACCTTGCCGGCCTTGAGCCGGGTGATCAGCGGCGCGTGGCGCGGCGCGATGCCGAGCTCGCCGAGTTCGCCGGTGGCGACCACGAGGGTGGCCTCGCCGTGGAAGATCTCGGCCTCGGCACTGACGATGTCGCAACGGATGGTGGTCATGTCTCTCTCGCTTCGCTCGTTCGATGGGATTGGGGATTCGGGATTGGGGATTCGCTGCACAAACGCCCGCGCCCCGTCTTTCCGAATCCCTAATCCCTAATCTCTAATCCCGGCTGTCAGGCGATCTTCTTGCCCTTCTCCACCGCCTCTTCGATGCTGCCCACCATGTAGAAGGCCTGCTCCGGCAGGTGGTCGTACTCGCCGTCGACGATGCCCTTGAAGCCGCGGATGGTGTCCTTGAGCGCCACGTACTTGCCCGGCGAGCCGGTGAAGACCTCCGCCACGTGGAAGGGCTGCGAGAAGAAGCGCTCGATCTTGCGCGCGCGCGACACCGCCTGCTTGTCCTCCTCGCTCAGCTCGTCCATGCCGAGGATGGCGATGATGTCCTTGAGCTCCTTGTACTTCTGCAGCGTGGCCTGCACGCGGCGCGCGGTGTCGTAGTGCTCGTTGCCGATCACGTTCGGGTCGAGCTGGCGGCTGGTCGAATCCAGCGGGTCGACCGCGGGGTAGATGCCGAGCGAAGCGATCTGGCGCGAAAGCGTGACCGTTGCGTCCAGATGCGCGAAGGTCGTCGCCGGCGACGGATCGGTCAGGTCGTCCGCAGGCACGTACACGGCCTGGATCGAGGTGATCGAACCGGTCTTGGTGGAGGTGATGCGCTCCTGCAGCACGCCCATTTCCTCGGCCAGCGTGGGCTGGTAGCCCACCGCCGACGGCATGCGGCCGAGCAGCGCCGAGACCTCGGTGCCGGCCAGGGTGTAGCGGTAGATGTTGTCGACGAAGAACAGCACGTCGCGGCCCTTGCCGGTCTCGTCCTTCTCGTCGCGGAAGTACTCGGCCATGGTCAGGCCGGTCAGCGCCACGCGCAGGCGGTTGCCCGGCGGCTCGTTCATCTGGCCGTAGACCATCGCCACCTTGGAGTCCTTCAGCGACTCCAGCTTGATGACGCCGGCCTCGGCCATCTCGTGGTAGAAGTCGTTGCCTTCGCGGGTGCGCTCGCCGACGCCGGCGAACACCGACAGGCCGGCGTGCTCGGTGGCGATGTTGTTGATCAGCTCGAGCATGTTCACGGTCTTGCCGACGCCGGCGCCGCCGAACAGGCCGACCTTGCCGCCCTTGGCGAACGGGCACATCAGGTCGATGACCTTGATGCCTGTTTCCAGCAATTCGCCGGTCGCAGCCTGGTCCTCGTAGCTGGGCGCTGCGCGATGGATCTCCCAGTGCTCGGTCGCCTCGACCGGGCCGGCCTCGTCGATCGGCTCGCCGAGCACGTTCATGATCCGGCCCAGGGTGCCGGTACCGACCGGCACCGAGACGGCCTTGCCGGTGTTCTCGGCGATCAGGTTGCGCTTGAGGCCGTCGGTGGAACCGAGCGCGATGGTGCGCACCACGCCGTCGCCGAGCTGCTGCTGCACTTCCAGCGTGATCGCGGTGTCCTTGACCTTCAGCGCGTCGTACACGCGCGGCACGCTCTCGCGCG
Organism: Luteimonas salinilitoris; assembly: GCF_041300785.1. Classification (NCBI taxonomy): domain Bacteria; kingdom Pseudomonadati; phylum Pseudomonadota; class Gammaproteobacteria; order Lysobacterales; family Lysobacteraceae; genus Luteimonas; species Luteimonas salinilitoris. The sequence continues at coordinate 94,197 of NZ_JBFWIB010000005.1, forward strand.
GGAATTCGACGTCGACGACGGCGCCGATGATCTGGACGATCTTGCCCTGGTTGCTCATTTTGTGTCGCTCCGATTACTTGTTTCGTTGCCGGTTCTCACCGGCGTATCTGTTGTCTCGGGATTCGTGATTTGGGATTCGGGATTCGTAAAAGCGCGGGGCGCTGCTCTTCCGAATCCCCAATCCCGATTCCCGAATCCCACCGCCGTCGTCAGACGGCGGCTGCGCCGCCGACGATCTCCGAGATTTCCTGGGTGATCGCCGCCTGCCGGGCCTTGTTGTAGGACAGGTTGAGCGTGTCGATCAGCTTGGTGGCGTTGTCGCTGGCCGCCTTCATCGCCACCATGCGCGCGGCGTGCTCGGAGGCGACGTTCTCCATCACCGCCTGGTACACCAGCGACTCGATGTAGCGGGTCAGCACGTGCTCGAGCACGGCCTCGGCGTCGGGCTCGTAGATGTAGTCCCAGTCGTGGCGGGCGACCGGCTCGTCTGAGGCCGGCAGCGGCAGCAGCTGGTCGAACGCCGCGCGCTGGCTCATGGTGTTGACGAAGTCGTTGTAGACCAGGAACACCCGGTCCATGCCGCCCTCGCTGTAGGCGTCGAGCATCACCTTGATCACGCCGACCAGCTGCTCGACCTGCGGCGTGTCGCCCAGGTGGGTGACGCTGGCGAGCATGTTCACCTTGATCCGGCGGAAGAAGGTGGTCGCCTTCTGGCCGATGGTGACCACGTCGACCTCGACGCCCTGCTGCTGGTGCCCTCGGATCTCGCCGAGCAGCTTGCGGAACAGGTTGTTGTTGAGGCCGCCGGCCAGGCCGCGGTCGGAGGAGACGATCAGGTAGCCGACACGCTTGATCTGCTCGCGCTCGACCAGGTACGGGTGCCGGAACTCGGAGTTCGCCTGCGCCAGGTGCCCGATCAACTGCTTCATCGCCCGTGCGTACGGGCGCGAGGCCTTCATCCGCTCCTGTGCCTTGCGGATCTTGGAGGCCGAGACCATTTCCAGCGCACGTGTCACCTTGCGGGTGTTCTGCACGCTCTTGATCTTGGTTTTGATTTCTCTGCCGCCGGCCATCTTTCTCGCTCCGCGAGCCGGGAATGGGGAATGGGGAATGGGGAATCGTTAAAGCAATGCGCTCTGGCTTTTACGATTCCCGATTCCCGATTCTCGATTCCCGGCTTCTATGCTATTCCCGATTCTCGATTCCCGCCGGTTCAGAATGAACCGGTCTGCTTGAACTCTTCGATGCCCTTCTTGAATCCGGCCTCGATCTCATCGTTCCAGTCGCCGCTGCCGTTGATCTTGTCCATCAGCTCGCCGGCGGTGTTGGCGAAGTGCGCGTGCAGCGCCTCCTCGAAGGCGCCGATCTTGGCCACCGGCACGTCGTCCATGTAGCCCTTGTCGACCGCGTAGATCGACAGCGCCTGGGCGGCAACCGGCATCGGCGCGTACTGCTTCTGCTTCATCAGCTCGGTCACGCGCTGGCCGCGCTCGAGCTGCTTGCGGGTGGTCTCGTCCAGGTCGGAGGCGAACTGCGCGAAGGCCGCCAGCTCGCGGTACTGCGCCAGCGCGATACGGATGCCGCCCGAGAGCTTCTTCATGATCTTGGTCTGCGCCGCGCCGCCGACGCGCGAGACCGAGATGCCGGCGTTCACCGCCGGGCGGATGCCGGCGTTGAACAGGTCGGTCTCGAGGAAGATCTGGCCGTCGGTGATCGAGATCACGTTGGTCGGCACGAACGCGGACACGTCGCCGGCCTGGGTCTCGATGATCGGCAGCGCGGTCAGCGAACCGGTCTTGCCCTTGATCTCGCCGTTGGTGAACTTCTCGACGTAGTCCTCGTTGACCCGCGCGGCGCGCTCGAGCAGGCGGCTGTGCAGGTAGAACACGTCGCCCGGGTAGGCCTCGCGGCCCGGCGGGCGCTTGAGCAGCAGCGAGATCTGGCGGTAGGCGACGGCCTGCTTCGACAGGTCGTCGTAGATGATCAGCGCGTCTTCGCCGCGGTCGCGGAAGTACTCGCCCATGGTGCAGCCGGAATACGGCGCGATGTACTGCATCGCGGCCGATTCGGAGGCCGAGGCGGCGACCACGATGGTGTGGGCCATCGCGCCGTTCTCCTCCAGCTTGCGCACCACGTTGGCGATCGAGCTGTTCTTCTGGCCGATCGCCACGTAGATGCACGCGACGCCGGTGTTCTTCTGGTTGATCACCGCGTCGATCGCCACCGCGGTCTTGCCGGTCTGGCGGTCGCCGATGATCAGCTCGCGCTGGCCGCGGCCGATCGGGATCATCGAGTCGATCGCCTTGTAGCCGGTCTGCACCGGCTGCGACACCGACTTGCGCCAGATCACGCCCGGGGCGATGGTCTCGACCGGCGCGGTCTGCGCCGCGGCGATCGGGCCCTTGCCGTCGATCGGCTCGCCCAGCGCGTTGACCACGCGACCCAGCAGCTCCGGACCGGTCGGCACCTCGAGGATGCGGGCGGTGGTCTTGGCGGTGTCGCCCTCGCGCAGGTGCTCGTAGTCGCCGAGCACCACCGCGCCGACCGAGTCGCGCTCCAGGTTCAGCGCCAGCGCGAAGGTGTCGCTGCCGTCATCGGACGCAGGCAGCTCGATCATCTCGCCCTGCATCACGTCGGCCAGGCCGTGGATGCGCACGATGCCGTCGGACACCGAGGTGACCGTGCCTTCGTTGCGCGCCTCGGCGGCCAGCTTGACCTTGTCGATGCGGGCCTTGATCAGTTCGCTGATTTCGGAGGGGTTGAGCTGGGTGGTTGCCATGTCTGGTTCCTTTCGGATGCGCCGCGACTTGGCGACGCGCAATGTCTGAAACTAGTTGTAGAAACGAGGGGAGAGAAACGAGAAACGAGTACGCCTTCTCTTTTCTCGTTCCTCGTTTCTCGTTACTGGCTCAACGCACTCTGCAGCCGCGCCAGCTTGCCGCGCAGCGAGCCGTCGATGACCACGTCGCCGGCGGCGATCACCGCGCCGCCGATCAGGGCCTGGTCGACCGCCGTCTCCAGCTCGACCTCGCGGCCGAAGCGCTTCTTCAGCGCCGCGCGGATGCCTTCGAGCTCGCCGGCCTGCAGCTCGGACGCCGAGGTGACCCTGGCGCGCACGATGCGTTCGGCATCGGCGCGCAGCTGCTCGAACTGGCCGGCGATCTCCGGCAGCAGCGCCAGGCGCCGGTTCTCGGCCAGCAGCGCCAGGAAATCGGCGAACGCCTGGCCGGTGCCGTCGCCTTCGGGCTTCAGCAGCGCCACCGCGTCGGCGTCGTCGAGCCGCGGATGGCCGAGCAGGCCGGCGACCTGCGGATCCGCGGCCACGCGCGCCGAGAACGCCAGCGCATCGGACCACTGCGCGAAAGCGCCTGCTTCGCGCGCGATCGAGAACGCGGCGCGGGCATACGGACGGGCGAGCGTGAGGGCCTGGGTCATCGGATCAGATCTCCGCGGCCAGCTCGTCGAGCAGCGCCTTGTGCGCGGCCGGATCGATCTCGCGGCGCAGCAGCTTCTCGGCGCCGGTCACCGCCAGGAACGACACCTGGCGGCGCAGGTCCTCGCGGGCACGGTTGGCCGAAGCCTCGATCTCGGACTCGACCAGCGCCTTCTGGCGCGCGCCCTCGGCGATCGCCTCGACCTTGGCGGCGTCGACGATCTGGTTGGCACGCTGATGCGCCTGCTCGATGATCTCGTTGGCCTTGGCGCGCGCGGCCTTGAGTTCGTCGTTGACCTTTTCCTGCGCCTGCGCCAACGCCTTCTGGCTGTTGTCGGCAGCGGCCAGGCCCTCGGCGATCTTCTGCTGGCGTTCCTCGATCGCGCGCATCAGCGGCGGCCAGATGAATTTCCAGCTGAACCAGATCAGGATCGCGAACGCGATGCCCTGGCCCAGAAAGGTTGCGTTGATTTGCATCGTGTTGCTCCGCTATTGGCGAACGGGCGTCAGCGACGCCCGACCCTGTGATGCGCGACCCGATGGCCGCGCATCAGACCGGGAACCAAATCAGCCGCCGACGGCGTTGATGGCGGTGCCGATCAGCGGGTTGGCGAACGCGAAGAACAGCGCGATGGCCAGGCCGATGATGAACGCGGCGTCGATCAGGCCGGCGAGCAGGAACATGCGGCCCGACAGCATCGGCACCAGCTCCGGCTGGCGCGCGGCGCTCTCGAGGAACTTCGAGCCCATGATGCCGATGCCGATACAGGCGCCCAGGGCGCCGAGGCCGATGATGATGCCGATCGCGAGTGCGGTGTTGCCCTGGATGGCGGCGACGAGAGCGGTGACTTCCATGGTGATTCCTCAGATAACAGAGTGAGCGGAAAGTGGGGTGGGGTTGGCCGGACGCGCGTCAGTGCGCCTCGGACGACATCGACAGGTAGACCACGGTCAGGATCATGAAGATGAAGGCCTGCAGCGTGATCACCAGGATATGGAAGATGGACCAGGCCGCGCCGGCCGCGACCGCGCCGACGAAGGCGAGCGCGCCGCCGGCCTTGGCGCCCATGCCCGCCTCCATCAGCATGTTGCCGCCGGCCATGCCGAGCAGCGCGATCAGCAGGAACACCAGCTCGCCGGCGTACATGTTGCCGAACAGTCGCATCGCCAGGCTGACCGGCTTGGACAGGTACTCGATGACGTTGAGGCCGAAATTGGGCAGCGCGAGCACCGCCTTCATCCCGGCGCCCTGTGCGTGGAACGGCGCGGTGAACAGCTCCTTGCCGAAGCCGAATGCGCCCTTGGCCTTGACCGCGAAGCCGAACATCAGCAGCAGCACCATGACCGCCATGGCGGCGGTGATATTGAGGTCGGTGGTCGGCACGGCGCGGAAGTAGTGCTGTCCGGCGGCCGCGGCCATGCCCGGGAAGAAGTCCACCGGGATCATCTTCAGGGCGTTCATCAGGAACACCCAGACGAAGATGGTCAGCGCCACCGGCGCGACGAAGCGGCGGTTGCCGTGGAACACGTCCTTGACCTGGGTGTCGATGAAGGTGACGACGATCTCGATGAAGGCCTGGAACTTCGAGGGCACCCCGGCGGTCGCACGACGGCCCATCAGCCAGAAGGTGCCCATGGCCAGCACCCCCACCAGCAGCGAGACCAGCAGGCTGTCCACGTTCAGGGTCCAGAACGCGCCCTCGCCGATCGACACCTGCCAGTGCTGCAGGTGATGGGTGACGTATTCGCTGGGGCTGTCGCCGGCAACGCGGAGGAGATCGGCAGGAGTCATCGAAGCAACCAGGGCAAGCTCAACATGTACGCCAGGAACGCGACCAGGGCGCCCGCCAGCACGAATTCCGCAGGCAATCCGGCGCTTGCCATGGCCAAGGCCAGACCAGCACAGATCACCCCCCACTTCAGCATGGTCCCGACCAGCAGCCGGACGAACATGCGTCCGGCCGGAGCCACCGGCGAGCGTCCCGCGGTCCGCCAGCCGAACGCCGCGAATCCGACCGCGACCACGGCAGCGCCGGCGAGGAAGGCCGCCGCGGACGAACCGCCGGCGAGCACCGCCAGTAACCCCGCGCCGATCAGCCCGATCGCGATCTGGACCAACGGCAGCAGGAAGGCGGCGCGGCGGGTCCGGTCGGGTCGGGATTTATCGTGCTTGGGGGGCTGCAAAGCCGCAAAAGTATAGCAGTCGGGCGTTTTCAGCGGCAAGCGCCGGAAGCCTCCCTCTGCGCCGCCGGCGGGCTCGCCGACTGCGGGCCGGGCGTCGCCGGACCCGCCTGCGGAGGATTGCCGGAGATCCTGCATCGCCCCGGGGAACCTTCCGGGCCGGCCCCGGTCAGTCTTGGAGGGCCCGTCGTCCAATCCTCGTCGAATCTCCGCGGCGGGCTTCCAGCGCCCCGGCCTCACGGCCGGGGCCTGTTTTTTCCTTCGCCCGTTTGCGCGGACACGCAAGACCGATGGATTACGGCATCGGGATTGGTGCCCGCAGGCGGTATCCCGGGATTCGTTGCGTGCCCGCGCGGCACCGAGCCGCGCGGGCATGCGTCCGCCGCGTCAGTTGCGGATCTGCACGTCGTCGATGTAGACGTTGACGTCGTAGCTGGTCTGCGCGCGATACAGCCAGACCGCATCGAGCTTGACGGTACCGGCGGTGATCGCGCCGTTGGCGCCGCCGACCCATGCGTTCCACTGCGCGGCATCGGTCAGGCTCCACTCCACATAGGTCCACCGATTGGCCGGAAGCGTGCGGCTGGCGGAGCGCTCGGTGCCGTCGCTGTCGTCGATGCCCACGCCCACGCTCATTCCGGTGCCGCCCGCGTACACCCAGAAACCGATGCGGCCGTTGGCCCGGGTCAGCGACGTGTTGCTGCCGGGATTGCCGGAACCGGACAGCAGCCGCACCGCCCAATTCGCCGAACTCGACGTGCTGTCCTTGAGCAGCACCCGCAGCGAACAGTTGCCGTTCCTGCGCGTGGCGCAGTCGCGGGTCGCGGTGGAGGCTGTGGAGATGCCGGTGGTGCTGCCCGAGTACGCCGGGCTGGTGTTGAAATGGCCGACGCTGCTCTCGAACGAATCGAGGATCGTGGTACCGCCGCCGCTGCCCGGATTGAGCAGGCCGTAGTAGTGCCCCCAGTTCCAGTTGATGCCCGGATCGGTATGGGTCTGGCCGCTGAAGTGCTGGTGGCCCTTGATCTTGACGCTGGTGGGCAGCACGTTGATGCCGCTGCTGGGCGCGCCGCTGTAGGCCGCGGTGCAGCTGATCGCGCTGTAGCTGGCGCAGAAATGCCGCACCAGCGCCGCCGAGGCGTTGTACATCGCCGTCGTGTACCAGGCGCTGTTGTTGACGTAGCCCTCGTGCTCGATGCCCAGCGTGTAGCTGTTGTGGTTGCGCACGTGCCAGGCGGTGTGGGCGTGGCGCACCATCTGCGTCACCTGGCCGTCGGAACTGCGGATCACGTAGTGCGCGCTGACGTTGGCCGAGGCGTTCTTGAACCAGGAGATGGTCCCGGCGTAGCTGCCCTGGGCGGTGTGGATGGTGACCGCGCTGACCGAGGCACTGCGCGAGGCGGTGTAGTTCGACGCGTGCGCCGGGCTCCAGATCGCCGGGCCGTAGTCGGTGCTCAGCGGCTGCATGTCGGGCGCCTTGTCGGTTTCCGGCTTGCGCAACAGGCGCTCGCTGACCGGATCGATCGCATAACGCTCGGTTTCGATGCGGTCGCCTTCCACGTCCAGGCGCACGAACGGCGCGCCGAGCCGGGCCAGGGTCTCGGCGTCGAACGCCCGCTCCCAGGCGATCGGACGTTCCGGCACCACCATGCCCTTCTCGTCGACGCCGCGGTCCAGCGCCAGCAGCACATCGAAGGCGAAGCTGGCGCGGGCGTAATCGCCGATCGCGCTCTCGCCGGGGGCCTGGCCGAAGCCGGCATAGCGGACCAGCTCCGGCGCCAGCGATTCGGGATCGGACACCGACTTGCCGCGCAGATGGCGGTCGAGCAGCGCCGCGGCGGCGAGGATGTTGGTCGCCGGATCGCGCTTGATCCGCTCGACGGGCACGCCCAGCAGTGCGGCCGCCTCGCCGACCTGGTCGGCGAACCCGCCACCGGCGTACAGGCCCATCACCCCGTGCGCGTCGGGCATGTGGTGGTGGCCGTGGTTCTCCGCGGCGGGCGCGATCGGCTGCCAGCGGCTCTGCACGAAGGCGATCGCCTCCAGCGTGCCGCGCGGGATCGCCGGGTAGGCGGCATAGGCACGGCGGAAGTAATCCGGGTACGGCGCGCGCTCGGCGCGCAGGCGGGCTTCCTCCTGCCGCAGGCGTTGCTCCAGCGCGCGATCGTGCGCCGCCACGGACGGCGCGGACTGCCTGTCGACGGCTGCGTGCCGCGCGTCTTCCGATGCAACGGCGGCGGCGTTGGCCGTGGCCAGCGCAACGCCGCAAAGCATCGCCATCCTGAAACGAATCCTCATGTCCATCCCCTCTGCGCGCATTCGCGCCCTGTCGATCCCTGCCCCGAACCGGTCGCCCGACTACAGCAAAGTCCGGGCGCGGCGCACAGATGGGAGCCGCCCTAGGGTGGAGCACGAAGCGCGACGTGCTTCCGGCAAAAGGTGACGGTCCGTCACGTTTGCGGACTCGGGCTGGATTCTGGATTCGGGACGAGCCGCGACGCACTTTGCTCGTCATCCCGGCGCAGGCCGGGATCCAGTTGCCTTTCGGGCGCGTCGAAATGGATCCCGGCCTGCGCCGGGATGGCGGGATGCCGGCCCGCCCCGAATCCCGAGTCCCGAACTTACTTCCGCTTCTGGATATAAAGATCGGTGATGGTGCCGTCGTAGACCTCGGCCGCCATCGCCACCGATTCGCTCAGCGTGGGGTGCGGATGGATGGTGTGGCCGATGTCGGCGGCCTCGGCGCCCATCTCGATCGCCAGCGCGATCTCGGCGATCAGGTCGCCGGCGTGCGGGCCGATGATCGCGCCGCCGATCACGCGGTGGGTGGCCTCGTCGAACAGCAGCTTGGTGAAGCCTTCGCTGCGGCCGATGCCGACCGCGCGCGCCGAGGCCGCCCACGGGAACTTGCCGACGCCGACCTTGAGCCCCTTCGCCTTCGCCTCGGTCTCGGTCACGCCGACCCAGGCGATCTCGGGGTCGGTATAGGCCACCGACGGAATCACCCGCGCGACCCACTCTTTCTTCTCGCCGGCGGCCACTTCCGCCGCCAGCCTGGCCTCGTGGGTCGCCTTGTGCGCCAGCATCGGCTGGCCGACGACGTCGCCGATGGCGAAGATGTGCGGCACGTTGCTGCGCATCTGCCGGTCGACGTCGATGAAGCCGCGCTCGCCCACGCGCACGCCGGCCTTGTCGGCGTCGATCTTCGCACCGTTCGGCACCCGGCCCACCGCCACCAGCACCCGGTCGAACAGTTTGGCGTCGGGGACGCTCTCGCCCTCGAACGTGCAGACGATGCCGTTCTTCTGCGCCTTGGCCTCGACCACCTTGGTCTTGAGGTGGATCGCCACGCCCTGCTTCTTCAACCGGTCGGCGAGCGGCTTGACCAGGTCCTTGTCGGTGCCTGGCATCAGCTGCTCGGCCAGTTCCACCACGGTGATCTCGCTGCCGAGCGCGTGGTACACCGTCGCCATCTCCAGGCCGATGATGCCGCCGCCGACCACCAGCAGCTTCTTCGGGATGTCCGTGAGCTCTAGGGCGTCGGTGGAATCCATCACCCGCGGGTCGTCCCAGGGGAACCCCGGCAGCTTCAGCGCCTGGCTGCCGGCGGCGATGATGCACTGCTCGAAGCGGATCAGCTGGGTCTTGCCGTCGTCGCCCCGCACCTCGAGCTCGTTGGGCGAGACGAACGCGCCGCTGCCGGTGACCACCCGCACCTTGCGCTGCTTCGCCATCCCGGCCAGGCCCTTGTTGAACTGGCCGACCACCTTGTCCTTGTGGCCGCGCAGGCCGTCGAGGGCGATCTTCGGCTTGCCGAAGGCGATGCCGTAGTCGGCCGCATGCGCGGCCTCGTCGATCACCGCGGCGGCGTGCAGCAGCGCCTTGGACGGAATGCAGCCGACATTGAGGCAGACGCCGCCGAGCGCCTGGTAGCGCTCGACCAGCACCGTGTCGAGCCCGAGATCGGCGGCACGGAACGCGGCGGTGTAGCCGCCGGGGCCGGAGCCGAGCACCACCAGGGCGCATTCGACGTCGGCCTGGCGGCCGCTGTGCGCGGCTGGCCTGGCCGCCGGCGGTTCTGTCGGCGCACCCGGCGACTTCGCGACCGGCGGCTTCGAGGGACCGCCGTCAGGAGCATCGGATGCGCCCGCGTCCGACGCCTTCGTCCTGCCGTCGTCGCCGGAGGCGCCGTCTTCCGCGTCTTCGGTTTCGAGCAGCACGACCACCTTGCCCTCGGACACGCTGTCGCCGACACCGACCTTCACCTCCTTGATCACGCCGGCGGCGGACGAGGGCACCTCCAAGGTCGCCTTGTCGGATTCCAGGGTGATCAACCCCTGGTCCTTGTCCACGCGGTCGCCGGGCGCGACCAGCACCTCGATCACCGGCACGTCGGAAAAGTCGCCGATGTCCGGCACCTTGATCTCGATGGTCTGGGCCATGGGGGGAACGCTCCTTCAGGATTCGGATGTGGGGGGCGCGGCGGGCGCGTCCGGGGCCGCGTCTTCGGCGATCTCCCGTTCCACGTCCTGTTGCGCGTCGTTGCCGGCCAGCGCGACGCGCTCGTGCCGCGACAGGTCGTCGTCGCCGGAGGTGTCCTGCGCGGCGGCGGCTTCCGCCTGTGCCTCTCCGCGCAGCGCGGCGAACGCGGCCTCCCCGTGCAACCCGAACAGGCTGCGCAGGTGCAGATCGCGCTGCGGGAACGGAATCTCGATGCCGTGGCGCCTGAGTGCGGTGTCCAGCTCCCACAGGTAGGCCGCCTCGATCGCTGCGTTGCGGCGCGCCGCGGCCTCGTTGAGCCAGACCGCCAGGATGAACTCGACCGCGCTGTCGCCGAAGTTGACCAGCCATACCTGCGGGCGGCGGTCGCCCTCGGTGGCCAGGGTGAACGGCACCGCGGCGGCGGCCTCGAGCGCGGCCTTCTTCACCAGCTCCTTGTCCACGCCGTAGGCGACGCCGAAGCGCACCCGGATCCGGCGGTGGATCGAGCCGTGGGTCCAGTTGACCACGCGGCCGCTGACGAACTCGGAATTGGGGACGATGACGTCGATGTTGTCGTTGGTGGTGATCAGCGTGGCGCGGATGTTGATCGCGCGCACGGTGCCGCGCAGGTTGTCGTCGAGCTGCACGAAGTCGCCCACTTTCAGCGAGCGGTCGAACAGCAGGACCAGGCCGGAGATGAAATTGCTGAAGATGGCCTGCAGACCGAAGCCCAGGCCCACGCCGATGGCGCCGGCGAAGATCGCGAACTTGGTGACGGGAATGCCGGCCAGGTCCAGCGCCACCAGAAAGCCCACCACCAGCAGCAGGTAATGCACCAGGCGCGAGACGGTGTACAGCGCGGCCGCATTGACGTTCTCGTAGCGCCTGCCGTAACGCGCGATCGCACGCCGCAACAGCGCCGACATCAGCCACGCGACCAGCAGCGCGACCACCGCGAACAGCAGCCCGCCTACGGTCAGGCGCAGGCCGGACACGGCGACCAACGGCTGCTCGAACAGCGGTTGCAAGCCGTTCCAACCGCGTTCGACCGCCCCGCCCACGTCGGGCAGGCGCTCCGCCGGAGGCGCGGGCCGGGGCGCGGTCATTGCTGCGCGGGCGCCGGCGGGATCACGGTGTTCTGGTCGTACACCAGCCGCCATTCGCCCTGCTCGCGCGCGAACACCAGCGACAGCAGCGCCTCGCGCCGGGTGGCGTAGCTGCCGTCGTCCTGGCGCTGCTGCGACAGGTAGTGCACCAGGGCGATGCCGGTGTCGCCGAACTCGCGCACCTGTCGCACCTCGAAGCGCATGCGCCAGCCGTCCTCGGCGAACCAGTCCACGTGCAGCTGCCGGAACTCCTCGCGCGTGGTCAGCACCTTGCCGTTGGGCAGGATCAGGGTCAGCGCGTCGCCGCGGGTGACGGTGACCAGCAGCGCGTCCAGGTCGCGCGCCTGGATCGCCTGCAGATGGCGGCCGAGGGTTTCACGCAGCGGCGCGGCGGCACCGCGCTCCTGCGCCACGGCCGCGGCCGTGGCCAGCAGCAGGCATCCACCCAGGAGCAGGGCGCGCCGGCAATGCGCCCGGCTCACAGCAGCACCCGGCGCATGTCGCCGAGCAGCTGCGCCAGGTACGCGGTGAAGCGTGCCGCGGCGGCGCCGTCGATCACGCGGTGGTCGTAGGACAGCGACAGCGGCAGGGCCAGGCGCGGCTGGAAGGCCTTGCCGTCCCAGACCGGCTTCATCGCCGATTTCGACACGCCCAGGATCGCCACTTCCGGCGCGTTGACGATCGGGGTGAAGCTGGTGCCGCCGATGCCGCCGAGCGAGCTGATCGAGAAGCAGCCGCCCTGCATTTCCGACGGACCGAGCTTGCCGTCGCGGGCCTTCTTCGCCAGCGCGGCGCTTTCCTGGGCGATCTCGATCACGCCCTTGCGGTCGCAGTCGCGCACCACCGGCACCACCAGGCCGTTCGGCGTGTCGGCGGCGAAACCGATGTGGAAGTACTTCTTCAGCGTGAGGGTTTCGCCGGCGGCGTCGAGCGAGGCGTTGAACTGCGGATACTTCTGCAAGGCGGCGACGCTGCCCTTCATCAGGAAGGCGAGCATGGTCAGCTTGATGCCCGCCTTCTCGTTCTCCTTGTTCAAGGCGACGCGCAGCGCTTCCAGCTCGGTGACGTCGGCGTCGTCGTGCTGGGTGACGTGCGGGATCATCGCCCAGTTGCGGGCGAGGTTGGCGCCGGAGATCTTCTGGATCCGCGACAGCGGCTTTTCCTCGGTCTCGCCGAACTTGGAGAAGTCGACCTTCGGCCACGGCAGCAGATTGAGCCCGCCACCGCCGGCGGGCGCGCCGGCCGCGGCACCACCGCCCTGCAGCGCTGCCTTGACGAACTGCTGTACGTCCTCCTTCGCGATGCGGCCGCCGCGCGCGCTGCCCTTGACCCGCAGCAGGTCGACGCCGAGTTCGCGCGCGAACAGGCGCACCGCCGGGCTGGCGTAGGGCACCTTGTCGGGCATCACTGCGTCGGCGTCGAAACGCACCGGCGGTTCGCTGCCGCCAGGGGTACGGCGCTCCATCGAGGCCTGTGCGATGTTGTCCGGCTTGCGGCCGGGCGAGGCCGGCTCGGCGACGGTGTCGTCGGTCTTGTCGGCGGGCTGTGGCGCCGCGGCCTGCGCCGGGGACGCCTTGGCCGGCGCGGCGGCCTCGGCCCCCTCGATCCGCGCGACCACGCTGCCCTCGGACACGTTGTCGCCGACCTTGACCTTGAGTTCCTTGACCACGCCGGCGAACGGCGCCGGCACTTCCATCGTCGCCTTGTCCGATTCCAGCGTGACCAGGCCCTGGTCCTGCTCGACCGTATCGCCGACCGCGACCAGCACCTCGATCACCGGCACGTCGTCGTAGTCGCCGATATCGGGCACCACGGCATCCCGTACGCCGGCGGTGGCGGATGGCTTGCCTGCGGCGGGCGCAGGCGGCTGCTCCGCCGCGGGGGCCTTGGCGGGCTGCGGCGGAGCGGGCTTTTCGTTCCCTGCGGCGGATTCGGCCTTCGCCGCTTCGGGCTTGCCGGAGGCATCGCTCGTGTCCGTGTCCGTGTCCGCATCCGCCTCGATCATCGCGACCACGCTGCCTTCGGAGATCTTGTCGCCGACCTTGACCTTGACCTCCTTGACCGTACCGGCAAACGGCGCCGGCACTTCCATCGTCGCCTTGTCCGATTCCAGCGTGACCAGGCCCTGGTCCTGTTCCACGCGATCACCGACGGCGACCAGGACTTCGATCACCGGCACGTCGTCATAGCCGCCGATATCCGGGACGCGTGCTTCTTTCAGGTCGGCCATGCGGCGCTCCGCGATGCGAGGGGGAGATCCGTATTGTGGCCGGATGAACGCCGGCCGCCAACCGCGCCCTCGAAACTGACGGAGCGGTATCCGGTGAAACCGTCGTGACGAGGGCGACGTCCTGCGACACCGGTGATGCCGCCGCCTGGTTGGAGAGCGGTGTGCGGCCTTCGGACGGACGTCGCGCCCTGGCGGCCGGGGAATCGCTTTTCCCTCGGCCAGGGCATCCTGCCCAGGTACACCGTAGGAGCGCGCCATGCGCGCGATGCCGCGGGTGCCGGCAGGATCCGGTGGATGCCGCGATTCCGGACCGGCAGGCGCGCCGGTCACCGGAATTCGCGGGCGGCGCCATGCCCGCGGCATCGCGCGCATGGCGCGCTCCTACGAAGCAGCGGCGCACAGCTGTGGTGTCCCGCAATCGTGCTGCGCCTGTTTGCACGGACACGCAAGGCGTCGGCCGGGAGTCCTGACTCGGGCGACGCCTCGGCCGGCAGGCCACGGCATCCGTCCGAAGCCGAAGCCTGTCCATCTGAGGCCTGCGCATCTTCAGCAAAAAAAACGCCCCCGGGGGATGCGGGGGCGGAGAAAGTGCGGCGAGACGCCGCTGCAGGGGTTGATCAGGCGCCGTCGCGGCGCCGCTTGTGTTCGACCTCGACCCGCAACAGGTCGAGCGGGCGGCCGTCGGGCAGGCGGTAGTCGAGCGCGTCGTCGATCTCGTCGAGCCGGCGCATGCGCATGCACAACGCCTCGGCGCTGCGGCCCAGCGCTTCGGCCCGCGGCTCGATCAGCGCCTCGAGCTCGGCGTCCAGGTTCTCCATCCGCTGCAGACGCGCGGTATCGCCGCCGAACGCGGCCCGGACCGCGCCGCCGACGATGTCGCCCATGACCGTGGGCAGCACGTCGCGCACCGCGGCGCCGATGGCCTCGCCGAGCGCGTCGCTGCTGTAGCGGTTGGCGGAGATGGACTGGCCGAGCCGCGTGTCCAGCCGCTTGCGCGCCGTCTGCAGCTTGCGCCGGCTGGCCTCGGGATCGTTGCTGAAGCCGGCGGCCACCTCGCCCAGGGCGATGAAGGCGATTTCGGTCGCTTCCAGCCCGATCTCGCGCGCCAGCGGCACGATCTCGCGTGCCTCGCGTTCGTACTCGGCCACGCGGCGGCGGTCGGCGCCGCTGAGCGTGACCCAGCGGTCGTCCACGAACAGCCGCCCCTGGCGCACCACCAACTGCCGCGGGCTGCCCGAGCTGCGGGTGAAGATGACGCTGCGCTCGGACAGGCTGAAGTCGTAATCGCTCTCGACATCGCAGGACATGTTGGTGTCGCTCTTGGCGACGGCGCCGCCGCAGGCCAGCAGCAATGCCGCCGCCGCCAGTCGCCATTCTCTCGTGCGCATGTCCCGACCCCTTGCTTGCGATTGCGGTCGATTGTGCGGCACCGGTGCGATCCGGTCCCGTGCCGGTGGGTGGCGTGACTTTCGTCAGGTGCGGTTGCGCTTCCTGAATTGGCTGAAGCGATCGTGAAAACGCCGGCTGCGATTTAACGCGCAGGCCAAGTGCGGTTCATACCCGCCTCGCTACGGTGGCCCGCGCCCTCTCCCCGGGCACACAACATCTATAACAACGAGGAGATCCCCCATGTCTTCACTTCGCAAACTGAGTCTTGCCACCGCCATCGCCCTGATCGCCAGCCCGGCCGCGTTCGCCCAGGACAGCGGACCGCTCTCCACCGACACCACCTCGGGCAAGCGCGTCTCCGTGGTTGGCGGCGTGACCCTGCTGCAGCCCGAGTCCGACCCCCTGCCCGGCTCGCGCATCGACGTCGACGGCGGCCCCGCGCCGACCCTGAGCGCGACCTACCACGTCAACGACAACATCGGCGTCGAGCTGTGGGGCGCCGCGGACAAGTTCAACCACCGCGTGCGCGGCGACGACGGCAAGATCGGCACCATCGAGCAGCAGCCGGTCGCGCTGAGCGGCCAGTACCACTTCGGCCAGGCCGACAACACCTTCCGGCCGTTCGTGGGCCTGGGCTACTACCAGTCCAACATCAGCAACGAGGACCTCAACCCGGGCGGCGACCACGTCGGCCTGACCACGCCCAAGGGCGCGATCGGCACCGTCGGCCTGGACCTCAACATCACCCCGACCTGGTTCGCCCGCGCCGACGCGCGCTACATGCGCGCCCGTGCCGACGCACAGCTCGCCGGCGAGACGATCGAGCGCGACATCAAGCTCGATCCGTGGACCGTGGGCGTCGGCGTCGGCGCGCGGTTCTGACCGCGGCCGCGCAGCGGCCATCGCCTCCACCGGACGGGCCCGAAAGGGCCCGTCCTGCTTTCGCCCGATGCGGGCCGGAACCCGATTCGCACGACCCGGTGCGCGCCACCGGCGATCGCCGGGGCCGGGCGCGCCCTCGCGGGCCGCTCAGTCGCCGATGATGCGCAGTCCGAAGATCATATTCGCGTGCGCCACATACTGGGCGCTGCCGCTGATGTTCATCCGGATCGTGGTCGGGTTCTTGAAGAACTGCTTCGCCTGGCCTTCGGTGAGGCCCCAGTCCCGGACCAGCGTGCGGCGCGACAGGAAGCCTGCGATGCAGGTCGCCGTGTCCCGCTCGCGCGTCGAGATCTGCGTATCGGCCGGCAGCGGCACCTCGAAGCTTTCGGAGCTTGTCATCGACGTCGTCAAGCGGCCATTGAACGGCAACCCGGTCATCGGGTCGATCATCGCGGGGTCGTCGAGCACCGCGTTCTCGATCGTCAGCGTGGGCGAATACGACAGCCGAGCGACGACCGATGCGCCGCCCGGCGGTTCCGGGTTGCGGTAGACCACGTTGAGAAAGGGCGAGAACCAGTGGCACAGGAGCGAGTGCGACGCCTTCTCCGGCAGCGTGATCCGGGCGACGTCGTCGAACGCAAAGCTCGTGAACCCCGGCAACGGCTGCAGTTGCGCACAGGCGCTGCCGACCGTGGTGCCGGGAACGGGCGCCGGGCAGCTTTCCGCCAGGGAGATGTTCATCTGCCCCGAGCCCAGCCATTTCAGCGGGCGCCCGAACGAATCGACATCGCTGACATCGTCGACACTCGGGGCGCCGGCTGCCGTGGCGCCGGGCAGGATGTCCCGGATGCGCATCGACAGCTGCTGGCGCAGCGGATCGGGAAGCAGATCCGCCGATCGGCGTTCGACGGCCTCGGCACGCTGCAGCGGCGACTGCGGCTGGCTGGCGTGACCGGCCAGGGACACCAGGGCGGCGGCGAGCGCGGCTATGGCGAGATGACGGTGTAACGGTTTCACGGGCATTCCTCCTGGACGTACCGGAAGATCGGTACTTCCAGGCGAACGCAAAAACCAACCGGAATGCGACATCCGCCGGTCGGGACGGGCCCTA
This sequence comes from Luteimonas salinilitoris, assembly GCF_041300785.1. Classification (NCBI taxonomy): domain Bacteria; kingdom Pseudomonadati; phylum Pseudomonadota; class Gammaproteobacteria; order Lysobacterales; family Lysobacteraceae; genus Luteimonas; species Luteimonas salinilitoris. Next base: position 111,011 of record NZ_JBFWIB010000005.1, read on the forward strand.
CAGCGGCGCTCAGGGCGGCGCGGTCACCACGTGCACGCGCTCGCGGCGCAGCAGATACAGGCCGCTGGCGATGATGATCGCGGCGCCGATCCAGGTCATGCGGTCGGGCAGCACCTGCCAGACAGTCAGGTCCAGCAGCAGCACCCAGACCAGGCCGGTGTATTCGAGCGGCGCGATCTGCGACGCCTCGCCGAGCCGGAACGCATGGGTCAGCGCCACCTGGCCGAGCGCCCCGGCCAGCCCGACGCCGGCGATCGGCCAGGCGTCGTGCGCCTGGATCGGCACCCAGCCGTGCCAGGCCAGCGCGCCGGCACCGAGCGCCAGCAGTACCAGGAACCAGAACACCATTGCCTCGATGCTGTCGCGCTGCGCCAGCACCCGCACCGTGATCGCCGCGGCCGAATAGCAGGCGGCGGCCAGCAGCAGCGCCAGCCCGGCCAAGGTCATCACGCCCTCGCCGGTGGGTCGCAGCACGACCAGCACGCCGACCATGCCCAGCGCGATCGCGCTCCAGCGCCGCGGACCGACCTTTTCCTTCAGGACCGGCACCGCCATCGCCGTGACCAGCAGCGGCGCCACGAACACGATCGCGTACGCGGTCGACATCGGCATCCGCGCCAGGCCGTAGACGAACCCGAACATCATCGCGATGCCCAGCACGCCGCGCAGCAGATGCAGGCGCCAGTGCACCCGCAGCAGGGTGGCCGCGCGACCGCTCAGCAGCACCCAGACGAAGACCGGCGGCAGCGCCGCGGCGCCGCGCAGGGTCGCCACCTGCAGCGGCGGATAATCGGCCGCAAGCCATTTCATGCCGGCGTCCATCAGTGCGAAAAACAGCACCGCGAGCAGCATCCACAGCGCGGCACGGCGGGCGGTATCCGGGGCATGGGTCGAAGGCACGGGCAGCCGGGGAGCGGGGTGGGCGCACAGCTTATGGGCTGTCGGTCGGGCAGGCCATCGCACGCCGTGGGTCGGCGACAAATCGACGTGGATCCCAGCCTGCGCTGGGATGACTGCGGCGGGCGTTTCAGTGCGGAAGTGAGCGGCCGGCATACACTGCATGAACCATGAGGTTCCGATGACTGCCAGCACGAATGCCTCCGATCCGATCGCCGAAACCCGCCGCTGGCTGCAGCGCGCGGTGGTCGGCCTCAACCTGTGCCCGTTCGCGAAAGCGGTGGTGGCGAAGGACCAGGTGCGCTTCGTGCTCAGCGGCGCCGCCACGCCCGACGCCTTGCTGCAGGCGCTCGCCGATGAGCTCGCGCTGCTGCGCGACACCCCGCCCGAGACCGTCGACACCACCCTGCTCGTCCACCCGCGGGTGCTGGCGGACTTCTACGACTACAACGACTTCCTCGGCGCCGCCGACGCCCTGCTCGCCTCGATGGACCTGGAGGGCGTGCTGCAGGTGGCCAGCTTCCATCCGCAGTACCGCTTCGCCGGCAGCGGCGAGGACGACATCGAGAACTTCAGCAACCGCTCTCCGCACCCGATGCTGCACCTGCTGCGCGAGGACAGCGTGACGCGCGCGGTGGCGGCCTATCCGGATCCGGACGTCATCGTCGAACGCAACCAGCGGACGCTGCGGCGGCTGGGTCGCGACGGCTGGCGGCGGTTGCTGGAAGACGGGTCGGAATAGCCGCGTCTTTCGAGACACGCCGCTCCGCATGGCCGTCGCGGCATCGCGCGCATGGCGCGCTCCTACGGAGAAGCGCCGGCGTTATCCGCGGCGAACAGGCGCGCACGCGCGTCGGCGTCGAGCTGGCGCCATTCGCCGGCCGCCAGGTCCTCCAGCGCGAGTCCACCGACACGGCTGCGGTGCAGGCGTTCGACGTGGTTGCCGACGGCGGCGAACATGCGCCGCACCTGGTGGTAGCGGCCCTCGGTCAGGGTCAGCCGGGCGCCCCGCGGATCGATGACGTCCAGCCGCGCCGGCTCGAGCGGCGTCGTTTCCGATTCCAGCAGCAGCGTGCCGCTGGCGAACAGCACCGCCTCGTCGCCGCGCAGCGGCTGCGCCAGTTCCGCCTCGTACACCTTCGGCAGGTTCGACTTCGGCGCGATGATCCGGTGCAGCAGCGCGCCGTCGTCGGTCAGCAGCAGCAGGCCGCTGGTGTCGCGGTCGAGCCGGCCGACCGTGGACAGCCCCGGCGTGCGCAGGCGGAAGCGCGGCGGCAGCAGGTCGTAGACCACGCGCCCCGGATCGCGGGTGGAGCAGGTGTAGCCGACCGGCTTGTGCAGCATCAGCAGCATGCCCTGCGGCGGATCCAGCGACTCGCCGTCGACGCGCACGTCGGCATGCGCGACCACGTCGTCGGCGTAGAGCACCTCGCCGTGCGGATCGGTCACCCGCCCCGCGCGGCATAGCAGCGTCGCCTGCTTGCGGCTGCCGTAGCCCAGGTTCGCGAGCAGGCGTACCAGCTTCATCGCCCAGGGCCTGTTAACACGCCCTTGCCTCGATCACCTTGAAGCCGTCACGCTGGGCGACGGTGCGCACCGTACCGAAGCCGGTCCCGAGCGCCTGTTCGTAAGGCAGCTGGCGGTTGGCCACCAGCCACAGCACGCCGCCGGGGTGCAGCGACTGCGCGGCTGCTTCGATGAAGCGGCGCCCGATGTCCGGCCGCGCCGCATTCCCCTGCCCGTGGAAGGGCGGATTGCTGACGATGAAATCGTAGCGATTCGGCAGGCCGGCGCAGACATCGTGCCAATGGAAGCCGAGCGCGACCCGCCCGGCGTGCGCGGCGAGATTGCCGCGCGCCAGGTCGAGCGCGCGCCGCTCGGCCTCGTACAGGTCGAGCGCGGACACGCCCGGACAGCGCCGCAGCACTTCGTCGGCGAGATAGCCGTAACCGGTGCCGAGGTCGGCGCCGCGGCCGGCGAGCGTCGGCGGCAGGTGCGCGGCAAGCAGGGCCGACGCGGCGTCGATCCGGTCCCAGGCGAACACGCCGGGCCGGCTCAGGAAGCGTCCACCCGCCACCGGCCGCGGCGCGTCCAGAACGCCCCATTGCGCGGCGAGCGCGGCATCGCCGCCGGCCTGCCCCGACCGCGTCCAGAACACCCGGCACTTGTGCTTCGACAGCGACGTCACCGGCCCGGCGATGCGCGCCAGGTCGGCTTCGCCCGTCCGCGCGCCGGCATCGTTGGCCAGGCTGACGACGACCGTGCCGCCGTCGGTCGCGCGAGACAGCGCCTGCGCATACAGCGCGCGGGCCTCGTCACGCTGGCGCGGCGGCAGCAGCAGCACCAGCGGATGGCGGGTACCGCCGTCCTCACCGTCCTCACGCACCCGGAATCCGTCGCGCCACAGCGCATCGGCCTCGGGACGGAAGCTCTGCTCGCAGACCAGGCGCTCGCGCGGCAGTGGCATCAGCGCCGCACCGGCGCGCGCGCGCAGGAACAGCACCTCGCCGGGCGGCCACTGCAGGTGTCCGCCCGCGAACGGCAGCAGCAGGGTGTCGAGCGCGGGGTCTTGGCGGCCGATGGGCACGGGCGATGCAGGGCGACGGACGAGACGTGGATTCTACGCGCCGCATGGCGGGCCACTACAGCGCCTGCGGAGTCGTGACTTCCGGCGCTCTCGCAAGAGCGCCCGTCCGCTCGCTCCGGCTTCCCTTCGCTGGGCAACGCAGGTCGGGCCCGGACGTCGATACCGCCTAGGAAAGCACGGCCGGCACGCGACTGTTCATGCCGCCGGCTGCCGCGCACGGCCCGGTGGCGCCGGCCGGCGCCGGCACCGTGCCGCCGGACTGCAGGCAGGCCCTGCCGCGGAATGCATCCAGGTCGTTGATGCGCAGCACGTGGCGGTGGCGACTGACCAGGCCGCTACGGTGCCAGCGCTGGAGCTGTTCGTTCAATTTCGAGCGGCTCACGTTCACCATCGCCGCGAGGATGCTCTGGGTCGGCGGCAGTGCGATCTCGGCGGTGTTGCCGCGCGGCGCTCCCTGCACCTGCAGCTGCGTCAGCAGGTAGCGCGCCAGCCGCGCCTCCAGCCGGTGCAGGCACATGTTCTCGAGATTGTCGATCGCCCGGCGCAGATTGCCGCACAACGCGGCGTAGGCGCGCTCGAGCACCGCCGGCTCCGACACCAGCGCAGGGAAATGCCGGCGCGCGAGCTTCAGCACCACGGTGTCGGCGTAGGCGATCGCGGTGAAGCTGCGCCGGTGGCGGTCCAGCAGCACCGCTTCATCGACGGCCTCGCCGGGCGCGATCGTGCCGACGATCAACTCCTGCCCGTCAGGACCGTACAGGATCTCGTAGATCCACCCGTCGGCCACCAGCGCGAGGAAGTCGCCGGGATCGTTCTTGAAGAACAGCGTCTCGCCCTCGCCGAAACGGCATTCGACGCTGTTGGCGGCGACGAACTCCAGCAGGGACGGCGCCAGGCCGCGCAACAGCGCGAAACGTTCGAGCGGATGCTTCCCGCCGCTGGCACGCGTGCCGATCATCGTCATGGGTTGCGCATCGCGGACGCGGCGGAGCGGACGCTGTGCCTGTTCGAAAGGTCCATTTCCCCCTCCTCTCCATCGCCGGCGACGGATCGCGTCGCGCTCGCCGATGGTCTTCGGCGTGTCGGCGGATCGACCGCCGGACGCCCATGTTCCGTCGCCGGCAAGCCGGCCTGCGAAGCATTCGTTCCACCGCCGCATGGCAGCGTCGCTGCGTGCTTCCCGCGTCGTTCGAATGCGGCATCCTTGGGGGAACCGGCGCGGCCCAGGGGGGCCGGAACCGCGCCGAAAGAGCAGCGGATGCCCCGCTGGTTACAAGCCGGCCGGGGTCGCCGGCTTGAAGGCGTTGAGCACGGACAGCAGGCTGGTCAGGTTGTCGGAGACACCGGTCTGCGCGACCTTCTCCGTGGCGCCGGCGGCAGCGGTGGTGTCGACGCTGTAGATCTGCATCACACCCTGGTTGGATCCGGCGAGCGCCAGCGTATTCTGCTGCTGCTGCGCGGCGATGGCGTTCTCGAACAGGATGCCGGTCGAGTGCGCCAGGCTCTGGAAGATCGAGCCCATCGCGAAGGCCGGCGCCTCGCCGATGACCTTGACGTTGGACTGGGTGACCGCATCGGTGATCTGGTTGTTGACGGCGGTGGGATATGCCATGGGAATGTCCTCGCTTGGTGGAAGTCAGCGCCGGCCGGGGCGTGCCCGGACCGGCGGCGTCCGGATTACTGCTTGAACGCGTTGAGCACGGTCAGCAGGCTGGTCAGGTTGTCGGAGACGCCAGTCTGCGCGACCTTCTCGGTGGCGCCGGCGGCAGCGGTGGTGTCGAGGCTGTAGATCTGCATGACGCCCTGGTTGGCCGCAGCCATCGCCAGCGTGTTCTGCTGCTGCTGTGCGGCGACGGCGTTCTCGAACAGGATGCCGGTCGAGTGCGCCATGCTCTGGTAGATCGAGCCCATCGCGAAGGCCGGCGCCTCGCCGATGACCTTGACGTTGGACTGGGTGACCGCATCGGTGATCTGGTTGTTGACGGCGGTGGGATATGCCATGGAAATGTCCTTTGTCGGAGAATGTCAGCGCCTGCCGAAGCCTGCTCCGGAAGGCGCCGCCGTGCCGCCGAGCGCGGCGGCGCGCGCCATCGTTACTTGAACGCGTTGAGCACGGTCAACAGGCTGGTCAGGTTGTCGGACACGCCGGTCTGCGCGACCTTTTCGCTGGCACCGGCGGCGGCGGTGGTATCGAGGCTGTAGATCTGCATCACGCCCTGGTTGGACGCGGCCTGCGCCAGGGTGTTCTGCTGCTGCTGTGCGGCGACGGCGTTCTCGAACAGGATGCCGGTCGAGTGCGCCAGGCTCTGGAAGATCGAGCCCATCGCGAAGGCCGGCGCCTCGCCGATGACCTTGACGTTGGACTGGGTGACCGCATCGGTCACCTGATCGTTGACTGCGGTGGGGAATGCCATGATTGAACTCCTCGGTGTCGACACGGCACGCGCCGTGCGATTCGAATAACGATGCGCGCCCGCGTTCGTGAACTAGGGATTCGCAGCGCCGCTCGAATTCTGTGATGCATCCTGCGCATCGGGCGCGGCCGGCGGCGGCGCCGGCGTGCGCGCCTCGTTTAGCAGCGCCTCGATCCGGTTCGCCAGCGGCGCCAGCTGCCGCTCGAAGCAGGCCTGCACCTCCGTCCTGACCATGTTGGCCAGGCGGTCGGCGATCTGCGTGATCACGATCCGGTCGGCCGGCGGGCCCTGCCCGTCGCCGTCCGGCAACGCGGAGGGGCGCAGGTCGGCGAGCGAGCCGGCGCTTTCGACCATCGCCAGGATGGCGCGGTCCTCCTGCTCGCGTTCGCGGGCCATGCGCTGCGCAAGCTCGCGCGCGCCGTCCAGGACGTCCTGGATCGCCGCCTGCGCCTGCCGCCGGGCTTCCTGCACCGTCTGCTCGGCCTGCGCGGCGGCCGGGGAAGCGTCGCCGGCTCCGTGCCCGCACGACTGCCGGAAGCGTGCCAGCTCCCGCGTCTCGGCGGCGGTCAACGGCCGCTTCAGCCAACGCTCGGCCAGCGCGTGCAACTGGGTGAAAAGAGGGTCGTCGGATGCATTCATGTCTGGTCTCCGCAAGCAGTCGGATTCGGGTTCACGGCGACGGACCGCCCGGCGCAGCGGTCGCGGAACCTCCGCCGTCGTCGGCTCAGTGCGGGAAGATCAAGCGGGCGATCGCCCGCCGCACCGTTTCGTCACCCAGCCGTTCGAACAGCAGGCCGAGCAGGTCCGGCGTCCCGGCGCCGCCGGGTTTTTCCCGCTCTGCCGGGACGGGCGCCGCGGGCACCGGCGAAGGCGGGTCGTCGCGCGGTTTCGCGTCATGCCCGTCGGGCCGCGCGCTGAGCAGGTACTCGACGATCTCATCCATACGGACTCTCCTGGCCGGGCAGCGACGCTTCGTCTCCTCGGCAGCCGCGTCACTGCCGCACGGCGCTCCGGCGCACCGTCACGACGGAATCGGGCGCCTTGAAGCCCTCGAGCAATTCCAGCCTGACCTTGTCCTGCAGGAGCTTGAATTCGACCGGACCCACCGTGGCGCGCCAGTAACTCTCGGCAATCGAGCGCAGCAGGTATTGAAGGTCGACCAGTACCTTCGCGTCGATCCGCGTCTCGCCGGTGGGCAGCAGGCCGTAGACCAGCAGGATGAGCATACGCAGGAACTCGTGCTGGATGTCGCTGTGCTCCGCACCCTGGCCGTCGGCGCCCAGCAGGTAGGACCGCCAGTTCCGGAACAGCGCCAGCACCCGAGCCATCGCCTGATACCTGTATGCGGGCGTGTCGACGCCCCCGGCGGTCGCCAGCACCAGGCTGCAATACTTGTCGTAGAAGGAATCCTTGGTGACGACCTGGGGGTAGATCGGGCCCAGGGCGCTCTGCAGCTGCTGCACGATCCAATCCTTGCTGCCTTCGAGGATCTCGCCCAGCGCCTCGGGCTGCATGCTCATGCCGGTGAGTCCGGCGATCTGTTCCTGCGTCAGGGCTTCGGACGCCATGTAGGCGACCGCATCGCCGGCGGCCCGCAGGACGTTGGTATCGATGTAGCCGTCCAGATGCCGGTAGCCGCGGTTGATCCGGTAGCTCTCGATCGAACTGAACAGCCCCGAGGCGCCGGTGATCGCGTTGCTGCCCAGGTTGGTATCGAAGGCGATCTGTGGATACTTGGCCGCCATGAAATTGCGGTAGTAGTAGTCGTGCCCCAGGCGGAAGGCGAACAGCGCGCTGTCCTCGGCGAGCAGCCGGTACCAGGTCCGGTCCGCGTCCTGCGGCGTGCTGTCCAAGGTCTCGCTCAATGCCATGACGTTGCGCTTGGCGTTGTAGGCCGCCAGCTCGCGCGACGTCTCGCTGCTGATGTCGAAGCGCCGCAGCAGCCTGCCTCGGTAGGTCAGCGAATTGTCGTGGAACAGCTCGTCGAAAAGACCGAACGGAGTCGCCGTCCCGCGCGTCCCGCGAGGCGTCGCCAGTTGCTTTCCCTCCGCGGCCTTGTAGCACTTGATGATGTATCGGGGGAGATCCTCGAAGAACGATTCTTCCGGGAATCCGGCTTCGTACAGGTAATAGCCGATCATGGATCGGTTACCGGACCCGAAGCCGCTGCCTTCGCCGCAATGGATGTGGACGATCAGTTTCAATGCGCGCGGCTTGCCCTGGCCGAAGTTGGCCTCCAGCCCGGTTTCCTGCGCGCGAAGGAATTCGAACAGCTCCCTGTAGTTGCCGACCTTGTTCTCGGCGCCGAGCAGGTCGATCCCGACGATATCGCGCTTGTCATCACTCAACAGCGGCAGGATCGCGTCCTTGAGATACGCCTCGAGCTTCCCGTCAGGGAGATACTGCGAAGGCGTATGGACGAGCAGCTTGTAGCTGGTGTGGTTTTCCGCGTTGTATTCGGCCGCCCGTGTGGCCAACTCCTTCATTTCGTCCTGCGTCGCGGCCGTCTGCGTATGCGTGATGCCCTCTTCCCGCAGATAATCGAACGTCGCCCGGATCCACGCGCGGTATCTTTGCTGCTGCCAGTCGTCCCACTTCTCGAATTCGGCCGGATCGCCGTCGCAGAAGAACTTCACGAAAGCCCCCCGCATCTTGTAGCAGTCGTCGAACGGCGTGTGCTTGTTGCTGCTGTAGATCTTGCCGTTGAAGTAACGGACAAGCTTCATCAGGGATTGGTCCGGCTTCACAGGGGAGTCCAGCGCCTTTTTGACAATCCGCGCGCGGACCGCGTCGTACAAGTCCGGGCGATAGGCCGGTTCGGCAAGAAGATCCATGTCCAGGTAGTCGATATGCCCCGCCAGCACGGCCGCCACGTAGATGTTCTCGGCCGCGCATTCGGCGCGCTCGTACTCCGCACGGCTGAGGCTGCTCGCGAGTCGGGCGAGCGGATTCGTCTGCTCGTCCATCATGAACCGCAACGCGTAGTCGAACAGCTGCAGCTCCGCTTTGTCGCTCTTGCGCGGATCGCTCCGGAACAACGCTTCTGCGAGCAGATTCACCAGCGACGGCTGCCGGTCGTCCTTGCCGCGGACGGGGAGTATGCCGGTGAAGTGACTGTGGTAGTCGACCGGATAATTGGTGATCCCTGTGACCGGCGCCAGTTTGAAATAGGCCATGACGGAATTCCTCGTGTACGGGTCGCGTGCTCCGGAGGCGCGCCACACGCGCCGCTATGACGACTTCGGCTTGTGGTTCGCCAGCAGGCTGCTGTACTTGGAGATGCTCTGGTCGATCTTGTCGATGGCGAAGCTGGCGGACTCGGCCTCCATCGCGCCCGCGGCCGCGGCCACCGCGGCGGCGGCGGCCAGCATCACGTCCGTCACCAGCACGCCCAGCGCGTCCTCGGCGGCCTGCGCCAGGTTCTGCTCGACCAGGTTCTGCGTCATCTGCTTGAGCAGGACGCCCTGGCTGGCCAGCGCCAGCTTGCTGGCGCCGTCGAAGTAGGCGGCCGCGGACTGCGCCACCAGGCCGGAGGCCTGGCTGATCATCATGTCGGGTCCGATCGCGATCTGCGACGGCGCATACGCAGTGTCCTCGGCGTTGCTCATCCGTACCGCCTGGACGATCTTCTGGTTGAGCGCGTCGGTCGCCGGCGCCGCCGCGCCCGCCTGGGCCAGCATGTGCTCGTTCATCGCGCTCAGCGTCGTCGGACGCTTGGGTGGCGCCACAGGCGGAGGCGGAGGCGGGGGTGGCGGAGGCGGGGGCGGCGGGGGCGGCGGGGGCGGGGGCGGTGAAGGTGGAGGCGGCGATGGCGGCGGCGACGCGGGATCCGATGCGTCCGCCGACGCTCCACCGCTCCGTTCCGGAGCCTGCTTGGACTTTCTCCTGAACCAGAGGGCCATGGCTCACCTCCCCCCGCCCGGGAAGGCGACGCCCGACGATGCGGCGCACCCGTTCACGACTTCTCTCCGATCGCCATGATCAGCCCCACGGCCTTGGAGATGACCGCGCTGGAGATCTGGTTGAGCGCCTGCTGGCTGTGCACCGCGTTCTGCAGCGCCAGCCCGGTGGAGTGGCTGGCGACCTGGTAGAGCGCGGCGATCGCTTGCGCGGGCGCCTCGGCGACGACCTTGACGTTGGTCTGTGTCACCGCATCGGTGATCTGCGCGTTGACGGGTGTGGAGTCGGCCATGGAAATATCCTTGAGCGGTCGCAGGAAGTCGGGCGTCGGTGGAGCCGGCGGTGGCCGCCGTGCCTCTCATCCAAACGCACCGGCGCGCACGTTGTGAACGGCCGCCGCGTTCAATCGCGCGCATCCACCGTCCGCAGGCGCCGGCGCAGCAATTCCACGCGTTTGCGCGTCAATGGCTCGCTGATGCGCAGGCGTTCGGAGATCGCCGCGTAGGGAAGATCCTCGACGAAGCGGAGGGCGAACAGCCGCTTCTGCTCGCGCGTCAGTGCGGCGACCGCGGTCACCAGCCGGTTCATCTGGTCGCGCAGTTCCGCGTGCTGCAACGGCGACAGGCCGCCGCCGTCGCGGGTCTCCAGCGCCGCCTGCACATCGGCGGCGGCATCCACGGTCGCGCTCTCGCGCCGGCCGCGCCTGACGCCGTCGAGGAAGACATGGCGCAGCACCACCATCAGCAGACCCTCCGGATCGGTCAGCACGTCCGGCGATCCGCGCATGAACAACAATGCCTTGATCGCGGTATCGGCGACCAGGTCCTCCGCGCGATCGCGACGGCCACCCGCCAGGCGCAGCGCCCGCCGGCGCAGCTCGGGCAGGGTCGCCCGCCACGCATCGACGAACACCTCGTCCGCGGTGCCGAACGCACCGTAGGCCTGCCTCCCTCCTTCCATCGCCCGGCTCCTTCCGTTCCGTGTCGGGCGAGTCTCGGAAGGCGACGCGGGCGGCGGCTGTTACCTGCGGGACACGCGGACCGCACCTGGTGGACCAGTTGCGCCTTGTACGCAGCCTGTCACGCTCCGGAACTGCGGGCAGTCACGGAATGGATCCGCCGCGCGTCACGCGACGCGCCATTGCCGGCGGCGGCGGCGTCACGAACGGCCGGCGGCGGCGGCGCTTCATGCACGGAATGAATGCAGGCTGCGGCATGCATGCAATGCCAACCTTTGCTTCATGCGATGCAAACACCGTCGGCAACACCATCGGGATCATCAATCGATGGAGGTCTGCATGCGTGCTCTTTTCGTTGGCGGTGTCGTCGACAACAGTGAACTCGACATGGACGGCGATTCGCCGCCCCTGCATTACCCGCCCGATACCGGCGGCGGCCGGCCCCGCTACCGATTGCACCAGGTAGGACGCAACAACGGCACCGTCGCCTACGCGGTCTACGGTTCACCGGAACTCTCACCCGAGCAGGTCAAGCAGGTCGCGGACGAGCGCGCCTATCCGCGCCGGTTCGACGCCGAACCCAGGGACGTGGAAACCTGAACCACGTCTCGCGCCGACGCGCCGCCACGAACGCCATTCCGTGGAGCGGAGCTTGCTCCGCTCGGGCTCCGGAGCCGCTGCAGCCGAGCAAGCTCGGCTCTACGGGTTCCGGCCTCGATGTCGCAGAGCAGGCCGCCGCGCGGCGGCTTAGCCCTGCAGTTCGCGCAACGTGACCGACGGCGGTGCATCGAGCACGCGCCGCGTGGCGAACAGGCCGGCCGCCAGCGTGACCAGCACGCCGAGGCCGCCGCCGGCCGCCGCCAGCCGCCAGTTCGGATTCCACGGCAGGTCGAACACCTGCGAGGCGACCACGCCCGACAGCACCGAGGCCGCGATCGCCGCCACCAGCCCGGACAGCAGGCCGATGGCGACGAACTCCGACGCCTGCGCGAGCCTGAGCTGGCGGCGGCTGCCGCCGAGCACGCGCATCACCCCGCCCTCGAGCAGGCGCTCGTCCTGGCTGGCGCTGACCGCGGCCAGCAGCACCAGCACGCCGGCCGCCAGCGAGAACCAGAACACCGCCTGCACCACCACCGACACCTGGTCGGCGGTGCCGCGCACCTGGGCGAGCACCGCGTCGATGTCGATCACCGACAGGTTGGGGAAGCGTTCGACCAGGTCCGCGGTGAAGCGGCCGCGCTCCGGCGGCACCGACACCGCGGTGATGTAGCTGGCCGGGTAGCCGTCCAGCGCGCCGGGCGAGGCCAGCACGAAGAAGTTCGGCCGGAAGCTTTCCCACTCGACGCTGCGCAGGCTGGTGATCGGCGCCTCCAGGCGCTGGCCGGCGACGTCGAAGGCGATGCGGTCGCCGATCTCCCACCCCAGCGTTTCGGCGAAGCCTTCCTCCACCGAGAATTCCGGCCGCGCCGGAGTACCGTCCCAGAACCTGCCGGCGGTGATCCTGTTGTCGTCGCGCAGCGTCTCGGCCATCGACAGGTTGAACTCGCGCTCGGCCCGGCGCCGGGCGCGCGATTGCGCGTCGTAGGTTTCGCCGGTCACCGCCGCGCCGTTGCGCGCGACCAGCCGCGCACGCACCATCGGGAACAGCACCGGCGGATCGAGTTCCTGCCCGGCCATGAACGCGCGCACCGGATCGAGCTGGTCGGGCTGCACGTTGATGATGAAGCGGTTGGGGGCGCTCTCGGCCAGCGCCAGCTGCCAGCGATCGAGCAGGTCGGTACGCACGAAGGTCAGCAGCAGCAGCGCCATCAGTCCCAGTCCCAGCGCCGAGACCTGCGCGATGCTGGTGCCGGCACGGCGGCTGACGTTGGCCAGGCCGTAGCGCAGGCTGCCGCGCAGGCGCGGGCGCAGCCGCCGCACCAGCGCGATCAGCGCCCAGGCGAGCAGGGCCAGGACCGCCAGCGTGGCGAGAATGCCGAGCAGCATCGTCGTGGCGAGTTCGGCCGAACCCGCCTTCCACCACAACAGCGCGGCGAGGCCGCCGAGTCCGGCCAGCAGCACCACCAGCGCGCCGGGCTCGACCGGATCCAGATCGCGGCGCAGCACCCGCAACGCCGGAACCCGCCGCAGCGCCAGCACCGGCGGGGCGCCGAAGGCCAGCAGCACTACCAGGCCGACGCCATAACCTTGGGCCGCCGGCATCCAGCCCGCGGCCGGCAGGTCCACCTGCAGCGCCTGCGCGATCCATTCGGCGACCGCCCATTGCAGCGCGAACGCCAACGCCACGCCGAGCGTGGCCGCGATCAGGCCGAGCAGCAGCAGCTCGCCGACGTGGATGCCGACCAGGGTGCGCTGGCTCGCGCCGAGGCAGCGCATCACCGCCGCGCCGGACAGGTGCCGCTCGCTGTGGCGGCGCGCGGCCATCGCCACCGCCACCGCCGCCAGCACCACCGACACCAGTGCCGCCAGGCCGAGGAAGCGGCCGGCGCGGTCGAGCGCCGAGTTCACTTCCGGGCGTGCGTCGCGGATCGTCTCCAGCCGCTGCCCACGCGCCAGGTTCCCGCGCGCATCCGCGGCGAAGCGCTCCACCGCGCCGGTTTCGCCGGCCACCACCAGCCGGTAGCGGACCCGGCTGCCCTCCTGCACCAGGCCGGTGGCCGGCAGGTCGGCGAGGTTGAGGAACACCTTGGGCGCGACGTTGAAGTAGTCGATCGAGGCATCCGGCTCCTGCGTCACCAGCGCCGCCAGGCGCAGCTGCAGGGTGCCGATGCCGATGGTGTCGCCGACCCGCGCACCGAAGGCATCGGCGCCGGCACGGCTCATCCACAGCGTGCCCGGCGCGGGCACGCCGCCGGCCTCGCGCTCGGGACCGCCGGCGCGCTCGACGATGCGGAACGCACCGCGCAGCGGGAAACCCTCGCCGAGCGCGCGCAACTCGCCCAGCCGCGGTTCGGCGCCGGCGCGGATCATGCTGTCGAGCTCGACCGTCTCGGTGCGCCGCAGGCCGGCCGCGTCGGCGGCGGCGCGCACCTCGTCGCCGATCGGCCCGTCGCCGCGCAGCACCGCGTCGCCGCCGAGCAGGCGGTTGGCCTCGATCGCCAGCGCGCGCCCGGCGCGGTCGGTGACGAAGCCGACCGCGGTCACCGCCAGCACCGCCAGCACCAGTGCCGCCAGCATGATGCGCACCTCGCCGGCGGCCAGGTCGCGGCGCAGCTGGTTGGCCGCCAGCGCGAGCGTCCTCATGCGTCGTCCACCAGGCGGCCGCTGTCCAGGCGCAGCATCCGGCGACAGCGCGACGCCAGGTGCTCGTCATGGGTCACCAGCACCAGGGTGGTGCCGGCCTCGGCGTTCATCGCGAACAGCAGTTCGATGATCGCCTGCCCGGTCTGCGTGTCGAGATTGCCGGTCGGCTCGTCGGCGAACAGCAGCGACGGCCCGGTGACGAAGGCACGCGCCAGCGCGACGCGCTGCTGCTCGCCGCCCGACAGCTGCCGTGGATAGTGGCCCAGGCGCTCGCCGAGGCCGACCTTGCGCAGCGTCTGATCCGCTGGGCGACGCGCGTCGGCGTCCCCGCGCAGCTCCAGCGGCAGCATCACGTTCTCGAGCGCGGTGAGCGAGGGCAGCAGCTGGAAGCTCTGGAACACGAAGCCGACCTTGTCCGCCCGCACCCGCGCGCGGCCGTCCTCGTCCAGCGTCGACAGCGGCTGGCCATCGAGCGACACCTCGCCGCTGCTCGGCGTGTCCAGGCCGGCCATCAACGACAGCAACGTGCTCTTGCCGGAACCGGAGGCGCCGACGATGGCGACGCTGTCGCCGTGCTCGATGCGGAACCCGACGCCGTCGAGGATGGTCAGATCGCCGGACGGCAGCGGCACCCGCTTGCCGAGGCCGGTGACCTGGAGCGCGTGACGGACGTCCGCCGACGCGGCGGGAGTGGAATCGGCCATGGGAATCCTCGTATGGGTGCCGGCGATGATCCGGGGCTGGGATTAAACGTTTCTTAAGAACTCCCGGGATCCTCTGTCCCGGTTCATTCGACAACTTCAGGCCGCGGCGGCGCTTATGCTGGCGGCCGGACCTTCGGAGCAGGAATCGCATGTTGCTTGACCATTTTCGGTATGCGGCCTTCCGCCGCCGCATGCAATGGGCCATCGGTTGGGTGCTGCTGCTCGCGGCGCTTCCGGCCGCCCATGCGGCGGAACCCGCCGCCCCGCTTCCGGCCGCCGAGGCGGCGCCACGCACGGTCCTGGTGATGGGCGACTCGTTGTCCGCCGGCTACGGCATGGCCGCGGCGGAGAGCTGGGTGGCGCTGCTGGCCGATCGGCTCGCCGCCAGCTACACCGACTGGCGGGTGGTCAACGCCAGCATCAGCGGCGAGACCACCGCCGGCGGCTCGTCGCGGATCACCGCCGAGGTGTTGCGGCACCGGCCGGCGGTGGTGGTGATCGCGCTGGGCGCCAACGACGGCCTGCGCGGGCTGCCGGTCCGCGAGATGCGCCGCAACCTGGCGCGGATGATCGGCGCCTCGCAGCATGCCGGCGCCGAGGTGCTGCTGGTCGGCATGCGCATGCCGCCGAACCTCGGCACCGAGTACACGCGCGACTTCGAGGCCCTGTACCGCGAACTGGCCGATTTCTTCGACGTCCCGCTGCTGCCGTTCCTGCTCGAGCCGATCGCGCTCGAGCGGGACGCGTTCCAGGACGACAACCTGCATCCCACCCCCGCAGCGCAGGCGCGGCTGCGCGACCACGTGTGGACGACGCTGGAGCCGTTGCTGCAACAACAGTAGCCCCGCGCCGCGATCGCGCGTGGACAGGACGCGGACGCCCCGCCCGGCGTGGGCGGCCTGACGGCGCGCGCGGCACCCGCGGTCCCGTGGGCTGAATGGATGGCGACCGCCGTTGCGCACCGCCCCCGATCGCGTTGCAAGCCGTTCCCCGCAGGCGCAGACTCGATCACACGCCTGCGGGAGACCGTCATGAAATTCCTGCTTTCGATGCTGCTGCTCGGGCTGCTCTGCGCGACCACCGCCGACGCCCGCGTCCGCAATGTCACCGATCCCGATGCGCCGCGCGCGCTGCCGGACGAGGGCCGCGTCAGCGTGGCCTGGACCGATCCAGCGGAATTCACCGAGATCCGCCACAGCCGCAACCGCTGGGAAGCCAAACGCGGCGACTGGGTGCGCCAGCTGGCCGAACACCTGCAGACGCGCGCCGAGGACCGCCTGCCCGAGGGCCAGCGGCTCGACGTCACCATCACCGACATCCGTCGCGCCGGCAGTTACGAGCCCTGGCAAGGCATGCAGTTCGACAGCGTGCGCATCATGCGCGACATCTACTGGCCGCGGATCGAACTCAACTTCCGCCGTCTCGACGCCGCCGGCAACGTGATCGACGAGGGCGAGCGTACGCTGAGCGATTCGATGTACCTGTCCAACACGTCCATTGCGCGTCGCAACGACATGCTGCGCTACGAGAAGTCGCTGCTGGACCAGTGGCTGCGGCGGGAATTCGGCGCCCCGGCCCCGGACGCCTGAGCGGCAAGACGCTCCCGGCTGCCGGCGGAACACGGCGGACAGGCGCCGTCGTCCCGGTTCCCTCCCCCGTTTACGGGGAAGGGAACGTTCGCCCGGCGCAGCGCACGATGGCTCAACGCACGATGTGGAGGAAGTGCATGTGGCGCTGGTACTGGTCGAGCACATCGTGGATCAGTTCGTCCTTGTGCCAGCCCATGACGTCGTAGTCCTGCCCGCCCTCGCGCAGGTGCACTTCGGCGCGGAAGTAGCGGATCTCGTCGGTGCGCTTGCGGCGCAGGTCGCTCATCGCGAACGACGGCGGATCGTACGGGCGCGGCCGCACCGAGTAGAAGAAGTCCATCTCCTCGCCGTGCCCCACCTCGATCCAGACGCGGCCGTCCTCGGCGTCCTGCACGCGCGCTTCCAGCCCCTGCTTCTTCAGTTCTGCGGCCACGTCCTCCAGCGCCGGCCGGACCTGTTGCTGCAGGAACTGCAGCACCTCCTGACGGCGCGGATGATGCGCCATCGCGCGCAGGCGGGTCTTCCAGTCGAGCGGACCGGTCGCGCCGAGCGGCGCCAGTCGCGCCTCGCGCATGCTCAGCTGCTTGGTCACCTCCAGCCGCATCGCCCGGATCATGCCCCAGCACATCAGCAGCATGACCACGGTGAACGGCAGCGCGCTGGCGATGGTCGCCGCCTGCAGCGCGTCCAGCCCGCCGGCGTACAGCAGCACCGCGGCGATCGCGCCCTCGACCAGCGCCCAGAAGATGCGCTGCCACAGCGGCCCTTCCTCCTCGCCGCCGGAGGTCAGCATGTCGACCACCAGCGAGCCGGAGTCGGACGAGGTGACGAAGAAGGTGACCACCAGCAGCGTCGCCAGCAACGAGGTGATCGACGACAGCGGCAGCAGTTCGAAGAACCGGAACAGCGCCACCGAGCTGTCCTCGGCCACCGCCTCCATCAGCCCCGCGGCGCCGTCGACCATTACCATGTGCAGCGCGGTGTTGCCGAAGAAGGTCATCCACATGAAGGTGAAGCCCAGCGGCACCAGCAGCACGCCGGTGACGAACTCGCGGATCGTGCGCCCGCGCGAGACGCGCGCGATGAACATGCCCACGAACGGCGACCACGCGATCCACCAGCCCCAGTAGAACAGCGTCCAGCCGCCGATCCAGCCGGTCGGCTCGTAGGCGTAGAGGTTGAAGGTCATCGAGAACAGGTTGGAGACGTACATGCCGGTGTTCTGCACCAGCGTCTGCAGCAGGTAGACGGTCGGCCCGGCGATCAGCACGAACGCCAGCAGCGTCACCGCCAGGATCATGTTGAGTTCGGAGATGCGGCGGATGCCCGCGTCCAGGCCCAGGCCGACCGAGACCGTGGCGATGCCGGTGATCACCGCGATCAGGATCATCTGCGTGCCGATGCCGACCGGCACGTCGAACATGTAGTTGAGGCCGGCGTTGACCTGGATCACGCCGAAGCCGAGCGACGTCGCCACCCCGAACAACGTGCCCAGCACCGCGAACACGTCCACGGCATGGCCGATCGGCCCGTAGATCCTCTCGCCGATCAGCGGATACAGCGACGAACGGATGGTCAGCGGCAGTCCGTGACGGAAGGCGAAGTACGCCAGCGACAGCGCCACCACCGCATAGATCGCCCAGGCGTGGACGCCCCAATGGAAGAACGTGACACGCATCGCCTGGCGCGCCGCGGCCACCGTTTCCGGATCGCCGACCGGCGGCGTCGCGTAGTGCATGATCGGCTCGGCCACGCCGAAGAACATCAGGCCGATGCCCATGCCGGCCGAGAACAGCATCGCGAACCAGGACAGGTAGCTGTAGTCGGGCGTGCTGTGGTCCGGGCCCAGCTTGAGCTTGCCGAAGCTGGAGAACGCCAGCGCGACCACGAACACCAGGAAACCGGCCACCGCCAGCACGTAGAACCAGCCGGCGCTCTCGACCACCCAGCCCTGGACGTCGCCAAAGAACGCGTCCGACCATTCCGGCGCGAACGCACCCAGGGCGACGAACACCAGCGCCAGGATCGCCGAGGTGAAGAACACCGGCGGGTTGATCTTGTACCAGCTGGCCTTGGCGGGTGTGGTCTTTTCGTTCATGGCGTTTTCCCCGATCAGCGCGGCGGGCGCCGCGATCGTTGCATGTGGGCCGCGACGGCGACGTCGCGGCCGCGCGTCAGAAGTAGAAGCCGATGTTGACGTTCAGGCGCGAGCGCCAGCGGTTGGAGCCGGGCTCGTCGATGCCGATGCCGGAGCCGCCGACGAACCACATGTTCTTGCCGGCGATCCAGTCGACATAGGTGAACATCTTGTCCTTGGCGAAGCTGCAGCCGGTGACGTTCTGCCACGACTCGCGCAGGCCGGGATCGTCGTCGACCGGCAGGGTCATGCTGAGATTGTTGTAGCAGGTGATGCCGTCGAACCAGCCCGGGCGCGGCAACTCCCAGGCGACGTTGAAGGTCGGCACGTCGGCCTCGGCGGCGATCTCGAACGGGAACAGGAACGCCGACATCGCGATCCTCGGCTCCGGGACCCGATAGCGGTAGCGCGCCCACTGCAGCTGCACCGTGGCGGGGCCGCGTTGCCATTGCGCGTGCAGCGCGGCGCCGTCGTGGCCGTGCTTGCCGCCGTCGACGCGATTCTCGACCTTGCCGGTGAACAGCGACGCGCCCAGCGCCACTTCGGCGCCGTTCCAGTCGCGCGTGTGCTGGTAACGCAGGCTCAGCCGCTCGCGCTCGCGATACGGCAGACCGTCGGTGGTGGCGACGTCGAAGGAATAGCGGCCGAAGCGGGCGCCGGTGCCGTATTCGTCGCCGAAGAACACGCCCGCATGCCACTGGTGCGCGCCCTTGCCGCGCTGCCAGACCACGCCCATGTCGTAGTCGTCCTCGATCCCGAGGTAGTAACCGGATCCGAACCAGAAGCTGTGCGAGGCGTATGGCAGCAGTCCGAACGGCACCTGCTGGACGCCGGCACGGACGTCGGAAGCCTCGTCCAGCTTCCAGCCCGCCCAGGCGTGGTGCACGGCATCGAAGCCGTCGTACCAGCGGTACTGCAACGAGAAGAACGTCCGCCCCGCACTGCCCTTGGCGTCGATGCGCACCAGCTCGGGCTCGAAATCCGTGCTCGGCCCGTAGTCGAGCCAGCCGTAGCTGAAGCGGACCGCGCCGCCGAGGTCGAGTTCCGGATCGCCATCGGCCGCATGCGATGCCGTTGCCAGGATGAGCAGAAAAGTGCCGAAAACAAGGGAAAAACTGCGAGATATCACGAGCGAATTGTCCTTCCCGGCGCGTCCATGAACGAAATTCAGGTTAGCGCCCATGTCCATGCACCGCAAACCGCGTCACGACAAAACTGGCGTTTTTTACCGCGTGAAGCGCATGATCGAAGGGAGAACGAGCCGTTTTCCCGCCGGGGATCGTCGCCGTTGCAAAGCATCGCGATCTGCGCGATTTTGCGGTGCGCGATGCCTGATCGCACCTTTGCAGCCGAGGCCATGACCGTCTACGTCGATGATGCCGTCACGCTTTGGCGCGGCCGCCGCTGGGCCCATCTGATGGCCGACACGCTGGACGAACTGCACGCCTTCGCCGCGCGCCTGGGCATTCCGCGACGTGCGTTCCAGAACCGCACCAGCGGCGCGCACTACGACGTGCCCGCCGAGCTGCGCGATACGGCAATCGCCCTCGGCGCGACCGCGATCTCGCGCCATCGCGATCGTGCACTGGTGCATGCGGTGATCCGCAACGCGCGCGCGCAGGGGCGCGGCGAGGCGCCGTGACGCCGGCCACCCGCGACTCAGCCCTCGGGTACCACCTGCAGATCGTCGCCGCGCGGCCGCGCGGTGCGGTAGCGACCGCTGCGCGGATCGAACACCCGGTTCGGTCCTACCCGCACCGCCCCCGGAATGAGCCTGCCGGTGCGGTCGTAGACCTTCGCCGGCGCGGCCGGGTCGACACGGGACGTGGCGTCCTTCGTCGCCGGTGCGCCGGGACGCGGCGACATCGGCGACGGCCCGGTCGCGGGAATCGCGATCTCCTGCCGCGGCCGCGCGGAGAGATCGGCGGCAACGCGCGCAGGCGGCGGCCGCACCGGCACCGTCTCGATCCGCGCGGGCGGCTGCCGTGGTTCGCCCACCTGCGCGCATGCGGCACCGGCCGCGGCAAGCAGCGGCAGGAGAAGGCACAACGAGAACGGCTTGAGGTGCATCGGGCCAAACCACCGGAGACGGCCGGCGCCGGACGGGAACTGTCGCCAGTGTAGGGCGTCGACGCTGTCGTTCCCGTGAATCGTTCCCGCGCGCCCGCGAGCGAAAGGCACGCGATCCGGCGGATGCATCGCGGCTCGAAACCGTTGCGTACCACGGGATGGTTCGCACCCGCTTCCCCCTTGGGTGGCGACGGTTGCTCCATCGCCTCGGCGCTCAGCGGGTGTTGTTCTTGGTGAGCTTCGATCACGCATTCATTTAACGAACGGAACAGGGCCGGTCACGCCTCGTGGACACATACGCGCAGACACTCGCTCCACATTCCCAACGGAGGAAACGCCATGATGCTCAACAAATACCCGCGCACCGCGCTGGCCGCCGCGCTGTCGGCCGCGCTGCTCTTCATCGCCGGCGGCGCGCTGGCGCAGGACACCGGCACGGAACCCGAAGAACAGATGGATTCCGAACAGCCGGTGGACGACACCTGGATCACCACCAAGGTCAAGTCGAGCCTGCTGGCCGACACCGATGTCGCCGGCCTGGAGATCGACGTCGAGACCGTCAATGGCGTGGTCACGCTGTCGGGCAGCGTCGACGACGAGGCGCAGATCGAGGAGGCCCGGCGGATCGCCGCCGACATCGACGGCGTCGCCGAAGTCGACGCTTCCGGCCTGACCACCGTGTCCGGCACCAGCGACGACTGACCGCGACAACAACGAGACCGGAGCCGATCCGGCCACGCGTCCGGCTTGCGCCGCGGCCCCGCCTGGTGCGGGGCCGCGGCTTTTTGTCGGTCGCCGGTCAGGCCTTGAGCTTCCAGCCGGTGCGGAAGATCCACCACACCAGGCCGAGGCACGCCGCCAGCAGCGTCAGCACCATCGCGGTGCTGACCGCGATGTGCACGTCGGCGCTGCCGTAGAAGCTCCAGCGGAAGCCGCTGATCAGGTACACCACCGGATTGAACAGCGCGATCTTCTGCCACAGCGGCGGCAGCATCTCGATCGAATAGAACGCGCCGCCGAGGAAGGTCAACGGCATCACCACCATCAGCGGGATCACCTGCAGCTTCTGGAAGTCGTCGGCCCACAGGCCGATGATGAAGCCGAACAGGCTGAAGCTGAGCGCGGTCAGCACCAGGAAGCCGATCATCCACAGCGGATATGCGATCTCGTAGGGCACGAAGAACCGCGCCGTGGCCAGGATCAGCAGCCCCAGCATCACCGACTTGGTGGTCGCAGCGCCGACGTAGCCGAGCACGATCTCCACGTGCGAGATGGGCGCCGACAGCACCTCGTAGATGGTGCCCGACCACTTCGGCATGTAGATGCCGAACGAGGCGTTGGAGACGCTTTCCGACAGCAGCGACAGCATGATCAGGCCGGGAATGATGAAGGCGCCGTAGCTGACCCCGTCGATCTCGCCCATGCGCGAACCGATCGCGGCGCCGAACACGATGAAGTACAGCGCGGTCGTCAGCACCGGGGAGGCGATCGACTGGGTGATCGTGCGGAAGGTGCGCGCCATTTCGAAGCGGTAGATCGCCTTGACCGCGTGCCAGTTCATGCCCGCACCTCCCGCGCGCCGTCGCGCACCAGGCTGACGAAGATGTCCTCCAGCGAGCTCTCGCTCGAATGCAGGTCCTTGAAATCGATGCCGTGCTCGCCCAGGCGCCGCAGCAGGGTGGCGATGCCGGTCTCGGCGGCCTGCACGTCGAAGGTGTAGACCAGCGCGTTGCCTTCGTCGGCCAGCTCGAGCGGCAACGCCGAGAACTCCTCCGGGATCGCCGCCAGCGGCGCCTGCAGCTGCAACGTGAGCTGCTTCTTGCCGAGCTTGCGCATCAGCGTGGCCTTGTCCTCGACCACGATCAGTTCGCCGTGGTTGATCACGCCGATGCGGTCGGCCATCTCCTCGGCCTCCTCGATGTAGTGCGTGGTGAGGATGATGGTGGTGCCGCGTTCGCGCAAGCCGCGCACCATCTGCCACATGTCGTGGCGCAGCTCGACGTCGACGCCGGCGCTGGGCTCGTCCAGGAACAGGATCCGCGGCTCGTGCGCCAGCGCCTTGGCGATCAGCACCCGGCGCTTCATGCCGCCGGACAGCGTCATGATCTTGCTGTCCTTCTTGTCCCACAGCGACAGGTCGCGCAGCACCTTCTCCAGGTGCGCCGGATCGTAGGGCTTGCCGTAGAGGCCCTGCGAGAAGCGCACGGTGGCCCAGACGGTCTCGAAGGCGTCGGTCGACAGTTCCTGCGGCACCAGGCCGATCAGCGAACGCGCGGCACGGAAGTCGCGCACGATGTCGTGGCCGTCGGCGACCACCTTGCCCTGGCTGGCGGTGACGATGCCGCAGACGATGCTGATCAGCGTCGTCTTGCCCGCGCCGTTGGGGCCGAGCAGGGCGAAGATCTCGCCGCGGTGGATGTCGAGGTCGACGTCTTTCAGCGCCTGGAAGCCGGACGCATAGGTCTTGCCGAGGTTGCGGATGGAGAGGATCGGCTGCACGCGGAGTCCTTCGGTTGCGGTGGCGGCGCGCGGCGCCCGGAGCACGGGCGAACAGCAGCCTAGCCTAGAGGGCCTGCCCGCGAGGATAAAGCCCTGGATCGAGGAATGATCTTCCCGCCGGCGGGATACTGCCGAAGCGTATCGATCCCGGCGGTTCGGCCCTAGGAGCCGCCGGCATCCGCCGGCAACGCAGCGGTACGACCGACATCGAGATTGCCGTTGCGCGACATCAGCACCGCGATCGGGCGGGTGCCGCGGAACTCCGACAGCACGATCACCAGCACCGCGGTGATCGGCACCGCGAGGAAGGCGCCGGGGATTCCCCATAGCCCGCCCCAGATGGTCAGGCTGGCGAGGATCACGAACGGGCTGAGGTTGAGCGAGTTGCCCATCAGGAACGGGTCGAGGAAGTTGCCGATCACGAACTGCGCGGCGGTCAGCAACAGCAGCAGCGTGACCACGGTGCCGGGATCGCCGAACTGCACGATTGCCCACGCCACCGGGAACAGCACGCCGAGGAACGAGCCGATGTACGGCACGTAGTTGAGCACCGCGATCACCACCGCCCAGAAGCCGGCGAACTCCAGCCCGAACGCCGCCATCATCGCCCAGCTGACCACGCCGAGTACCACGTTGATCAGCGTCTTGACGGCGAGATACTGGCCGGTGCGGATGTTGATGCTGTCGAGTATCTGGCGGATGCGGGAGACGTCGCGCGGATCGTCGGAGAGATTGCGCAGCTTGGCCGCCAGCACCCGCTTCTCGACCAGCAGGAACGTCACGTACAGCAGCACCACGAGCAGGGTCATGCCGATGCCGGTCACCGAGAGCACGGTGGGGCCGATCAGGTCCTGCAGCCGGACCTGCTCGAGGAAGTCCTCGCGCAGCGCGGTCCAGGTCGGCGCGGCGCGCAGGCCGAAGAACTCGGCGCCCTGCTGGATCCGCTCGAGCAGCTTGTCCTGGTAGATCGGCGCAAGCTGCACCACCCGGCCGACGTTGTTCACCACCAGCGACACACCGGCCGCCAGCACGAAGGCGATACCGAGGACCGACAGCCCGTAGCGCAGCGGCGCCGGCACGCGCGGCCCGACCACCGGCACCGCGGTGATCGCGCGCGCCAGGCCGATGATCACGTAGACCACCAGCACGCTGAACACCATCGGCACGAACACCTGCTTGCCGACGTACAGCACCCAGCCGACGATCAGGGCCAGCGCGGCGCCGTGGACGACCGATTGCAGGCGGTCCCGGGTTCGTGTCATCGGCGCAGGCTCCCCTGCGGCGCGTGGCTGCGGTCGAAGGCGGCGGTTGCGCCCTGGTGCACTGCGGACATGCGCATTCCCGGAACGGGCGCCGGGGTCCGGCGCGGCCCTCCATTCTCGCACCGCGCGGGCCGGCGCGACACGACCGGCGGCGTCGATCCTTCGTCACGTTCAGCGGTGACGTCCAGCACTGGCCGCGGTCTTGGCGCCGCCGCGCGTTCCGGGGCCGTGGCCGTCGCGGACGGCGCCAATGTCCCGACGGCGATGCGGCCGTCCCGGCAACGTCGCCCCCGGGGAACTGGCAGCCGGACCGTGGATGCGGCTTAATGACGCCCACCTCCCGCCGCTGGACGCCCCCGATGCAATACCTGCTGCTGGTCTATACCGACGACACCCTGATCGACGCCCTGCCCGAAGGCGAGGCCGACGACATGATGCGCACCTGCCTCGCGCATGCCGACGAGATGCAGGCCGACGGCACGCTGCTCGGCTTCCAGCAGCTGGAAGCGCCGGCGACGGCGCGTTCGGTCCGTATCCGCGACGGCCGCGCCACGGTGACCGACGGTCCGTTCGCCGAGACCAAGGAGATCCTGGCCGGGTTCAACCTGGTCGAGGCCGACAGCCTGGAGGAGGCGGTGCGGATGGCGCACGAATTCCCGTGGGCGAAGACCGGCTGCATCGAGGTGCGCCCGGTGCGCGACTCCGAGGCGGTGCGGCGGCGCGTGGGCGCTTGACGCCGACAGGCGGTCGCCGCGATCGGGTTCGCGGGGCCGCGACTTCCGTCGCTCCCACATTGGTGACCGGCGACGGCGGAGCGCGGGCGCGTGATCCGGCGCACCGGCGCGTTCACGCCGCCTGATGGCACGCCGCCGGCGTCGCCAACCGGAAGAACAGCATGTTGGTGACCGGGTTGAAGTACTCCCGCCCGGCGTCGATGTCGTCCCGGTGCGACGAATCGGCTCCCGTTGTAGCGGCCGGCGCGTGCAGCCGCGATGATCCGCTGCCGCGCCACAGCTGCAGGCACGGCCGTGGCTTCACGGCCGCGCCTGTCCGTTGCCGCCCTCGAATCGCGCGCGGCCAGCGCGCGGCGTCAGTCCTTTTCCTTGCCGATCACCTCGCCGCTGCGCGGATCGATGCGCACCTCGACCTCGCGGCCGGTGCTGTCGTCGGCCTCGGCCGTCCAGATCCCGTCGTCGAAGTCGACATCGTGAACGTTGGTGTAGCCGGCGGCTGCAAGCTGCGCCTGCACGTCGGCCTCGGTGAGGTTGGACACCTGGTCTTCCGGATAGACCTCGCCGGTCCCCGGATCCAGGCGCAGGTCGATGCGGTTGCCGTCGGCGCTGCGCGCGTCGGCCTTCCACATGCCGTCCTCGAACTCGATGTCGTTGACGCGGGTGTAGCCCTGCGCCTCGAGCGTGGCGCGCACCTGCGCCTCGGTCATCGCGTCCTGTGCCGTCGCGGCGGTGGCGGCGAGCGCCAGCGCCAATGCGAGCGGCGCGGCGTAGCGGTGGGCGGGAACTTGCATGGCATGGACTCCTGCTGCGACGAATGGCGGCAGTCTTGGCCGCGCACTGCTAATTCGAGGTGAATCCGCCCGCACGGGTTGCGGAGTGTTCAGGCTCCCGTTCGGCGCACATGCGGAAATTTCGCATGGTAGAAGCGCGTGCGCGGTGCCGCCGAAGCGTCGGGATCGACGCCGCATTGACGGATCGCAGCGCAGCATGTCGGTTTCGCCGCCACCGGACCGCCGATGACGACGCCCGACTGGCCGCTGCTGGGCGCGGTCGCCTGGCCGTTGCTGATCGCACTGCTGCTGGGC
This sequence comes from Luteimonas salinilitoris, assembly GCF_041300785.1. Lineage (NCBI taxonomy): Bacteria > Pseudomonadati > Pseudomonadota > Gammaproteobacteria > Lysobacterales > Lysobacteraceae > Luteimonas > Luteimonas salinilitoris. The sequence continues at coordinate 137,090 of NZ_JBFWIB010000005.1, forward strand.
CTGCTGGTGCGGCGCGCGCTGCTGGCGCTGGCGCGGCTCCTCATACGTCCCTGGTTGCCCTATCGGCGTGCATCCGCGTCAATCCGTGGCGGACAGCTTTTTGAAGCAAGTTCTAGAATCCTTCCTTCCCCGCGAATACGGCCCCGTCCATGACCAACCCGCTGCTCGATTTCTCCGGCGCGCCCCGCTTCGACGCCATCCGCCCCGAACACGTCGCCCCGGCCATGGACGTGCTGCTGGCGGAAGCGGAGGCCGCGGTGAAGGCCGCGGAAACCGTTGCGCCGGTCACCTGGGAAAGCTTCATCGTGCCGCTGGAGGACGCCACCGAGCGGCTCGCCCGCGCCTGGGGCCAGGTGACGCACCTGCAGGCGGTCCTGCACTCCAAGCCGCTGCGCGAGGCCTACAACGCCAACCTGCCGCGCGTGACCCGCTTCTACAGCACGCTGGGCCAGAACCTGGCGCTGTTCGCGCCGTACCGAACGCTGGCGGAATCGGCGGAGTTCGCCGGCTTCGACGCCGCGCGCCGGAAGACGGTCGAGCACGCGCTGCGCGATTTCCGCCTGGGCGGCGCCGAACTGTCCGATGACAGGAAGGCCCGTTTCTCGCAGGTACGGGAGGAACTGGCGGCGCTGGCGGCGAAGTTCTCCGAACACGTGCTCGACGCCACCGACGCGTTCGCGCTGTACGTCGAGGACGCCTCCGAACTGGCGGGCCTGCCGGACGACGTGATCGACGCGTGCCGCGCCGCAGCGGAGCAGGACGACCGTTCCGGGTACAAGTTGACCCTGCAGATGCCGTGCTACCTGCCGGTACAGGCCTACGCCGACAACCGCGCACTGCGCGAGCAGCTGTACCGCGCCCACGGCGTGCGCGCCTCCGAAACCGGGCCGGCGGAGCTCGACAACACGGCGCTGATCGACCGCATCCTCGCGCTGCGCGCCGAGCTGGCGGAACTGCTGGGATTTTCCAGCTATGCCGAGGTGTCGCTGGCGACCAAGATGGCACGGACGCCGGAAGAGGTGCTGGCCTTCCTGCGCGACCTGGCGGCGCGCGCGAAGCTGTTCGCGCAGCGCGACCGCGCCGAGCTCGAGGCCTTCGCCCGCGACGAGCTCGACGTCGAAGCGCTGCAGCCGTGGGACCTGGGCTACGTCAGCGAGAAGCTCAAGCAGGCGCGCTACCGCTATTCCGGGCAGGAGGTGAAGCAGTACTTCACCGAGCCGAAGGTGCTGGCCGGCCTGTTCGACGTGATCGGCTCGCTCTACGGCGTCACCGTGGCGCAGGACGAGGCGCCGGTGTGGCACGAGGACGTGCGCTTCTACCGCCTGACCGACGCCGGCGGCCGCCTGGTCGGCCAGTTCTACCTCGACCTGTACGCCCGCGAGGGCAAGCGCGGCGGCGCCTGGATGGACGACTGCCGCAACCGCCGCGAGCGCCCCGGCGCGGGCGGCGGCACGCAGACGCCGCTGGTGTACCTGGTGTGCAACTTCGGCAAGGGCGCGGGCGGGCGGCCCGCCACGTTTCGCCACGACGAGGTCACCACCCTGTTCCACGAGATGGGCCACGGCCTGCACCAGCTGCTGACCGAGGTCGGCGAGTTGTCCGTCGCCGGCATCAACGGCGTCGAGTGGGACGCGGTGGAGCTGCCGAGCCAGTTCATGGAGAACTTCTGCTGGGAATGGGAGCGCGTGCAGGCGATGACCGCGCACGTCGAGACCGGCGCACCGCTGCCGCGCGACCTGTTCGACAGGATGCTGGCGGCCAGGCACTTCCAGAGCGGCATGCAGACCGTGCGCCAGCTCGAGTTCGCGCTGTTCGACATGGAACTGCACAGCCGCTTCAATCCCGCGCGCGACGACGTGATGGCGCTGCTCGAGCGCGTGCGCGACGAAGTGGCGGTGAACCGGCCGCCGGCCTGGCACCGTTTCCCGCACCAGTTCGCGCACATCTTCGCCGGCGGCTACGCGGCCGGCTACTACAGCTACAAGTGGGCCGAGGTGCTGAGCGCCGACGCCTACGCCGCGTTCGAGGAGGCGCCGGACCAGCTGGCCGCCACCGGCGCGCGCTTCCGCGACGAGATCCTCGCCCGCGGCGGCAGCCGCCCGGCCCTGGAGAACTTCAAGGCGTTCCGCGGCCGCGAACCGGCGATCGACGCGCTGCTGCGGCACAGCGGCATGGCGGACTGAGGCCTGGCGCGCCGGAGGGGTGGAAGCTCGCCTTCCACCAGCCTTCGCCGGCCTGACGCCGCGCCTTCAAGAGGTGGATGGGCCGATCGCAGGCGCACGCGGGAACTCATCCGTTGCGGCTCCGCTCGCCCCATCCGGCCTTCCCTTCGCAAGTGGAGGAAGCTCGGCACGCGGGCTTTGGGTCGTGTTCGCTTCTCCATCCGCGAATCCGGGACGTGATCCCGATCGCGTTTTTCACGCCCGGTACCTGCGGCCGGCCCGTCGCACGAGCGCGCCAGCATGGGCTGTCATGCGTCCGTCAAGCGATCGTCAAGCGATTGGAATGACACCCTGCGGCAGAACAGCCCAGGTTCGGTCAGCCGGCCCGCGCGCCTGCGGTCGCTCACTCTCCAGGCGGCCCCATGCGCGCAGACCGGCATCGTTTCCGGTCGCGAACTCCCCCGCGTCGCCCTCTCTCCCGGAAACCCCGCTCCCGAAGGAACCGTCCATGACACCCAAGCCGTTATCCACCGCCCTGCTCTGCGCCTGCCTTGCCGCCGTTCCCCATGTCGCCGCCGCCGAGGCGCCGCTGGAGCTGGCGCTGCTGCGCGGAGGCGCCATGCAGACCGATGCGGTCGCCGACAGCGACCTGATCCATTTCCCGACCGGCCGCACCATCGCCACCTGGGACTACGGCGACCCGGCCGCGCCCGTCCGCGTGGCCACCTCCGAACCCGCGGGCGGGGCGATCAACGGCCTCGCACGCCACGGCGACCATCTCTATGCCAGCTGGCGCGGCTACGACGGCAGCAGCGGCGTGACCACCTGGTCGCTGGCCGATCCCGCCCGCCCGCAACGGGTGGACGAGACCGAGGACTACGTCGACCACGACAGCAAGTTCCTCCTCGGGCTGACGGTCGCCAACGACCATCTGTACCTGTTCGACAACAACCGCGGCGTGTTCGTGTCGGACCTCGCCGACCCGGCGCATCCCGCGTTCTCGCCCACCGACATCGCGACCGTGCCCACGCAGTACACCCGGATCGTCGCCCACGGCGACATGATCCACGCCACCGGCCGCAACTGGCTCGGCGGCACCGTCCTCGACCTGTACGACGTCAGCGTGCCGAACGCGCCGTTCAAGGTCGCCGGCCACGGCGTGGACGGGCTCGACAGCTTCAGCCTGATCTCCGAGCCCGCGCGCGCCATCGGCGTCGGCAACCGGCTGACGGTGTTCGATCTCAGCGAACCGACGCTGATGAACCCGCGCGGCGCGCTCGACATCCCGCCGGCGATCACCGGTGCGCGCGTCGGCGAGTTCGTCTACACCTTCGGCTGGGGCGAGGGCCTGGACGTCTGGAACATCGCCGATGTCGATGCGCCCGAAGCCGCCGGGCACCTCGACCTCTTCGCCCTCGGCGGCCGCCGTTCGCTGACGATCGAGGGCGGCCCGCTGCTGCTGCCGACCGACACCGACCTGGTGCACGCGCTCGACGTCAGCGCCCCGGGCGCGCCCGCCAACATCGCCACCGCCTGGCTGCCGGGCGGGGTTGCCGCGGTCGACGTCGCCGGGCACGGCGGCGACATCGTGCTGCTGCAGGCGAACTACGGCCTGACCGTCAACGACGCCCAGACCCTGGCGCCGACCGCGCGCTTCGACGCGGACCTGCCCGAACGCCTGGAGTCGCGCAGCTTCGAGCAGATGGCGATCGCGGGCGACACCGCCTGGCTCGCCGCCTGGGGCTTCGGGCTGATCGGCGTCGACCTGACCGATCCGGCCGCGCCCACCGAGCTCGGGCGCATCGCGTTCCCGTTCGCCTCCGTGCTCGACGTGGCCGGTGACCATGCCTACGTGGCGAAGTGGACCAACGGCGGCGTGTTCGGCGTGATCGACGTGTCCGATCCCACCGCGCCGTCGCTGGTGTGGCAGGGCGCGCTGGCGTCGCAGCCGTACGCGCTTCGCGTCGACGGGCAACACGCCTACCTCGCCGAAGGCAGCCAGTCGGGCACCGGGAACGGCGGCCTGCGCATCTACAGCCTCGACGACCCCGCCAGCCCGGTGGAGGTCGGCCACCTCGACGACGGCTGCGGATCCGCGTTCGACCTGGCCATCGATAGCGAGGTCTCGCTGCTCTATCTCGCCTGCCGCGGCGGCGTGCAGGTGATCGACATCGCCGTGCCGCAGGCGCCGGCGGTGGTCGGACGCTACGACGCCGGCGACGAGGAGTCGTACACGCGCGTCGCCCAGCGCCACGACCGCGCCTGGTTCGGCAACGGCGCCGGCCTGCACGAGCTCGACGTCTCCGATCCGACCGCACCGGTACGCACCCGGCTCACGACGCTCGGCCACCAGGGCGTGGCGCGGCTGGCCGCGTTGGACGACGGCCGCCTGGCCGCGCTCGGCGGCAACAGCGGCGTGCACCTGTTCGCCCCCGGTGACGGCGAGGACGCCACGCCGATCGAGAACCGCATCCCGGTGCCGGGCCTGGAAGGCGCCGAGGGCGACGGGCTGCTGTACGCGATCGAGGTTCCGGCGGGCACGACCACGCTGCACGTGCTCAGCTACGGCGGCCGCGGCAATGTCAGCCTGCTGGTCCAGCACGGCGAGCCGCCGACCGACGAGGAAGCCGACGGCCGCTCCACCCGCCCCGGCAACAACGAGACCGTGCGCATCGGCAACCCCGCCGCCGGCACCTGGTATATCCGGCTGGTCGGCGAGACCGCGTTCTCCAACGTCACCCTGCAGGCGCGCTACTGACTGTGGGCGGCGGCCGGCGCAGGCTTGAAGCGCCACCGGCCGCCGTCTGCCGCAGTCGCGACTTCCCGGTGGCGGCATGCCTCCACCACTCCCACAATCGGGGCGGACGGATCGGGGGCGAGCGCCGCGACTTCCGTCGCTCCCCACAACAGGAGCGGCGGACGTGTCGAGCGACCCTGTGGGAGCGACGGAAGTCGCGACCCGCCGCGGATGAAACGACCCACGGACGCGCGCGCCGACCGATCCGGCGATGCGGGCAGCAGGTACCGGCAGGGCACCCCGGCGCCGCGGCGCCGCGAATCCGGACCACCACGGCCACTCCGGCTTGGCGAAGCCACCATCGCCGCGCTACCGTCGCGCCATGCACACCATCGCCATCGCCGCCACCGCACTCGCCCTGTCCCTCGCAACCGCCAGCGCCGTTGCGCAGGTGCAGACCGCCCCCCTGCCCGAACCTCCCGAGACGACCGCCGTGACGCGCGACCGCGCGCGGCAGACCGGCATCGCCACCTTCGAACTGCCCGGCCGCCAGCAGGTGATCGTGCGCTCGTTCGAACCCGACACCGCGCTGCCGGACAGCTACCGCATCAGCTTCGAGGCGCTCGACACCGACGGCGACGGCTTCATCGACCGCGGCGAGGCCGCCGCGCACTCCACCCTTGCCGGCGAGTTCCGCGGCGTCGATGTCGACGGCGACGGCAAGCTGAGCCGTGCGGAACTGGTGGGCTGGACCGGCGAGCGCTGACCGGGGACGGGCGGCGCGACCATGAACCCGCGGCCGCGGGCCGCGGCGGCGCCCGTGCGGCACACCGGAACAGGTCATCGATCCGACATTCTCCCGCTGAACTTCGACATCTCCCGCGGATGTCCAGGCCGGCCCCCGGCACTACGCTGGCGTCCAGACGAGATCGCGCTCGCCGCCCTCCATAACGGCATGACCCGGCACGGCCGGCGGGCGCGGCAGAGAACGGAGATGCCGGCATGACGATCGACCTGGACACGCCCTATCCGCTGACCGACGCGCAGGTGGCGCAATTCCGCCGCGACGGCTTCATCAAGCTCAAGCAGGTGTTCGATGCCGAAACGCTGCGCCGCTACGGCGCCGAAATCACGCGGCTGACCATCGCCCTCAACACCCAGACCGTGCCGCTGGCCGAGCGCAGCACCTACGATCGCGCCTTCCTGCAGGTGATGAACCTGTGGGAGCAGGGCGGCGCGGCGCGCGAGTTCGTGTTCGGCAGGCGCCTGGCGGGCATCGCGGCCGCGCTGCTGCAGGTCGACGGCGTGCGCCTGTACCACGACCAGTCGCTGTACAAGGAGCCGGGCGGCGGCATCACCCCGGCGCATGCCGACCAGTACTACTGGCCGGTCGACAGCGACCGCACCGTCACCGCCTGGGTACCGCTGCAGGCGGTGCCGCAGGACATGGGGCCGCTGGCGTTCTTCGCCGGCAGCCAGCACGTGGAGTTCGGCCGCGACCTCGGCATCTCCGACGAGAGCGAGCGCGCCATCACCGCCGCGATGGAGGCGCACGGCTTCCCGGTGATCGACGCGCCGTTCGACCTGGGCGAGGTGAGCTTCCACCTCGGCTGGACCTTCCATCGTGCCGGGCCCAACCGGTCGAGGCGGCCGCGCTCGGTGATGACCGTGATCTACATGGACCGCGACATGCGGCTCAAGGCACCGGAGAACCACATGCAGCAGTCGGACCGGGAGCGTTGGTGCCCGGGCGCGGAGGTTGGCGCGGTGATCGACACGCCGAGCAATCCGGTGTTGTTCGAACGCGCGGCGTGAGTGGTACCGACGTATACGTTGCCCCGGCGGCGAAGCGCGGCCGGAGTCGCTGCACCTGATCGACGCGGTGCCGCCCTGCAACAACCCGCATCACGAGGAGGACCCTGCATGAGCATCGCGAAGACATTGGCGGCACTGGTGGTCGTGGCCGCGCTCGCCGGAGCGGGAATCACCGCACCGCCAACCGCCACGGCTGCCGAGGCGTCGCCGCCGCGGGCGCAGGCGGGCGAGGAGGTCTTCTACCACGTCTTCTTCCGCAGCTTCCGCGACTCCGACGGCGATCGCATCGGCGACCTGCGCGGGCTGACCGAACGGCTCGATTACCTCGAGGATCTCGGCATCACCTCGATCCTGCTCACGCCGCTGCAGCCCTCGCCCTTCTACCACAACTACTTCCCCACCGACTTCGAGACCATCGAGCCCAAATACGGAACGCTCGACGACTACTTCGCCTTCGTCCGCGGCGCGCACGCGCGCGGGCTGAAGGTGTACCTGGACCAGGAGATCCAGTACGTCGGCGAGGGCCACCCGTGGTGGACGCGCTCGCAGGGCTTCGCCGGCGCGCCGTTCGCCGACTTCCTGCTGTGGCGCGACGCGGCGCGCACCGAGGCCGAGCCTTTCCTCGATCGCGCCACCTGGCCGCACTACGACGGCCGCCAGATCGGCATCGCCATGATCGACCTGAACAACCCGCGGGTGCGCGACTATTTCACCCGCGTGCTGCTGTTCTGGGCCGACCCGCACGGCGACGGCAGCGGACGCGACGGCGTCGACGGCTACCGCATCGACCACATGATGGACGACCTCGACCACAAGGGCGTGGCGACGGATCTGTTCGCCGGCTTCTGGCGGCCGGTGTTCGAGGCGCTGCGGGCGCGGCGCCCGGATTTCCGCATCCTCGCCGAGCAGGCCGACTGGGGCTTCGGCGAGGACTGGCTGGTCCGCGGCGATGCCGACCTGGTGTTCGCCTTCCCGCTGCGCGGCGCGCTCATCGATCTCGACAAGGACAAGATCGTGCAGGCCGTGCGCGAGACCGAGGCGATCACCCAGGCGGACAAGGGCCAGATCGTGTTCCTCGAGAACCACGACACCGACCGCTTCATGTCGCTGATCGACGACGACCCGGCACGGGCGCGCGCCGCCGCCGCGCTGTCGCTGCTGTTGCGGGGCGAACCGCTGCTCTACTACGGCCAGGAGCTGGGCATGCGCGGCATCACCCGCGAAGACGGCATGTCCGACTCGAACCACATCCCGCTGCGCGAGGCGATGCGCTGGTCGGCGGAACTCGACGCGCCCGGCGCGGCGATCTGGTATCGCGGCGACAAGCCGTGGTGGACCGAGCCCGCCAACCGCGCGCACGACGGCGTCTCGGTAGAGGAACAGCAAGGCGACGCGGACTCGCTGCTCGCCTGGTACCGCACGCTGCTGGCGCTGCGGCAGGCGCGGCCGGAACTGCGCGGCGGCGACCAGCGCCTGCCGTGCGGCGACGCCTCCGAGGTCCTCTGCGTGCTGCGCGAATCCGGCGATGCGCGCAGCCTGTTGCTGGTCAACCTCGGCGACGCCGAGGCGCGGCCGGCGCTGGACGCAACCATTGCCGACGACCGATGGATCGACCTGATCGACGGCGGCACGGTCGATCCCTCGACGCTGAGCCTGGCGCCGATGACGGTGCGGATCCTCGGCACGCCTTAGGCGCGATCAATTCCGACACCCGCGTCGGGGGAACAGCCCGGCATGTCGATCCGGCCGCACCCCGTTCGTCGCATCGATGGATCCCACAGGTCCACCCATCCACAGGAGACATGCCCGATGAAGACCGCCAATCCCTACCTCAACTTCGACGGCAACGCCAAGGAAGCCTTCGACCACTACCGCTCGGTGTTCGGCGGCGAGTTCGCCATGGTGCTGCGCTTTCGCGAATTCGGCGGCGAGGCGATGGGACTGGCCGGGGACATGCTCGACCGGATCGCCCACATCGCCCTGCCGCTGGGCGACAGCATGCTGATGGCCTCCGACGTGACCCGGCCCGAGGCTTTCAAGATCGGCACCAATACCTATGTCGCCGTGGAGGCGGACAGCGGCGAGGAGGCCGATCGCGTGTTCGACGGACTGTCGGCCGGCGGCGGCATCGAGATGCCGCTGCAGAAGACCGAGTGGGCCGAGAAGTTCGGCATCTGCGTCGACCGCTTCGGCGTGCAGTGGATGGTCAGCCATACCGGCGACGTGCAGTTCGGCCAAAGCTGAGCACGCCTGCCGGCGGCGCCCGGCCGCGGTGCGCCGCCGCGCCGGGCGCTATCCTTCGCACGATGCCCGTGCCGTACCTCGAGCGCCCGATCTGCGAACCGGTGGAACTGCGCCCCGGCGCGCGGATCCGCGTCGAGCGCGTGGTCCAGGGCGGCGAGGCCGCCGCCAGCGCGCCGTTCCCGCACTTCCACGACGTGCACGAGCTGGTGCTGTTCGGCGCCGTCTCCGGCACCTTCACCGCCGAAGGGCGGCGCTATGCGCTGGCACCCGGCGGCATCGCCTTCGTGCCGTCGATGCGCCGGCACGATTTCGCCCTGGCGCCCGGCCCGCGCGACTGGCTGCTGGTGCAGATCGACGCCGTCGCCGGCGAAACCCTGGCGCATGCGCCGGGGCTCGAACGACTGGCGCACGCGTTCTGCGCGCTGCCCGACGCCTCGCAACACGGGCGCGTGGCCATGCTCGCCGAATGGCTGGGCGGACTCGGCAACGACGATCCGCTCACCCAGCCGCTGGTGGAACTGCTGCTGCACGCCGCGGTGCGCGCACCCGCGGTCGCGGGCGAGACGCTGCCGGCCGACGCCGACGACCTCGAACGCCTGCGCCCGGCGATCGAACGCCTGCGCCGCGATCCCGCCCATGCGCCCTCGGCCGAACAGGCGGCGGCGCTGTGCGCGCTCTCGCCCGCCTATTTCAGCCGCCGCTTCAAGCGACAAGTGGGCCTGGCCTGGAGCGACTACGTCCGCACCCACCGCCTGCACCTGGCCAGCCAGCGCCTGCGCGACAGCGACCGCAGCATCGCCGCGATCGCCGAAAGCCTGGGCTTCTCCACCCCGTCGCACTTCGGCGAGCTGTTCCATCGCCGCTTCGGCACGACCCCCGCTGCCTATCGCCGCGCCGAGCACGTCCGGCGCGGCGTGCCGGACGCGCCGGCCTGAGCGGTCCGCTCAGGCCGCGGCCGCCTGACCTTGCGGGACCGGCCGCGGCGCACGCAGCACCTTGACCAGCGCCGCGGCCTCCTCGTTGCCGTAGCCGGCATCCGCCGCGCGGCGGAACAGGTCCGCGACGAACACGGGGAACTCGTCGTTGATGCCGGAATCGTGCGCCGCGCGCGCAATCCGCGCCGTCGCCTCCACGGAGATCTTGAGCGGGCTTTCGCCCACCGTGAAATCGCCCGACGCGATCACGCCGCCCTCGTGCCTCAGGAAGTCCGCGAACGTGGGCCCGATCTCCGACACCAGTTGGCCGTAGCGATCCACCGCGATGCCCTCCGCCTCGGCGATGCGCGCGCCGTGCAGGAAGCCGATCATGGCGCCGTAGATGTAGGACAGGGTGGCCATGTCCATGGCCGCGGCCGCGCCGGGATCCTCGCCCAGCCAGGTCAGGCCGCCGCCGAACACGCGCAGCAACGGCTCGTGCCGGCTCCACGCGGCCTGCGCGCCGGACAGCAGGATCGGCGTGTCCGGCCGGCCCATCTGGCTCGGTGCGGCCTGGATGGCGCCGTCCAGGTAGTCGGCGCCGCGCGCGCGCGCCCAGGCATCGGCCTCGCGTGCGTCCTGCACGCCGCCGGTGCTGAGTTCGATCAGCGTCCTGCCGCGGAAGGCGGCCGCGATCGCATCATCGCCGAGGATCGCGCGGGTGGCGGCGTGATCGTCCACGCACACCACCACCACGTCGCTGGCGCGTACCGCCGCCAGCACATCCGGTGCCCGCACCGCGCCCAGTGCGACCAGGGCATCGGCCCGCGCCGCCGTCCTGTTCCACACCGTCACCCGCCAGCCGGCCTCCAGCAGCAGCCGCGCCAGGGTGGCGCCCATCTGTCCCAGTCCGATCACCGTCGCTTCGTTCTTCATCACATGTCTCCTTCGTTGTGGCGCTGCCGCTGCATCGCGCCGTGCCTGGACCGCATCGCCGCGAGTGGCTGCGGACCGGATGCGATGTTGGGCGCACCCGGATCGCGCGTCGCGCAGGAACGGACGCGCATCGAGCACATCCGGACGATGGGACGCTGTGTCCGCGCTTTCGGGCCAACGAAATCCCGACAATCGCCGCATGCATTTCCAGGAGAACTCCATGCAAGCGCACCCGCCCGTGATCTCCACCGCTCCCACGCCGCCCGTTGCCGGACTGCGGGTGGAGCGCTTCATCACCCGCCCGGGCACCGTCGCGCTCGAGGCCGTGGCCGAACACCGCATCAAGGTGCACACCGGTGCGCCGGTCACCGGCAGCTGTGGCGCCGACCGCTTCCGCTACGCGCACGGCGACGTCGACCTGCTGCCCGCCGGCAGCGCCGACGCCTGGGAGGAGGACAGGTCCAGCACGTCGGTGCTGCTGCACTTCCCGCCGGCGCTGCTGCAGCGCTCGGCGGAAGACATCGGCCTGGACGGTGCCCATGCCGGCCTGGCCGCCCGCCACCAGTTCCGCGATCCGCAGATCGGGCACATCGCCTGGGCACTGGACGCCGATCGCCGGGCCGGCCGTCCGGGCGGCACGCTCTACGCCGAGAGCCTGGCGCTGGCGCTCACCGCGCACCTGCTCGCCCGCCATCGCACGTCGCAGACACCGATACATGGCCTGCCGCGGCCGCAGCTGCGGCGGCTGGTCGACTACGTCGATGCGCACCTCGACCAGGACCTGTCGCTGACACGGCTGGCCGGCGTGGCCGGCATCAGCGCCTCGCACCTGAAAACGCAGTTCAAGCGCGCGACGGGATTGCCGGTGCACGCCTATGTCGTGCGGCGGCGGGTGGAGCGCGCGGCGGCCCTGCTCAGGCGCCGCGAACTGCCGGCCGCCCGCATCGCGCTGGAAACGGGTTTCTCCCACCAGAGCCACATGGTGCGCTGCCTGCGCCGCGTCCTCGGCGCCGCGGCGCAGCCGCTGCTGCGGCGCACGTCCTGAAGACACGGCCGGCGACGCCGAAGCATCGAACAACGACTTCGCTCCGGTCGCACCAGAGCGCCTCACCGATCCCGATTTCCGATGAAACCGGCGATCGGTTCCGGCGGGTATCCTGCCTGCAACGGTCGTCGCGAACGGGGAATCCTCGATGAAGAAGGCGCTCGCCTGGGTGGTCGCATCGGCACTGGCCCTCGCGGTGCTCGTATTCGCCCTCGACCGGCTGACACCGTGGCCCCAGGCGCTGCTGATCCGATACGCGTTCGAGAAGGGCGGCACCGCGATGGCGCAGGCGCTCGAGAAACATGTACCGCCGGGAATCGCGGAGGTGCGGGACATCGCGTACCGCGACGACGATCGCGATGCCAGGCTCGACGTGTTCTACCCCGAGCGCATCGCCGGTACCGACGCGGTGCTGCCGACCATCGTCTGGGTCCACGGCGGCGCCTGGATCTCCGGCAGCAAGGAGGACGTCGCCAACTACCTGCGGATCCTCGCCGCGCACGGCTACACGGCCGTCGGCATCGACTACTCCATCGCGCCGGGCAAGCGCTATCCGCTGCCGGTGATCCAGGCCAACGACGCGTTGAAGTACCTCGCCGCCAATGCCGGGCGGCTGCATGTCGACAGGGACCGGTTCGTGCTCGCCGGCGACTCGGCCGGTTCGCAGATCGCCGCGCAGGTGGCGGCGCTGACCACCAGTCCCGCCTACGCGCGGATGATGCGGCTGTCGCCGGCGCTCGAGGCGAACCAGCTGAAGGCGACGGTGCTCGCCTGCGGCGCCTACGACCTGGCGCTGGTGGACTACGACGGCCCGTTCGGCGGCTTCCTGAAGACGGTGCTGTGGGCGTACACCGGGCGGAAGGACTTCCTCGACGATCCCGATCTCGCGTCGGCGTCGGTCGCCGATCACGTCACCGCGGATTTCCCGCCGACCTTTCTCACCGCCGGCAACGCCGACCCGCTGCAACCGCAGTCGCGGGAATTCGCCGCGCGGCTGGCGCACGCGGGCGTCGCCGTCGACACGCTGTTCTATCCCGCCGACCACGCGCCCGCGCTTCCGCACGAGTACCAGTTCGACCTCGACGGCGCCGACGGCCGGCAGGCGCTGGCACGGATCCTCGCGTTCCTGCAGGCGAACGCCCGGTAGACCGTTCGCCGACCGCTACGCAGTTGGCCGTGCCACCCGGGCTCAGCCGGTGCAGGCGGCCAGCCGCAGCCTGCGCGCGTCGCGGCGCGCCCACGCGTACACCAGCAGCCCCGCGACCGCGGTCGCCGCGCCGACGTAGCCGGTCGAGGTCCAGCCGAATCCGGCGGTGATCGCCATCCCGCCCAGCCACGGCCCCAGCGCGTTGGCGGCGTTGAACGCGGAATGGTTGGACGCGGCGGCCAGCGTCTGCGCGCCGCCGGCCACGTCCATCAGCTGCGTCTGCAGGATCGGCGCCAGCGCGCCCATGGTGCCCACCGCCACCACCGCCGGCAGCACCAGCCACGGCGAGTGCGCCGCGAACGGGAACGCCAGCAGGACCATGGCCGACCAGGCCAGCACCACCGCGGCGGCGCGGAACTGCAGGCGGTCGAACAGCCATCCGCCGGCCAGGCTGCCGATCACCCCGCCGATGCCGAACGCCACCAGCCCGAGCGGAATCCACGACTCCGCCACCCCGGTCACGTGCACCAGCGTGGGCGCCAGGTAGCTGAAGACGCAGAACATGCCGGAGAAGCCGATCGCGCCGATCGCCAGCGCCAGCCACACCTGCGACCGGTTGAAGTCGCGCAGCTCGCGGATCGGGTCCTGCCGCGGCTCGTCCGGATCCGGCGGCAGGAAGCGCGCCACCAGCACCACCGTCAGCACCGCGATGCCCGCCACCAGCGCGAAGGCCCAGCGCCAGTGGAACGTGTGCCCGAGCCAGGTGGCGAACGGATTGCCGACCAGCAGCGCGATCGCCAGGCCCAGCATCACCCGGCCGACCGCGGCGCCGCGCTGGTCGGGGCGGCTGATCGACGCCGCCACCAGCGCCGCCACGCCGAAGTACGCGCCGTGCGGCAGTCCGGCGATGAAGCGGATCGCCAGCAGCGCGTGATAGCCCGGCGCCAGCGCGGTGGCCACGTTGCCGAGCGCGTAGAAGCCCATCAGCGCCAGCAGCAGCGGCCGGCGCCGCAGCCGCGCGCCGAGGATCGCCAGCAGCGGCGCGCCCACCACCACGCCCAGCGCGTAGGCGCTGATCGCATGTCCGACCTGCGGCTCGCCGACCGCCAGCCCGCGCGCCAGGTCGGGCATCAGGCCCATCGGCACGAATTCGCTGGTGCCGATGGCGAACCCGCCCATCGCCAGCGCGAACAGGATCAGCGTGGTATCGCGCCGCGTGAGCGGCCGCGCGGTCCGGGTGCCGCTGTCTGCCATATCGGATCCCGCGAGGAAGTCACATCATTATTGTGCATTGCAACATCCACCGGAACCACCCCCGTCGGACACCACACCGTTCCGCGAAGCATCGTTGCCCGACATGCCACGGCCCAATACGTAGGAGCGCGCCATGCGCGCGATGCCGCGGGTATGGCGCCGCCATGCGATTCCGTCCACCGGCGCACCTTCCGGCTCGCGAGGGGACCGTCGATGACTGAGACCGGAGACGCCCGCGGCATCGCGCGCATGGCGCGCTCCTAAGAACGTCACCCGGGCGCCTTGGGCGCGCGCAACATCGCCTTGGCCGCGGTCTTGATCCTGGCCTGCGCCTCGATCGCCTCGGCGGCGGACGAGGCCTTCCAGTCCTCGTACTGGCGATCCAGGTCGGCCCGCTCCTCGGCCGTGAACAGGCGCCGCGCGGACGCGAACATCTCCTTCTCCTCCTCCTTCGCGTGGTGCTCGATGAACTCGGACAGCACCTTCACCGAACCGGCGAACTGCCGCGAGGTCGGCGGCGAGGCGTGCAGGTCCGGCAGCACCGCCAGCTCCACCGCGCGATGTTCCTGGATGGCCTCGGCATGCTGCAGCAGCTGGTCGTGGGACGCGCGCGCGGCGAAGGCCGGGTAGAACACCAGTTCCTCCCATTTTGCGTGCGGGATCAGGTGGGCTTCGATCCTGTCCAGCAGTTCGGCGCGCGTCTTCTCCGCGCGATCGGTGGTGGCGTTGATCTTCGCGAACAGGTCGCGAAGCGTGTCGTGCTCGCTCTTCAGCGTCTCGAGGATGTCGCGCATGGCGGTGTACCGTGGAAGGGGGAAGGGCTATCCAAATGCATCGCGGTTCACGCGGCCGTGAAGGCGCAGCGCGTTTTCCCGCACGCGCCATGCGCACGATGCCCCGACATCGCCGACACCGCACACCCGGTCACCCGTTCAGCCACACCGGTATCGCGAGCGTGGCCCGTTCCTGCGCACAGGCAGTGCATGCAAGCCGACGGAATGCGCCGCGCCTCGCGCCTTCGCGCCGCGTTGATGGCGCCGCGATCACGGTGAACAGGCATGAGCCTCACTGAATACAGGCGCAAGCGCCAATTCACCAAAACCCGCGAACCCGAGCCGGGCAAGCGGCTGCCGAAGGGACGGCGCGCGATCTTCGTGGTGCAGCTGCACCATGCGCGCCGCCGCCACTACGACCTGCGCCTGCAGGTCGGCGATGCGCTCAAGAGCTGGGCGGTGCCCAAGGGCCCGAGCTACGACCCCAAGGTCAAGCGCATGGCGGTCGAGGTGGAGGACCATCCGGTCGACTACGGCTGCTTCGAAGGGGAGATCCCGGAAGGCGAATACGGCGGCGGCCACGTCGCCCGGTTCGACCGCGGCATCTGGGCCACCGAGGGCGATGCCGAGGCGCAACTGGCGAAGGGGCACCTGCGCTTCGAGCTGTTCGGCGACAAGCTCAAGGGCGGCTGGCACCTGGTGCGCTCGGGCAAGTCCGGCAGCAAGCCGCAGTGGTTGCTGTTCAAGAACGACGACGCCTTCGCCGGCACGCTCGAGGCCGACGACCTGCTGGCGGGCGTCACCGCGCCTCCCAGGGCGGACGCCAGACGCGCCGGCAGCGGCAAGGCGTCGAAGAAGCGGCGCAAGACGGTGGCTCTCGCACGCCGGCGCAAGCGCGACTGGTCGAAGGCCGCCGCGGCGCTCACGCACGCGCGCAAGCGCAAGCCACCGGAAGGGCCGTTCGTGCCGCAGCTGGCACGGCTCGGGACCGCGCCGCCGAAGGGCGGGCAGTGGCTGCACGAACTCAAGTGGGACGGCTACCGGATCCTCGCCACCATCGACGACGGCCAGGTGCGGCTGTGGTCGCGCAACGCGCTGGAATGGAGCGACCGAATTCCGGAGATCCGCGCGGCGGTGGAACAACTGAACCTGACCTCCGCCGCCCTGGACGGCGAGCTGATCGCCGGCAGCGGCGCGCGCGAGGACTTCGGCCTGCTGCAGGCCACGCTCTCGGGCGAGAGGCAGGGCGCGCTGGCCTACGTGCTGTTCGACCTGCTGTACCTGGACGGCATCGACATCTCGGAAGCGCCGCTGGCCGAACGCAAGACACTGCTGCAGCAGGTGCTGGCCAAGCCGCCGCCGCACCTGGCCTTCAGCTCGCACATCGAGGGCGACGGCGAGGCCGCGTACGCGCTGGCGGGCGAGCGCCATTTCGAGGGCATCATCTCCAAGCGCGGCGACCGTCCCTACCGCGACGGACGCAGCGACGAGTGGCGCAAGACCAAGCACCTGGCGAGCGAGGAATACGCGGTGGTCGGCTACACCGCGCCCAAGGGCGCGCGCAGCGGGTTCGGATCGCTGCTGCTGGCGCGGCCGGATCCCGGGCACGGCTGGGCCTACACCGGCCGCGTCGGCACCGGCTTCAGCGAGCAACTCATCGAGGAACTGAGCCGGCGCATCGGCAAGGCCGGCCGCAAGGCGCCGACGGTGCACGTGCCGGAACACGACACCGACCTGCGCACGGCGAAGTGGTTCGCGCCGCGCTTCGTGGTGGAGGTGTTCTCGCGCGGCGCCGGGCGCAAGGGCCTGCTGCGCCAGGCCTCGCTCAAGGCGGTGCGCGCGGACAAGGACGTGGCCGACCTGCGGGATGGCGGCCGTGGCGCCGGCGCCCGCAAGAAGACACCGGCCAGGCGCGCGAAACCGGAAAACGACGCGGCACCGCGGCTCACCAGTCCCGGCAAGATCGTCTTCCCCGGCATCCGCGCCACCAAGCAGGACGTGGCCGACTACTACCAGGCGGTGATGGACCACGTGCTGCCGGAGATCGCCGGCCGGCCGCTCTCGGTCATCCGCTGCCCGAACGGCTCGGAAAAGCCGTGCTTCTTCCAGAAGCACCACACCGCGGGGCTGGAGGCGGTGTCGTTCGCCCGGCTCAAGGAGGAGGCCGGCAACAACGCCAACTACCTGGTCGTCGAGGACGCCGCCGGGCTGATGGAACTGGTGCAGTTCAACGCCCTGGAGCTGCATCCGTGGGGCGCGCGCGCCGATACGCCGGACCTGGCCGACCGCGTGGTGTTCGACCTCGACCCCGGCCCCGGGGTGCGGTTCGCCGAGGTCAAGGGCGCCGCCGTGCACGTGCGCAAGCTGCTGCGGCAGCTGGAACTCGACTCGTTCCTGCGCACCACGGGCGGCAAGGGCCTGCACGTGGTGGTGCCGCTCGATCCCGGCTGCGAATGGGACCTGGTGAAGCGCTTCGCGCACGGCTTCGCCGATGCCCTGGCCAAGTCCGAGCCGCTGCGGTTCGTCGCGGTGTCGACGCTGAAGCTGCGCAACCGGAAGATCTTCGTCGATTACCTGCGCAACGGCCGCGGCGCGACCGCCGTGGCGTCCTATTCGCTGCGTGCGCGCCCCGGCGCCCCGGTCGCGCTGCCGCTGGCCTGGAGCGAACTGTCCAAACTCAGGAAGGCCGACGCATTCACGATGCGCGACGTGCCGGCGCGGCTGAAGCGGCGGCGCAAGGATCCCTGGCAGGGCATCGAGACGGTGAAACAGGATCTTTCCCGGTGGTCGTCCGAGGACTGAGCCCCCGGGGCCGCGCGCGGGCCGGACGGATGAAACGCTATGCCGATCTCCACGGCGACAGCGGCGTGGTCGCGTACGCGCTGCCGCCCAGGGCGATCGCGGTGGAGTTCCGGTCCGGCGCGGTCTACGTGTACACCGCCGACAGCGCCGGTCCCGGCCGGCTCGCGCGCATGCGCAAGCTGGCGGCCGCCGGACGCGGCCTGAGCACCTACATCAGCCGGCACGCGCACGACCGCTACGCCGAGGTCCACGACGATCGTGCGCAGTGGGAATCCGCACCGGCATCACGGCACCCGGCGCCGAAGGCGTGAGCATGCCGCGTTCGTGACCGCGTTCGCGTTCGCGCGCGGGCGCACCCATGCGCGGCGCATTCAGCCGTGCGCGGTTCGCCGGTCGTGCACCCGGCCACGAAAAAACGTGCGCGAAATTCGCGGCGTCTTGATCCGGGTGCCGCGACACTCGATCTCCCGGCACGCGATGCGCATCGCGGCCGCGCCATCCGCCTCCACGGAGAATCCCATGTTCGCCCACAACAAGCGCCTGCAGTATTCGGTCCACGTGTCCGAGAGCAATCCCGGCCTCGCCAATCTCATGCTCGAGCAGTTCGGAGGCCCGCAGGGCGAACTCGCCGCGGCGATGCGCTACTTCACCCAGGCGCTGGCCGAGGACGATCCCGGGCGCAAGGACATGCTGCTCGACATCGCCACCGAGGAGCTCAGCCATCTGGAGGTGATCGGCACGATCGTGGCCATGCTCAACAAGGGCGCCAAGGGCCGCCTGGCCGAAGGCGTGGAGGAGGAGGCCGAGCTGTTCCGCTCGCTGCAGGGCGCCGGCAACGACTCCCACCTCACCCAGGTGCTGTACGGCGGCGGGCCCGCGCTCACCAACTCCGGCGGCCAGCTGTGGACGGCCGGCTACATCGACAGCATCGGCGACCCCGCCGCCGACCTGCGCTCCAACATCGCCGCCGAGGCGCGCGCCAAGATCGTCTACGAGCGCCTGATCAACGTCACTTCCGATCCGGGGGTCAAGGAAGCGCTCGGCTTCCTGATGACGCGCGAGATGTCGCACCAGAAGTCGTTCGAGAAGGCGCTGTACTCGATGGATCCCAACTTCCCGCCGGGCAAGCTGGCCGGCATGCCGGAGTTCGAGGAGATGTACGTCAACACCTCGCAGGGAGAAGGCGACATGCGCGGTCCCTGGAACAGCGACCGCAACTTCGACTACGTCGACGATCGCGAGCAGTTCCTGGGAATGGACGGCGGCGACGGCCTGCCGAAGGTGAAGCTGTCGCGCAAGGAGAAGAGCGCGGTCGACGCGATGGCCGTGCGCACCCGTTCGGATCCGGAGACCGACCCGATCACCGGCATCGAGCTGGGCAAGGCCGAGGGCACGATGGCGAAGACCGCCGCGGTCAAGCAGCAGGCGCCGGACGCGCCGGCGCAGCCGACGAAGCGCGCGCGCAAGCCCAGGAAGTAGTCCGCCTGCAGCCGCTGCCCGTAGGGTGCCCGTAGGGGCGCGCCATGCGCGCTCCTACGGAGCGGTGTCGGCGCTGTCGCTTTCCAGGCCACCGGCATACAGCCGCTGGCAGGCCTCGCAGAAGAAGGCGCGGCGTCGCGCCCGGCCCAGGTACTTGCGGTAGCTCAGCCGATGGCCGTCGCGCGGACAGATCGTCTTCGTGTGCACCCGGTAGTGCTGCCGCAGCACGAACGCCCGCTTCCAGCGCAGGAAATCGAAGCTGTACTCGCGCGCCTGGTCGATCAGCTCCGACAGCTTGCGCGGCGGCAGCGCGCCGATGCGGCTTTCCGGATGTACGCGGATGCGGCGCAGCACCTCGCGCCGGGCGAAACCCGCGGCCGCTTCCCTGAGGATGACGATGGAAGGGCCCTCGGGATGCACGGCAGTATCGGGTGGGCGGTGAGGCCGGCGTCAACCGGTGCGGCATACCTCGCGGCCTGAGCAACGGTTCCGTAGGATGGGACGGCTCGCGGCCGTCGCCGGTTGCCGTATAGGGCGCGCACCCACCCACAACGCGGAGACCCGATCATGTTGCATCGCTGCTGGTGGTCCTGTTGCCTGGCGGCCGTGCTGGCCGTCACCGGCGATCTTCACGCCGCCGAACCCGTGGGCATGGTGCGCGTCGCGTTCGACCGCGACGGCGTCACCGAGATCCGCGCCAAGGGCCTGGCCGACGTTGCTGCCGGGCGCGCGATCGGCGCGGAGGACCCGGTGCGGATCGCATCGATCTCGAAGCTGGTCACCGCGATCGCCGTGATGCGGCTGGTGGAGGCCGGCGAGCTGGACCTGGACGCCGACGTGTCGGACCTGCTCGGCTGGTCGCTGCGACACCCGCGACATCCCGACCGGCCCATCACCCTGCGCCTGCTGCTGTCGCACCGCTCCGGCCTGACCGACGCGGCCGGCTACTACGCGGTGCCGCTGGACGGCGCGCTGAAGGACATCCTGGACGATCCCCGCGCATGGGACGCGGCGCATGCGCCGGGCACGTACTTCCGCTACACCAACCTCAACTTCCCGCTGGTCGCCGCGGTGATGGAGAACGCCACCGGCGAGCGCTTCGACCG
Organism: Luteimonas salinilitoris; assembly: GCF_041300785.1. Classification (NCBI taxonomy): domain Bacteria; kingdom Pseudomonadati; phylum Pseudomonadota; class Gammaproteobacteria; order Lysobacterales; family Lysobacteraceae; genus Luteimonas; species Luteimonas salinilitoris. The sequence continues at coordinate 157,504 of NZ_JBFWIB010000005.1, forward strand.
GCTGATGGACGCGCTGGTGCTGCGCCCGTTGGGGATCGCCGGCTGCTTCAACTGGGAACTGTGCGACACCGCCACCGCCGCGCGCGCCGTGGTGCTGTACGACGCCGAGGGCACGCCGGTGCGCGACGACAACCGCGGCCGCAAGCCGGCGTGTCCGGTCAACCGCGCCAGCAACGGCGATTGCGACCTGGCGCAATGGCGCGCCGGGGTGAACGGCGCGCTGTTCTCGCCGCAGGGCGGGCTGCGCATCTCCGCGAACGGGCTCGCCAGGATCGGCCGGCTGCTGCTCGGCGACGGCAGCGTCGACGGCGTGCGCCTGCTGCGGCCCGAATCGGTACGCACGCTGGTGCAGCCGCTGTGGACCTGGGCGCCCGGCAACGGCATCACCTTCGAGGAAGACGACAGCGGGCAGTCGCGGCAGGGTTTCATGTGCCGCTACGGCCTGGCCGTGCAAATCCTGGCCACGCCGCGCGATGGTTGCCGCGACGACCCGTTCGGCAATGGCGTACCCCGCGTCGGACATGCCGGCGCCGCCTATGGCCTGCTGTCGGGGCTGTGGGTGGACCGCGAGGCCGGTACCGGCGTGGCCTACTTCGCCACCGGCATGCCCGACGCGCCTGTCGGCGCGCATTCCGCGTTCACCGCGATCGAGGAACGGATGGCGCGCGACGAGTGGTGATCGGTAACCGCCGTCATTACTTGCGACGCCGCCGCCGTGCAAATGGGAACGACGAGATCCCCTCCTGCAAAGGCACCACCGCCCCGCCTGCGCGGGAATGACGGAGCACGGGGTGCGGAACTACTTAACCATCAGTCCACAACGACGGAACACGGCACGGAGAACAGATCGACCAATCTACACATCGTCATTCCCGCGTAGGCGGGAAGCGCCTTACAACAGCCCGAAGGGCTGGTCATCCAGGGGCTTTCTGCCATCGCCGGCACCCTTTCCGGCCCGGCGATCGAAGCATCCGAGCCCCGCACCGTGGTTCCACTCGGACGACCACGGCCGCACGCCCGGCCGAGTATCGGCGGTGTCCGTGGTGAAGGCCGCACACAAACGGAAGCCGCGCTCGCCCGTGATCTCGTAGCCGTAGGGCGTGCCGTCCACCGGATCGGCGATCGCCAGCCGCTGTCCCGGCTGGCCGGCCAGGATGGCGAGGTCCGGCGGAAGCGCGTCGTGCTGCTCGTAGTAGTGGTCGACCACATCGGCAATGCGCTGCAGGTCGTGAACGCGCCGGTTGTCGAGTTTCGCCTCGCGCTGCGCGGCCGGTGTGCCCATCACCGCAACCGCGGCGACGACCGCCACAATCGCGACCCCGCCCGCGGCGACCAGCAGCCAGCGCCCGGCGCTCACGTTTCCTTCTCCTCGCGCCGCAGGTCCAGCAGGTAGTAGCCGAAGATCGCGCCGGCGATCACCGCCGCCACCAGCACCTTGAGCACGAAGCGCAGCGTCAGCTCGCCGCCGAGCAGGTTGTAGACCAGCGTGATCATGTCGCCGACGAGCACCGCCGCGGCCAGGAACAGGGTCAGGTACGTCAGCCAGCGGCGCACCGTCGACAACCGCTTGACCGGGTTGCGCGCCAGCTCCCTGCCCAGGTAGTGCGCGACATAGAGGAACACCGGGAACGCGATGATCACCGAGGCGGTCGACCAGCGCATCGACCGTGCGAGGCCGCCGACGACGTAGTCGGGATCGGCCGGATCGGGCAGCGCGCGGTTGATCAGGTCGAACAGCAGGCTGCCGAGGTGGTACGCGGCGACGTAGAGCGTGGCGAACAACACCAGGTAGAGGAAGGCCTCGCGCGCCGACAGGTACGGCCGCGGCCGCGGAACCGGCACGGAGAACGGAACCTCGGCATAGGCGCCGAGCGCGCTGCGGACCTGCTCGGGCGGCCACTCCGCCGCGGTCAGCGCCGCCTCGACCGCCGCTCTCGACTCGCCCCTCGCGAGGGCCTCGCGGACGAACCACTCCAGATCCTGCGTTGCCGAGGCCATGCCCTGTTCCTTGCCGGTTGCGGACGGCCAATCTAGCAGGTCCGGGACCGGCACCAGACCGGCAACCGCGCGCCTGGCACGATGGCAGCCCGGTGCTTTCGCGTCGACAAGGAACCCTCGCAGCACGCTGCTTCCGTAGGAGCGCGCCATGCGCGCGATACCCCCGAACCTTCCGGTACCGCGCACCCGGCGACTCCGCGCGGCCACACCGATGTGCGCCGACGGGGGCCGCGCCGGTCCTGCGCGGGCGGCGGTTGTCTCCGGCATGGTGCGGCTGCACGCGCACGGACCCGACGGGAACGTCGCCCTGGGACGGACCGCGTCGAACCGGCGTGATTCATCAAGGGATCACGGGCGCCTAACCGGCGCCGTCGCAGGGTGGCGGCAACCTCACGTCAGGAGACCCGCCATGCCGTATCACAGCATCGCCGAGCTGCCCGACAACGTCCGCGACCACGTGCCCAGGCACGCGCAGGAGATCTACAAGGAAGCCTTCAACAGCGCCTGGGAGCAGTACGACAAACCGGACGAACGCCGCGGCGACGCCTCGCGCGAGGAGACCGCGCACAAGGTGGCGTGGTCCGCGGTAAAGGACAAATACGAAAAGGGCGACGACGGCAACTGGCACACCAAGTAGCGGCACCGTACGCGATGCCGGCGCGGGTGGCTTGCGCGGGGCAGCCCAGTGACCTGTGGGAGCGACGGAAGTCGCGACTGCGCAGGCGCCGGCTGTCGCGACTTCCCGGCGGCGGCATGCCGCCGCCACTCCCACAAGGGCGACCCGGCTCGTCGCATTGCACGGATGCCGCGGGCGATGCGCGCTCCTAGGGATGCCCGGCCCGCAGCGGGATGTCCGGGCAACGCCGCACGACGGCTGCCGGCGCGGCCGCCTTCATCCCGAACAGCGGCCGCAGCAGGCGCACGCGGCGGACCAGGTATTCGGTGATCAGCAGGCAACCGGCGACGGTGATGGCGATCACCAACAGCGGTTCGGCCACCGGCCCGAGCGACAGCTGCGCCAGCCAGTACCCGGCGACGACGGTGATGGTCTGATGCAGCACGTACCAGGGATAGACCGCCTGGCTGGCGTACGGCAGCCAGCGGAACGGCCGGTTCAGCAGGTGATGGCCCCAGGCCATCACCAGCAGGATCCAGGTCCAGCTGTTCAGGCGCCTGGCGAACGCGTATGCCGCCCACGCGAGCTCCGACCCGGAGTCCGGCCCGGTCCCCACCAGCAGCGCGAGGAATGCGGCGAACGTCGCCGCCGCCGCGCCCAGCAGCCACCAGCGGCGGCGGCGCAGTTCCGCCCACAGGCCGGCGTCCGCGCCGATCCAGTAGCCGAACAGGAACATCGGCAGGTAGATCGCGTGGTTGTGCCAGTCGTGGATCAGGTCGTGCGTGGCCGGGAAGCGCCCGGCCAACAGCCAGGTCGCCGCGGCGAGGGGCAGCACCGGCAGCAGCCACAGCCGCAGGCCGCGCAGGCCGCGAAACCAGTTGCGCAGCGCATGGCCGACGCGGCTGTCGAGCAGCGGCAGCAGCGCCGCCAGTAGCAGCGAGTACGCCAGCAGGTACGGCAGGTACCACAAGTGGTTCCAGGTGATGCCGATGTCCGAGCCGTCGAATGCGCCGGCAGGCCACGACTGGAACGTGAAGTAGTGCAGCAGGAACTGCGCATAGTTGCCCTCGAAGGCGCCGTTGGACAGCGCCTGCAGGTAGGCCTGCGGCGGCACCACCACCGCCATGCCGAATGCCAGCGGCAGCAGCAGGCGCTTGAGCCGGTCGCGGGCGAAGCCCGCCCCGCCCGTGCCGCGCAGCAGGAAGTTGACCGCCAGCCCGGAGATCAGGAACAGCAGCGACATTCGCCACGGGTTCACCGCCAGCATCGGCCACTTCAGCCAGTCCGCGGTGTAGGCCGACTTGACGTGCCAGCCCCAGTCGGCCACGTAGAACATGCCGGAGTGATAGAGGATCAGCAGCGCGAAGGCGAGCACGCGCAGCGCATCGATGTCGTGGCGGCGCGGCTGGCCGGGAACGGTCGGGGATGTGGATGACATGGCGGGACTCGTCCGGTTCGGGACCGTCAGCGTCCGGCCGCGGCGGCGTGCCCGAAAGCGGAAAGTGACGCCACGCGGCGCCCGTGGGACGAGTGGCGGACGGCAGGGACGAACCATGGCCGTCCCTCCGTGATGCCCGCCCCCCTCCGTAGAGCGGAGCTTGCTCCGCTGCTCTTGGCTTCGGAGACGGGAGCAGCGGAGCAAGCTCCGCTCTACACTGCGCAGGCCGGGCACGGTCCGCCCGGACGGAACCACCGTGCAGCCACAGACCTACCTCCGGCACCGACACCCGTTCGAGGCGGGTTTCTGGATCCTGATCCTCGGCATCCACGCCGTTGCCAACAGCATCACCACCAACATCGACATCGCCCGCTCCGGATCGGCGGAGATCGCACGCTGGGAGCCATGGGCGTGGGAGTGGTCCAGTGCGCTGGTCCTGCTGGCGCTGGTGCCGGTGCTGCTCGCGTTCGAACGCCGCTTTCCCCTGCAGCGCGGGCGGATTGCACGCAGTGCCGCCGCGCACCTGGCCTTCAGCGTGCCGTTCTCGCTGCTGCACGTGGCCGGCATGGTCGCCCTGCGCGAGGTCGTCTACGCCTGGATGGGGTCGGATTACCGCTTCGGCGACCTGGCCACCAATCTCGGCTACGAATACCTCAAGGACGTGCGCACCTACGGCTACTTCCTGCTCGCCATTTACCTGTACCGCTTCGTGCTGCGCCGCTGGCAGGGCGAGGCCGGGTTCCTCACCGAGGGCCGCGAGGGCCTGCCCGCGCAGCCGGTGACCGACCGCTTCCTGATCAAGAAGCTGGGCCGCGAGTTCCTGGTGCGGGTGGAGGACATCGACTGGATCGAGGCCGCCGGCAACTACGTCACCCTGCACGTCGGCGAGCGCCTGTACCCGCTGCGCGAGACCATGGCCGGCATCCAGGTCCGGCTCGACGGCCGCGGCTTCGCCCGCGTGCACCGCAGCGCCATCGTCAACCTCGACCGGGTGCGCGAGATCGAGCCCTTCGACACCGGCGACGCCCGCGCGCACATGCACGGCGGCGGCACCGTGCCGGTGAGCCGGCGCTATCGCCAGGCATTGAAGGAGCAGCTGGCGTGAACACGCCCGCTCATGCGTCCAGCCGATACCCGGCGCCGCGCAGGGTGACGATGTGCCGCGGCCGGGCCGGGTCGGTCTCCAGCTTGCGGCGCAGCTCCCACATGTGGGTGTCGACCGTGCGGGTCATGATCGACGACGAGTAGCCCCAGACCGCCTTCATCAGGTCAAGCCGGGAAACGACCTCGCCGCGCCGCCGCAGCAGCTGCACGAGCAGCGCGAACTCCTTCGGACGCAATGCCACCGGCGCACCCGCCTTCGATACCCTGCGCGCGGCGACGTCGACCTCGATGTCGCCGAACCGGAAAGTCGGCGCCCCGGCCGCGTCCGCACGCTCGCCGACCGACTGCCGACGCAGCAGCGACTCGATGCGCGCCAGCAGCTCGAGCAACCCGAAGGGCTTGGTGACGTAGTCGTCCGCGCCGAGCCGCAGGCCCCGCACCTTGTCCGCCTCGTTGCCGCGGGCGGTCAGGATGAGGACCGCCGTCCGCTTGTCGCGCTCCCGTAGCCGGCGCAGGACGTGCATGCCGTCGATCCTGGGCAGCGTCAGGTCCAGCACCAGCAGGTCCGGACGCCAGCAGGCGGCCAGCTCCAGCGCACGCTCGCCATCGCCGGCGATGTCCACCTCGTAGCCGTCGATCTCGAGGTTGTTGCGCAGGCCGATCGCCAGATCGGCGTCGTCTTCCACCACGAGTACGCGCGTCATGGCCGCACCGCTCCGGTTTCCTGCCCGGACTCGCCTGCCAGCGGCAGCACGATGACGAACCTCGCCCCGCCTCCGGGCGCGTCCTCCACCGCGCATCGTCCGCCGTGCCGCGAGACCAGCTCGCCGACCACCGCCAGGCCGATGCCGGTGCCGGACACGGCCGAACGCCGGTCGCGGTCGAGCCGGAAGTACGGCCGCCATATCCGATCGCGGTCGTCCGGCGGCACGCCGGGACCGGCGTCGTCCACCTGCAGGCGGACCGCGCCCGCGTCCTCGCCCAACCGGATGCGGACCGGTGCCGCCGCGCCGCCGTACTTGCAGGCGTTGTCGAGCAGGTTGAGCAGCACCTGCCGGAACGCGTCCGGGCCGATCCTCGCCTCGATGTCGGGCCCGGCCGCCAGCTCGATCGGCGGAACCGCTCCCTGCGCGGAACGGAACTCGTCGACGACCTCGCGGGCGAGCGCAGCCACGTCGACCCGCTCGTCCGCAGCCCCATCCTGTTCTCCGTGGCGGTTGCCGGGCCGGCGGGAGAACTGCAGCACGTTGTCGACCAGCAGCGACAGCCGGCGCGCCGCGCGGTCGAGCGCCTGCAGCGCCGACTTTCGCTCCTCGTCGTTCCGCACCCGGTCCAGCAGCAGGGTCTCCGCGAACATGCGAATCCGGGTCACCGGCGTCCGCAGTTCGTGCGAGGCACGGGCGATGAAATCCTCCCGTGCCAGGGCGTGGCGCTGCTCGCGCCTGAACTGGAAGAACGCCGCCAGGAAGAGGCCCATGCACAGCGCGAACAACCCGACCAACCACCCGGTCCTCGAGAGCGGGAGCCCGCCGATCACCAGTCGTTCGGCGGCGGACGGCGCCATCGCCACCGCCACCGAAAATCCCGGCAGTGCCCCGCTGCGCGCCCGTTCCCCCATGTCCCGCACCGCCAACGGCGCATCGCCGTCGTGTCCCGGATGCGAGGAGAACACCACATGCTCCGTCCGCGAACGCACGACCACCGTCATCGACGCCTCGGTCGCACCGCGTTCCACCAGCGTCTGCGGCAGCAGCGGATCGCCGAGCGCGTGCTCGGACAACCAGGCGCCGACCCGGTCCAGGCGCGCCTCGAAGCCGACCAGTTGCCGCTCCGGCCCCGCGGTCCGCTCGCCGGCGACGACGAACAGCCGCAGCCGGCTGCCGTCGTCGACTTCGACGAGCCGGAACTGCGGCGCGGCCTCACCGGGAGCGGCCCGCGACAGGCGCGTCAGCTGCCTGCCGAGGTCCCGCGGCACGTCCATGTCGCGTGCTTCCAGATGCCCCTCCGGCCCCGATTGCCTGAACATGCCTCCCACCAGTTCGGCGGCCCGCCTGGAACGCGGCGGAATCGCGGCGGCCAGCGATTGCGGAGCAGGCAATGCGCCGTCGCGCGCTACCGTATCGGCCAGTCCACGGATCGCCATCGCGAAACCGTAGTCGCCGATGTACGTGGTCGCACGCCGCACGAACTCCTCGGCGGCGAGATCCGCGTAGTCGTGCAGCACGGCCTCGGCCAGGGCGCGATGCGACCTGTCCGTCGACACCGCCTGGTAGGCGAGCGCCACCGTGAGCACCGCGCTCGACAGCAACAGGACCAGCGACAGCCCTCCTGTCGCAAAGACGTCCCTGGCGAGCGGCCGGCGCATGGTCCCGAGTCTGGTCGTCGAGATCCGGCCCGGCAAGCGCCCGCATCCCTTGCCGCAGCAGGCGTGCGGCGATTTGACGCAATTCTGACACTCCCGGACCCGACCTGGTCCCGGCTGCGGCTGCCCGCCGCCAACATGCCGGGAACGTCCATTGCGGAAACCGCCCCATGCATCGTATGCACGTCCTTGCCGCCACCGCCCCGGCCCGACGCGGCAGATCGATCGCGATCATCGTTCTTGCCTTCGCCGCGGTCGCGCTGGCCGCGGTGATGTTCCCCGCCGCAAATACCTCCGGCGCTCCGCCTGCGGGTGCCCCCGGTGCGACGCCGCCGCTGCGGCAATCGTTCGACATGCAGGTGCCCGCGCCGCCGACACCGGTCACCGTCGCGGGAAGGCCGAAACTCGTGTACGAGCTGCACCTCACCAACTTCGCGTCGGCGCCGCTGGTCCTGCAACAGGTGGAAGTGCTGGACGCGCGCGATGCGACCGTCGTCGCCGTCGTGCGCGACGACGCCCTCGACCGTCGCATGGACCGGCCGCATGCACCCGCCGGTACCGGCCCGCGCACCATCGCGCCCGGCATGCGCGGGGTGCTGTACTTCGAACTCGCGGTCGATGACGACACGCTGCCGCGCATTCTGGAGCACCGGATCGCATTCCACGACGTCGGCCGGCAGACGCAAGCGCCGGCGATCGTCCGAGGTGGACGCGTTGCCGTAAGGACCGGGGTCCCGATTTTGCTGGGACCGCCGTTACGCGACGGGCCATGGGCGGCGGTCTACGATCCATCCTGGAAACGCGGCCATCGCCGGGTCGTCTATACGTTCGAAGGGCGCGCCCGAATCCCGGACCGTTTCGCGATCGACTGGGTCAAGCTCGACGCGGCCGGCCGTCGCGCCCGCGGCGACGAGGACGTGGTGGGCAACTGGTACGGCTACGGCGCCGACGTCCTGGCGGTGGCGGACGCCGCGGTCGTGGCGACCCGCAACGACATTCCGGAAAGCGCCACCCTGTCCGGCCGCCTGCAGTACCGGTTCGAGGACGGCGCCGGCAACCATGTCGTCCTGGATCTCGGGCGCGACCGCTACGCGTTCTACAAGCACCTCAAGCCGGGCAGCGTCCGCGTCGCGCCCGGCGAACGCGTTCGGCGCGGACAGGTGATCGGTGCGGTCGGCTTCTCCGGCCATGCCGGCGGCCCGCAGCTGCATTTCCACGTTGCCGACGCCGACTCGCCCCTCGGCGCTGCCGAGGGCCTGCCTTTCGCGCTCGCGGACTTCGACGTGCTGGGCACCTATGACGACTTCGACACGCTCGGCAACGCGCCATGGACGCCTCTGGGCGACGAGATGGCGGCGAGACGCACCCGGGAACTGCCGGCGCCGATCACCGTCGTCGATTTCGGGACGAACGGATCGCAATGACGTCCTCGGTCCCGCACGCACGCCTCAGCCGGCGCTGACGTCCTCGGCCAGGCCATTGGCATCGCGCTGGATGTCGGCGCGGTCACGCTCGTTGGCCACCGCGCCCGGGACGTTCCCGTCAGTCTGCAAACGGCGTCTCGTTGCTCGGCACGTCGGCACGCGCCCGCTCCGGGTCGACCGGCCGGATCTCGAACTCCAGGCCGCAGGCGATGCACGGATTCTCCGCCGCCAGCGCGGCGGCTTCCTCCAGGCTGCCGGCCAGGATCGTCCAGTAGCCGCCGATCACTTCCTTGCTCTCGGCGAACGGCCCGTCGATCGCCCCGCGCCGCGACACCCGCCTGCCCTCCCGGGCCAGCCGCTGTCCCGCCCGCATCCTGCCTTCGGCCACGCACTTCTCATGCCAGGCGTAGAAATCGTCGATGGCGGCCTGGATGCGCGCCGGCGGCAGGTCCTCGTCCCACTTGCCGCGGGACAACACGAGATACTCGGATGGCGCGGTGTCCTCGTTCATGGCGTTCTGTCCTCCGCAACGATCGGTCGATGGAACACGGACAGAATAACCGCTGCTGGGACGACCGCGACGTGCCGCGCCCGGAATCCTACTGCGCCGACTACGACTGGCAACGCGGAAAGCCCAGCGACGCCCTCACCGCCGTCGCGCTGTATCCCCGGTTCGCCGGCGTCGCGCCGCCCGAGCGCGCCCGCCGCACCGCAGTCGCCGCGCACCAACACCTGCTGCGCCCCGGCGGCGAAGGCTCCGCAAACCAGGAGGGTTTGCCCGCGGCTCAAGCATGCAAGTGCTTGAGCCGCGGGAGCGAGTCCGGACCTGCGCCGGACTCGCGACGTTTGAACAAGGCCGTGGATGGCCTTGTTCACACCTTCCCTAAAGCCAGCCCCAAATCGGTGAAAACGCAGCCGCAATGGACAAGCCAATCAGGGAAAGCGCTAGACCGCTGAAACCAAGTCCGCGGGAAACTTCTATTTTCCAGCCGGGTGATGATGCCTTGGCCCCCTTGACGGCACATCGGGTTAGCCACCCAACCACAAGTGTGATGGTCGCAACAGGAATGATGGCCACCATGGCGCGGGATGGATCGGTTTCAAGGCCATCCAGCGTTTGAATCACCCTGGTAGGCAAGAAGATGCTCGCCATCCCCCAGGACAAGGCAACCCATCCCAACAGAAATGACCAAATTGCATAAATCATTTATATGCCCTTAATACTGGCTGCACGTGACATAAACACGCCCACTTGACGTTGTACCGCCGGTACACTTCCACGGCATGCTGCCGCTGAAACTAACCGTTCCGCCAAAACCATCGACATATCCGGAAAAGATCTCCCGGCTATAATTGCTCCTGATTCTGAATTGCGCACCGACGATGCCCTCTTTCTTCTCAGGAACGGTATTCCCTTCGCAATCTTCAATCGTTTTATCGATATGCTCCAGTCGCTCCGAATTCCAGTTGTATCGGTATGCGATGGTGCCCCCATCTAGAAAGCTGTGGTCCCATATCAACGGAACGTCATACGAATTATGGTACGGACTTTTAAAAAGCCTGATCGCCGCGAGTATACCCCAGAGATATTGTCCAAATACGTGATGCTCTTCGGTGTACTCTGTAAGGTAGTCTCTTATGTCATTTCTGACCGCGCTTGATACGGCCGCATCATAAGCATTTTCGGTGCCCCTAACCTCCCAACAGCCGTCGCCATCATTCGATGGAGCCAGTAATGCGGGCTGCGCTGAAGCCAACTGCGCCCCGGCGCCAAGCGCATTCGAGCCGCCTTCGTAAAAGTTCAGGATCAGTGACCTTCCATTTTGAATATAGATACTGTGAAGTTTCGAAAATGCACCAGCCACAGCGCTTGGCGTTGCAGCTTCGGAGACATACCACTTATATCGCGGAGGTTCGCCCCCGCCCCCAGTCCCAGCTTCATACCAACCGACCCAGTAGGTCATGATTTTATTGCCACCAAGATTGTAAACGGTGGCATAGTCACCATCTCCGGGACGAGGATTCGGATACTTCGTCCTAACCACCGAGCGCGCCACGTTCTCCAATCCGCTAGCGCTACAATCGGGGCACTCGTAAATTGGGACGGGACCGTCGGCTTGGGCCAAGGCGGACGCGGCGACCAGGCCAAGGGCGAAAAACAGCCGAAAGCCATATGATGTGAAACGCGAGCTCCAGAGTTGCATAACGACTTCCTCTAGTTTCCATTTCGCTGTCAGGATTGATCCCCACCATCACCGCGGGGAGCGGGGAGCGGGGAGCGGGGGTTTCAACGCGTTTACGGAATCTCGTTAGCTGGTCGAGCACCAGCGACGGAAGCCATCGCAGTCGATTCGGCCAGCGGCTTACCGGCTCCATGGGCCAAGCTCTCGGTGCGTGTCAAAGTAGTTGCCGCCTGGATGCCGCCGGCGCTCCGGCCGCGGGAGACGGCCAGGTTGCGCATCTGTATCGGCGCGCATTCCTCGCACTGGATCATCCTGGGGACCGATTGCGCCTGGGACGGCGACGACCAGACCGCTAGGCCGAGTACGAACAAGAAAGCGAAGGTACGCATAGTCCTTTCCTCGTTGGTTGCGGGATTCATTTCCCGGGTTTGCCGGCAAAGGTCTTGTCCGTAGACCACGCGGGCTGGACGGCCGCAATGGCCCCGCGCCCGGCAAAGCGTTGACGCCATTGGTGGCCGCGCCATCGGGCGCGCATGGCGTGTGATGTCGGAGATGTCCGGCCTGCACCGCGAAGGCGATCCGGTCGGGTCGATGCGCGGCATTGACCTGCCTCCTTGTCCGTGGAACTCCTGCCCCTGCGCCGTTGGGCGCGCCTGTCGCGGGACGGTCCCCGGGCAGGTGCCGAGGCCATCTCCGCATGAGATGTATAGACAGTAGATTGATAATCTGTAGATTGTCAAGCGGTGGCGCACGAGTCTGGGCGCCATGCCCAAGCCGTCGCCCGCTCCGCCGCCCCCGGGCTCCGCCCGGCGCCGGATCGCCACCAACGTGAAGCGCTATCGCAGCGAATACGGCCTCAGCCAGGAGAAGCTGGCCGAGCTGGCATCCTTCCACCGCACCTACGTCTCCCAACTGGAGCGGTGCGTCACCAACATCACCATCGACGGGCTCGAACGCCTGGCCGCCGCGCTGGACGTCGATATCCGCGACCTGCTTAAGCCCTGAAGACCGGACCCGGTGTTGCTGCCGACGCAACATCTGCGGGAAACCCAATACGGCCGCCTGCAGTAATTGGTTCCGGCAAAGCCGGGGCTTTAGGAGGCGAGTCGCTCAAAGGGACGTCAAGGCGAGGCCTCTCCTTACTCCCGCTTGCGGGGTGAGCGCGTGCGGCTTACGAGCCATTGGCCCGTGCATGACCGAACGCCCACGCGCTGCGCGCGTGGGTCGGGGCGCGGAGCGAGGGCCCCAAAGGGGCGGATGAGGACACGGCGAAGCCGCGAAAAAACACAGCCGCGGCCTCGCCGCGCCCTCACCCCAACCCCTCTACCGCACGCGGGAGAAAGGCTTCAAGGCCGACTGCCGGAACGTCGAACTTTGACAGTCCCCGGCAAAGCTCGGGGCTTGCTTATTGGAATCAGTCAGGCAGACGGCGACTCCGGCCAGTGGACCCGCCGCAGGCTGCTGTCGAGCCGCTCCGCCAGTTCCTGAAAACAGTGCGCCAGCGCGGCGGGTGCGAGCGACAACTCGGCCTCCGGCAGGTCGTCGTGCGGCGAACGCGGCGCGGCCAGGCGGGCCAGCAGGCGCAGGCGGTCGCGGGTCTGCTCGAGCGTCAGGTGCGCGTCTTCGGGCAGTTGGTAGCAGCCGGGGGCGGCATCGGGCGAGCGGCGTCCTTTGCTCATGGGTGTCTTCCTTTGCGTGATCGGGATCATCGCCACGTCGGTGCGTCAGGGGCGCTTGCGAGGCAGGGCAGCGCCGGGTGCGGCATCGCCCGCCGCACCCGGTCCAGTCATGCGGGAGTGGTCAGGGTTTTTCCTTCTCCAGCCTCGAAAGCAACGGCCACTGCTCCTTGACGTACTGCTCCGTCGCCTCGCGGACGACCCAGGCGACCGACACCTTCTTCCCGCGGGCGATCTGCTCGACCGTTTCGTAGATGTCCTGCGGAAAACTGACGGAGGCCCGGGTGATCCTGGCCTCCGGCGCCTCGCGTGGCGGGCGCCCCCTGCGGTTCGCTGACATGACCCCTCCAGATGGGCAACTCAGGCGTTGCACCACTTTACACCATATTGGTGCAATAGCAAATTGCCTGGCACACCCTATCCATCGCCGGCGCCAACCGGGCAGGCAGGAGCGAAGCGCGCCTCCTCCAGCCGCGCGTGAACTGTATTCGGCCACCACATCGTCCACGAGCGTTGGCCTTCGCCATCCCGTTGACGAAGACGGTTGGAATCCCGCCCTTGAGGTCGCGGTGGCGTGGTGCATGACCGCGATCTGCTCGCGGCCGGGGCCGATGCGCTCGGCCGAGTCACTGTTGCTGCGAACATCGGAAGCCCCTGCCGCGTGAACGCCGCCATCGGCGCATCGGCACGCTGCGCAGCGTCCGACGGACGGTCGACGGGAGCGAGGTCGACACCGAAACGAAGCCGGAAGAACTGCGTTCGGCATTCGCCAACGCGCCGCCCCAAGGCGAACAACAACTCACTCCGGGCACGGCTTGAGGAAGTTCACCATCCACGGCTTGCCGAAGCGGTCGGTCAGCACGCCCCAGCGATGCGCCCAGAAGGTTTCTTCGATCGGCATCTGCACCTGCCCGCCATCGGCCAGCGCCGAGAAGATGCGCTCGGCGTCCTCGACGCTGTCGACATCGACGTTGATGCAGGTGGTCGAGCCGCCATGCGGCGGCGGGCCGTCCGCTCCCATCAGGGTGGTCCCGGCGGCTTCCAACTGGCAATGCATGATCCGGTCCTGGCTGTCCGCCGGCATCTCGTCGCAGATGGGCGATTCGCCGTAGGTCATCCTGGCGACGATGGTGCCGCCCAGGGCGGCGGCGTAGAAATCGAACGCCTCGCCGCACTTGCCGTCGAAGTTGAGGTAGGGAATCAATCGCATGACGCATGCTCTCCGTGAAAGGGCCGATGAGTGGTCCGGCGTACCGTGGACCACGGGTCCGGGGCATGCCTTCCTCCCAACGACGAACCGGCCGCGGCGGAATCGACAAGCTCCCGGCCTGTGAACGCAGCGCGACCGGAATGCCTGTCGCTTCCTCTCGCGGATCGTTCCCGGATTCCCGCCTTTGCGGGAATGACGATGCTAGAGCAAGCGCCATTCGTCCCCGGCGCCATTCTCCGTCGACACCGCTTCTCCGGCAGCCGCCGTCGGGGCCGGCCGACGCGCTTCAGGCCACCGCCGCAGCGATCGCGTCCCGGCGTGGCGGCGCGCCGAACATGCGCCGGTACTCGCGGGTGAATTGCGGGACGCTGACGTAGCCGACCTCGGCCGCGGCGCGGCTGGCGGTCCAGCCTTGCGTCATCATCAGCCGGCGCGCCTCGATCAGGCGCAGCTGCTTCTGCAACTGCAGCGGCGCCAGCGACGTGGTCGCCTTGAAGTGACGACGGAACGCGGACGGGCTCATGCTGGCGACGGCCGCCAGCCGCTCGACCGGGAGCGGTTGCCGGAACTCCTGGCGGACGAGCTCGACCGCGGCCGCGATCCGCCGGGCCTGCCCGTTCGGCAGAGAGAGCCGGCGCAGCTCGTGGCCATGACGGCTGGCCAGCAGCCAGTAGTGCAGCTCCTGCAGGACGGCGGGACGCACGATGGGCTCGGCGCCGGGATGTTCGAGCAGGCGCATCAGCCGCGCCGCGCAACTCACGATCGTATCGTCCAGGTCATCGGCGAACACGCGTGCAGTCCCCGCATGCCCCGGCGGCGGCCCGGCCGACGTGCGCAATGCCACGTCATGCAGGATCGCCATGTCGAGCTCGATCGCGACGGCAAGGTAGGGCGCGTCCCGGCCGGCCTCGACGATCTGGCCGATCACCGGCACGTCGACACCGACCATGGCCGACTGCCCGGCCCGGAACAGCCGCCGCTCGCCGCCGACCGTCATCTGCTTGGCCCCCTGCAGGATCAGGCAGACCAGCGGCCGGTACACCGACCGCATCGGGCCGGTCGGCGCACGCACGCGCATCATCCGCAGCCCCGGGACGGGCGTGCGGGCGATGCCATCGGCGTCCGCGTGCGCATCGGCATAGCGGAGCACGGCCTGCTTGAGCGCTTCCACGTTGGCTGCCTCCTGTCTGGACGCAGTCTAAGCGCCGATCCGGCCGCATCGGGGCGCTGCGGTCGGATCAGGCAAGGTTCGAAGCGGAACGGACAAGTCCACGCGGAGCGGTTCGCGTTTACTGAACTCCCCCCAGTCGACACCCACCGACATGAACCCGTCCAACAACACCATCCTCGTCACCGGCGGCGGATCCGGCATCGGCCGGCGCCTGGCCGAAGCGTTCCGGCAGCGCGGCAACACCGTCGTCATCGCCGGGCGCGACACCGCGAAACTGCAGGACACCGTGGCCGCCAACCCGGGCATGGCCTCGATCGCACTCGACGTGGCCGATCCCGAATCGATCCGCCACTGCGCCGCCGCGCTGCGCGAGCGCCACCCCGACCTCAACGTGCTGGTCAACAACGCCGGCGTCATGCTCTCCGAAGACCTGGCGGCCGACGCCGTCGACACCGCAGCCGCCGAAGCGACGGTGACGACGAACCTGCTCGGACCGATCCGCCTCACCGCCGCACTGCTGCCGCAGCTGCGCACGCAGCCAACGGCGACCGTCGTCAACGTGACATCGGGCCTGGCCTTCGTCCCGCTGGTCGGCACGCCGACCTACGGCGCCACCAAGGCGGCGCTGCATTCGTGGACCATCTCCCTGCGGCGGCAGTTGGAAGGCACCGGCGTCGAGGTCCTCGAGCTGATCCCGCCCTCCGTGCAGACCGACCTGATGCCGGGCCACGCCACCGACCCGCGTGCGATGCCGCTGGAGGACTACATCGCCGAGACCATGGCCCTGCTCGAGTCGCGCCCCACGCCCGCCGAGATCCGCGTGCAGCGCGTGGAGCCGCTGCGGCGCGCCGAGGCGGAAGGCCGCTTCGAGCAGGTGCTCGACATGCTCAACCCGCGCGCCGGCGCCTGAGCGGCAGCGGCCGCGTTTCCCCCGCAACTCCCTTCCAGATACCGGAGCTTTCGCCATGTCCAGGAACCAGGACGACCATCGTCCACGCCTCTCGCGCCGCGACCTGCTCGTGACCGCGTCTACGCTCGTCCCCGCCGTCATCGCCGGCGGCGCACTCGCACAATCCAACGGCGCGGCACCGGCCGTCCCCGCCCGCGGCGCCAACGACAAGGTGGCGCTGGTGACCGGATCGTCGCGCGGCATCGGCGCCGCCATCGCCGGGCGCCTGGCACGCGACGGCTTCCGCGTCACCGTCAACTACCTGCGCAACCGGGACCTGGCCGAGCACATGGTGCGACAGATCGAGGCCGACGGCGGACAGGCGATCGCGGTGCAGGCCGACGTGAGCGACCCGACCGCCGTGCAGCGGCTGTTCGACGCCAACGACGCCGCCTTCGGCGGGATCGACGTGGTGGTCGCCAACGCCGGCATCATGCGGCTGGCCCCCTTCGGCGAGATGGCCGACGAGGACTTCGACCGCATGCTGGCCGTCAACGCGAAAGGCGGCTTCAACACCCTGCGCGAGGCCGCGCGGCGGGTGCGCGACGGCGGCCGCATCGTCACCCTCTCGTCCAGCATCACCCGCCTGCGCACCCCCACCTACGGCCCGTACGCAGCCACCAAGGCCGCGCAGGACATCTACGCCAGCGTGCTGGCGAAGGAACTCGCGGGCCGGATGATCTCGGTCAACGCGGTGGCGCCCGGCGTGGTGAACACCCCGCTGTTCACCGACGGCAAGACGCCGCAGGTGATCGAAGGCTTCGTGCAGCGCACCCCGCACCGGCGGCTGGGCGAGCCAGAGGACATCGCCAATGTCGTCTCGGCCCTGTGCGGCCCGGACGGCGACTGGGTCAACGGCGAGGTGGTGTACGCCAACGGCGGCATAGTCTAGTCGGCGGCGGACTGCAACCGACTGTCCCGATGTGGGAGTGGTGGCGGCATGCCGCCACCGGGAAGTCGCGACGCGTGCGGCGCATCCGTGTCACGCAACGTGGCGACGAAGCCTGTCCTGCGTTGGCCACTCTCCCCCTTTGAAAAAAGGGGGGTTGGGGGGGATTTGTTGGGCACCCAACAGAGCCACGGCCAAAGCCAATCGCTGCGCGATTCCCGGCCCGCGCCAGCGGTGCGGGCGTTCAACGGCACGCGCGCCAGTGGCGCGCAAGCCGTGCCGCTTCGCCCCCCCTCAATCCCCCTTTTTCAAAGGGGAAAGACAAGCAGAGAAAGTAGGAAACCTCGGTCCCTGGCACCATTTGCCGGCAGCCATGGTCCGGGGGCGGCATCGCACCGGCCCACCGGTGTAATGGGGGACGCGCGGCCGCATGCTAGTTTTTCACCGTAACGGGCGACGACCGGAGACCATGGCTGCCAGGATCCAACTCCTCTTTCCCGCCCTCCTGCTGCTCGCCGCCTGCGGCGCACCGGAGGAGGCCAGCGAAGACACAGAAGCGGTGCGGGTCGCCGTGGCCGTGGCCGTGGCGGAGGAGGCCACGTTCGGCGAACGGTTCTCGCTGACCGGCACGCTGACGGCCGAACGCGACGCGCAGCTGTCGCCGCGCGTCGACGGCCTGGTCGCGCGCGTGCACGTGGACGCCGGCGATCGGGTCGAGGCCGGCCAGGTGCTGGTCGAGCTCGACCCCGCCGTGGGCCGGCAGGCGCTGTCGCGCGTGCGCGCGCAGGTGGCGGAAGCGGAAGCCGCGGCGCGCGAGGCCGAACGCCTGTTCGCCGAGGCGCGGCGCCTGGGCGAAGACCAGTACATCGCCGCCAGCCAGGTCGACGCGCGCGAGTCCGAGCTGCGCCTGGCGCAGGCCGCGCTGGAATCCGCCCGCGCCAGCGCGCGCGAGCAGGCCGAACTGGTCGAGCGCCACGTGCTGCCGGCGCCGTTCGACGGCGTGGTGGCCGAGAAGCTCACCGAGGCCGGCGAATGGGTGCAGCGCGGCACGCCGGTGCTGTCGCTGGTCGCCACCGACCGCGTGCGCCTGGACCTGCGCGCGCCGCAGGAACGCTTCGGCCAGCTCGACGACGACGCCGAGGTGCGCGTGTTCGCCGACGCGCTCGGCGGCGCGCCGCTGCCGGCGCGGATCGGCGCGCGCGTCCCGGTCACCGACCCCGGCGCACGCACCTTCCTGCTGCGCCTGCTGATCGACGATCCCGAAGAGCGTCTGCTGCCGGGCACCTCGGCGCGCGCCGAGATCGACCTGCCGGCGGAGGCGCCGGCGCTCGCGGTCAGCCGCGACGCACTGCTGCGCCAGCCCGACGGCGGCCATAGCCTGTTCGTGATCGAGGATGTCGTGGTCGAGGACGGCGAAGCCGGCGCGGTGGCGCGCCAGCGCAGCGTGCGGGTGCTGCGCGAGCGCGACGATCGGGTCGCGGTGTCGGGCGACCTGCAGCCCGGCCAGCGGGTAGTGGTGCGCGGCAACGAGGCGCTGACGGACGGCCAGCCGGTGGACGTGGCGGAGCGCTGACCGATGGGTTTCGAGCGGATCCTCCGCCACGGCACCCTGATCGCGGTCGCGGTGCTGATCCTGTGCGTGCTGGGGATCGCCGCCGCGCTGCGGGTGCCGGTGCAGATGATCCCCGACCTGGAGGTGCGCACCATCAGCGTCGACACGCGCTGGCCCGGCGCCACCCCGCAGGACGTCGAGAAGGAGATCCTGATCGAGCAGGAGCAGTACCTGCGTACCCTGCCCGACCTGCGCCGGATGGTCTCGACCGCCAGCACCGGGCGCGCCAGCATCGAGCTCGAGTTCCCGTTCGGCGTCGACATCAACGAGGCGCTGATCCGTACCAACAACGCGCTCAGCCAGGTCTCCGACTACCCGGAGAACGTCGACGAACCGGCGCTGACCACCAACTCGTTCTCCGAAAACGCGTTCATGTACTTCCGGATCGGCGCACGCGAGGACAGCGCGCTCGACCTCGACCTGGACATGATGCGCGACTACGTCGAGGACCAGGTGCGCCCGCGGCTGGAACGCGTGACCGGCGTGTCGCTGGTACAGGTGGGCGGCGCTGCCCAGCGCCAGGTCCGCATCGAGGTGGACCCGGACCGCCTGGCCGAACGCGGGCTGGACATGCGCGACGTGCGCGACGCGTTGCGGGCGCGCAACGTCGACAGCTCCGGCGGCGACCTCGACAGCGGCAAGCGGCGCTTCCTGGTGCGCACGGTGGGCCGCTTCCGCGAGGCCGGGGACATCGGCGGGCTGATCGTCGCCGAACGCGAGGGCGCGCTGGTGCGGCTGTCCGACCTGGCGGAGATCCGCCTCGACCACTTCGAGCGCCGCGACCTGTCATTCAACAACGGCAAGCCCACGCTCAGCCTGTCGCTGCGGCGCGAGCCGGGTTCCAACGTCATCCAGATCAAGTACGCGGTGCTGCCCGAGATCGAGGCGATCAACGCCGAGCTGCTGGCGCCGCTCGGGCTGGAGATGACGCTCACCACCGACGATGTGCGCTACGTGGAGGAATCGATCGCCAACGTCTGGCGCAACCTCATCCTGGGCGCGCTGCTCGCCACGCTGGTGATGCTCGCGTTCCTGCGCTCGGTGCGCACCACCCTGACCGGCGTGGTCGCGATCCCGATCTGCACCATCGCCGCCTTCGTCGGGCTGCTGCTGGCCGGACGCACGCTCAACGTGATCTCGATGGCCGGGGTGGCGTTCGCGATCGGCATGACGGTCGACAACACCATCGTGGTGCTGGAAAGCATCGACCAGGCGCGCCGACGCGGACTGGAGCGGTTCGAGGCGGCAGTGGCGGGCGTGGCCCGGGTGTGGCCCGCCGTGCTGGCCTCCACCCTGACCACGGTGCTGGTGTTCGCGCCGATCCTGTTCGTGCAGGAAGAAGCCGGGCAGCTGTACTCGGACATCGCGATCGCCATTTCCGCCTCGATCCTCGCCTCGATGGCGGTGGCGGTGACGGTGGTGCCCGCCCTGAGCGCACGCCTGGCGCCCGCATACGACAGCCGGCAGCACACGCCCGGCGAGGACGCATTCGGCCGCATCGGCGACCGCATCGGCTGGCTCAGCCGCGGGCCGCGGCGCCGGGCGCTGGTGCTGGGCGGCACGGTGACGGCCGCGGTGCTCGCGCTGGCGCTGCTCACGCCGCCGGCCGAGTACCTGCCCGAAGGCGAGGAGCCGAAGACGTTCTCGCGCATGATCGCGCCGCCCGGCTACAACCTCACCGAGATGGCGTCGATCGCGCGCGAGCTGACACAGGGCCTGCTTCCGCACCTGGACGACCCGCCCGAGCGCTTCGCCGACGGCGATACCGACATGCCGGCGCTGGCCTACTTCAACCTCTCGGTGGATCCGCAGGGGCTGCGGATCATCGCCGAGCCGAAGGCGCCGGGGGACATCGGCGCGCTGATGGACGCACTGGACGCGCGCTTCCTCGCCTACCCCGGCATGCGTGCGTTCTCCTCGCGCGGCTCGATCATCTCCAGCAACGACGGCGGCACCCGCAGCATCAACCTCGACATCTCCGGCGTCGAACTCGCCGAGATCTACCGGGTGGCCGAGCGCGCCTTCGCGCGGGCCGAGGCGCTCTTCGATGGCGCCCGCATCGGCTCCGACCCCACCACGCTCAGCCTCGACCAACCGCTGCTGGAACTGCAGCCGCGCTGGGAGCGCCTGGCCGAGGTGGGACTGGACGCGGAAGGGTTCGGCTATTCGGTGGCGGCGCTCAGCGACGGCGCGTTCGCCGACGAGATGATCCTCGGCGACCGCAAGGTCGACATCTTCCTGTTCAGCAGCGCCGGCAGCGAGCAGCGCCTCGACCGGCTGCGCGATCTGCCGGTCGCCACGCCCTCCGGCGCGGTGCTGCCGGTCTCGGCGCTGGCCGAACTGCGCGAATCCGCCGGCACCGACAGCATCCGCCGGCTCGACGGCCGCCGCACCGTCACCCTCAACATCATCCCGCCGCGCTCGGTCGCACTGGAAACCGGCGTGGCGCGCGTGCGCGAGGAACTGATCGCGGCGATGCGCGCCGACGGCGAGATCCCGGCGGACGTCTCGATCGACATCTCCGGCGCCAGCGACCAGCTCGACGCCACCCGCGAGGCGGTGGCGGGCAACTTCGCGATCGCGCTGCTGCTGTCGTACCTGCTGCTGGTGGCGATCTTCCGCCACTGGGGCCGGCCGCTGTTCGTCATGGCGACGGTGCCGCTGGGCATCGCCGGCGGCATCGTCGGGCTGGCGCTGCTCAACGGGCTGGGCGCGTTACTCGGCGCGTTCGGCCTGGGACGGATCGAGCAGTCGTTCGACATGATCACCCTGCTGGGCTTCCTGGTGCTGCTCGGCACCGTGGTCAACAACCCGATCCTGATCGTGCTCGAGACCTACAAGCGGCTCGAGGAAGGCGCCGCATCGACCGTGGCGGCCGTGAACGACGCCGTGCGCACCCGGCTGCGGCCGATCCTGATGTCCACCTGCACCACCATCTTCGGCCTCGCGCCGCTGGTGGTGATCCCGGGTGCCGGCACCGAGCTGTACCGCGGCCTCGGCGCGATCGTGCTGTTCGGCATCGCCACCTCCGCGGTGGTCACGCTCACCTTCCTGCCCTGCCTGCTGGTCGCCGGACTCGCGCTGCGGGACCGCGCCGGCGAACTGCTGCGCAGGCGCACCTGAGCAGCCAATGCGCGGGCCCGGCACGCTGGCTACAGCATGGCCCTTTTGGGGCAGCATTTTGCATCCAGGCAACTCTAGCCGAGCAATGGCGGGTCAAGACCCGCCCTACGTATCTTCGTAGGGCGGGTTTCAACCCGCCTTGCGCGTTGGCCGACAATCCCGCGCGGCGGAATCGACGCCGGATCCCGTCCCGCTCAGGCTTCGGGCGGATCGGCGTTGACGACCTGCAGGTCGACGCCGGTGCTGTGCTCCAGTATCGGTGCATCCGTGACCAGCAGCGTCGTCCCCGGCGCGAGCAGCGGCGTCACCGCCGCGACGAAGGCCGGCGGCACCACCACGCGATCGGCCGCCGCGGGGTCCAGCGGCGCGCCGGCGTCGACCATGTGGCCGGGGATGCCGACGGCCAGCCAGGTCGGCGCGCTGCGAGCGGCGACGGGCTGCTTGACAATGAAGGCGTGCGTGCCGAGCGGCCGCGCCGGATCGCGGATGTCGATGCGGGCACTGCCGATTTCCACGCCGTTGCGGTAGACGACAAGCCTGCGGTCGGCGGCGCTGAGCACGATCGACAGCGGACCGCTTTCGGCAAGCTCGGGCTGCCAGCGGAACGGCAGATCGGCCGTCAACCGCGGCTGGTCGCGCGCCGCGCCGCCTGCGTCGACCGGCGTTAGCAGCGCCGGATGCGCGACCGCGGCAGGCGCTTCGCCGTCACGCGCGATCACTACGGTCATGCCCATCGGCGTGACGTCGAACAGTTCGCGGGCGAATTCCGAAGGCAGATGCACGCAGCCGTGCGATTCGGGATAGCCCGGCAGTCCGCCCGCGTGCAGCGCGATGCCACCCCAGGTCAGGCGCTCCATGTAGGGCATGGGGGCGCTGTTGTAAATCGTGGAACGGTGGTCCTTGTCCTTCTGCAGGATGGTGAACACGCCGGTCGGCGTCTCGTGGCCGCGGCGGCCGGTACTGACCGTGCTCAGACCGATCAGCACGCCGTTGCGGTAGACGTAGGCGCGCTGCTCGTCGAGGCTGACCACCATGACCATCGGCCCCTGCGGCGCGGCGGCTGCATCCCAGACGAACTCGCCGGGCTTGAGCGACTCGGGAGCAGCGTCCGCGGGACTGGACTCCTTCGCACCCCAGAACGGCACATTCGCATGCGCGGCGAATGCCGTCGGCAGCAGGCCGCACAACAACACGATCAGACGGAACATGCACACCTCCGCGCCGGTTACGGTGCCGAGTATAGGGAACTTCATGAACAAGTTCAGAGGTTCCCTAGCGGGGAGCCGCGAGAAGCGGACGTCCTTCCGTGGTTTCCGAAACCGCCCGCCGTCCGGCTGCTGTCTGTGTGCCGACAGCGCCGCAATGCAGGAAGGACGACCGCCGCAGCCAATCCTCGTCCGGATAGTAGGCGAACACGAACTGGCCGCCCTTCAGCGTGTCGATCATCGGCTGCGCCACGATGTTGCGTACCGCCGGACAGCCCCAGCTGCGGCCGAGGCGGCCCATCGCGTGGCCGGCGTGCGGGTCGACATAGGACGCACCGTGCATGACGATGGCGCGCGCCTGCGCCTGGTCGTTCACGCCGGCCTCCAGCCCCTGCATGCGCAGCGAGTAACCGTTGCGTCCGGTGTAGGTGCCGCCGGTGACGAACAGGCCGAGGCTGGATTCGTGGCTGCCGCTCCGATTGGAGAAACGCCGGGCGAAATTGTGGCCGCTTCCCTGGCCGTGGGCGACGTGCTCTTCGTACAGCAGTTTGCGCTCGGTCAGATCGAAGACCCACAGGCGCGGCTCGAGCGAAGGGCGGCGATAGTCGATCACCGCCAGGCGTTCGGCGTCCATGGCGATGCCGTGATTCTGCGCACAGCGCATGGCGCCCAGCGCGAGCGCAAGCACGCCCCGGTCGGCATCGGGTGCGAGCCGTGCCAGCGTGGCTGCGTGGAGCGGCGCGCCGGCATGGCCGGCCGGCGCAAGCACGGTGAACAGCGCGGCGGCCAGGGCGGCGTGGGTCAAGGGACGCAACATCGCGCGCATGTTGGAACGTGGGTCCTGAACGACGGCTTGCGCAGCTAACGTTCGATGATGGCGCCGATCGATTCGTCGATGCGGCCATCCAGCTTTCGCCGTAATCTGCGAATGTCGGCGGCCAGGGCCTTCGAACCGGTCTTGATCGCGGTATCGAAGGCCAGCCCGACCCGTTCCATATCCTCCGCACCGAGGATATAGGTGAAGACGCGGTCGGTGGTCGTGGCACCGCGCAGAATCGGACGCAGTGCGCCGACCGCCGAGCGACGCACGTCGCCATGGGTCAACAGCATCGACAGCAGTTCGGCGCGGTGCCGATCGACGAACGCGACGATCTGACACCCGGTCTCGCTGTCACGCAGCCGTCGCTGCACGTCCCGCGCCAGGCCCCGGTGCAGGCGCAACGTGCGCCGCTTCGATTGCGGTGGTCTGGGCTCGAACAGCGAGGCGGCGAGCGCCGCCTCGAAGTCTCTGCCGTCGTCCGCCAGCGCATCGAGGAACGCGGCGAAGCCGCCGGCGCACAGGACATCCACGCCAAGCTCCGCGAAAACGTTCTGGATCTTGCACGCCACGCCGTAGCTGCCGTTGTCGGCTCCGGCGAAGTGCAGACCGACTGCGGGGTTGATCACCGAGTCCGGGTCGGGCGTGAACAGCAACGCCCCGGAATCGCCGTCCATCGACACCATCGTTCCGGGCTGGCTGGGCACGAACCGGATCAGATCGCAGTAGGCCACGGTCTGCCAGTTCCCCGGAGCGAGCGGTGTCGCAAAGGCTGCAGCGTAATCGACGTCGTCCACGACGCCCTGGACATGGCCGGTGGTCTGCCCCGATTTTTCAACCGCCATACCGCCGGTCGCGATTGCGGTCGCATAGACCGCGGGGCCGATCTCCAAAACCGTGAGATCGATCAGCGCACTGGACGTGACCGACCCGATCGCGGCGTCGACGAAATTGCACTGGTCCAGTGGCCACGGCGAAGGACCCTCGACCGGGTCGACGTCGACGGCGCGCTTGACCTCACCGATCCGGTCGGTGGCGAGCTGGCCACCGTCGGTCTTGGCCGGCTGCAGGATCGGTTCGCCAGCCGCATAGCCGAAGACGTGGGCGTTGCTCAAGATGACGATTGAGTCGTCGAGCGTGTCCCAGACCCAGCCACCGAGGGTCCCGCTGCCCATGGCCGATCCGCTGACGCCCCCGGGCACCGGCCGAATGCGGCTCTCCGGGTCGGGCATCTGCACGTGGCCCGGAAGGGACTCGATGACGTCGGTGATGATGGCGACCTGCTCTTGGCGCCCCGGCGGCGACCAGCGGAACCGGGCCGGCACCCGTCGCTCCGCCGGCAGTTCGGCCTCGGGGACCTTGCGCGCGGTGTAGACGCGCAGGGCGATCCGTCGGCTGGCTTTGCCGCCCGTGAGCTTGCGGCCGACGCCGACGGCGTGGGCCCCGTAGCGCCGGAAGGGATCGGTACGCAGGAACTCACGCAGGAACGCCCGGGTCGCCGTCAACTGTCGCTGTGTCGCGTCCGTCATCTCAACCTCCGCTTTACGCGCATTCGTCTCCCTCGATAATGCTCAACGCATTCCCGACCTCCGGGCGGTCACGTTGCCGGCATCGCGCAGCACCTCGATCAGCGCGGCCAGGCATGGATTTCTCATGGCGAACGAAGCGATTGATTATCCTCCGCTCCGATGTTACTGATACGGTCTGCATTGCCTTGGACGAAGCGCGCCTCACCGTCGAGGGCCAGCGCCAAGGCAAGTGATCCGTCCACATGCAGGAACCGCCTCCTGACGATCAGTTTTCGCTACTCCAGCAATTGAATCTGGAACCGTTCTTCTACAGCCGGGGACTGCGGTGGTCGAGCGGGATCCGTTGCTCATCGTCCTTCCTCTGCATGCTGGGGGTCGCCGCGCCGGTGGGTCACGGCACCTGCGCGGCGGGCGCGACGGTCGACGGCGCGCGAAGCATGGCCGGGACGGCCGGAAACGTCGGCGCCATCACGACGATGCGGCGTCCTACATGAGAGATCAGCCCTTGAGGCCGAGAAAGGCGCACATCCGCGCGAGTTCGACCGCCAGGCCGTTGCGGAACGCCGCATCGCGCGGCGCGTGGCCGTCGACGTAGCGGATCTCACTCCTCAGCGCACCCCCCGCGACGGCCAGGTTGCCCCAGCCGATGACCCGGTCCTGCCAGAGCAGCGGCAGCGCGTAGTAGCCCAGCTTGCGCTTCGGCGCGGGCGTGTAGGCCTCGAAGCGATAGCCCCAGCCCCAGAACAATTCGAAGCGGCGGCGGTCCCAGACGATCGGGTCGAAGGGCGTGAACAGGCGCACCGAGGCATCGGGTTTCCAGCGCCGGCCGGCGGGGCTTTCGTCGGCCGGCCAGAACCAGTCGACGCCGGCCACGCGCGCCTGCGCAAGACGCTGCCTGGCGCGCGCCAGCGCCGGTGCGCGCGCGTCGTTCCACTGCGGCGCGGCGTGGCGCAAGAGCCCCATCAGCTGCCGCAGGCTGGCGAGCGGCAGCGGTGCGTACTTGCGCACCACCAGCTCCACCAGCGCATCCATGCGCGCGTCGATGGCGGCGGCGTCCACCGGCGCGGAGTCGCCCTCGCGCACCACGTAGACCCGCGTGCCGCCGTCGCGGCGCGCAACCCGCAGCAGGCCGCGGTAGTGCATGCCGTCGAGCAGCTGCGTGCTGGCGTTGGACGAGCCGCCGAACCAGTTGGTGATCTTGCCGTGCGCGAAGTGCGCATCGACCTCGCGCGGATGCACCGCGCCGCGCGCGGCGATGAACGCGCGCACCGCATGCGCCTGTTTCCAGCGCGCCGCCGTCCACGCCTGGCGCGCGGTGCGCGGATGCATCAGCGCCTGGCGGGCACGCGGCAGGAAGCCGTAGTTGACGAAGAAGTCCTCTTCCAGCGCCAGCCGCGGATAGCGCCGCTCGAGGTCGCCGGCGCGATAGTCGCGGACGCGATGGCGCAGGGTGAGGTCCTGCGCGCGCGCCGGCGCGCGGATCGGATCGGCCTGCACGAAGCCCAGCCGCTCGATCGCGCGCATGAGCGTCGTCGGCCGGAACAGCGTGCGCGCGACGGCGTAGCGGCGCAGGTGATCGAGGGTGATGGGCATGGTGCGATGATGCCAGCCCGGCGCCCGCCGGGACCAGGTGGCACCGGCATTCCGCATCGCGGCGGTCTCGGCAGGGGACGGATTACCCGCCTATCTTCCTCGAGGTCACGTCGAAACCACCCCCAGGCCACTGCCATCGGCCCGCGAGCGTCTTGCCGTCTTCACTCAGCTTCCCCTTGAAGAAATTGGCTGCACCTTTTTCGCCGAACCATCTCCAGTGCGTGCCGTCATCATCGACCTGGTACGTGTAGGTGAAGTTGGTGCCGTCATCGGCCATCAGGTGGGAACGCAAGCTCTGCGTGTCTTCGTCCCAGGTGACGTACTCGATGCCGCTCAGCGTTCGGCCTCTCGGCGTGGTGGTCTCGAATTCCTGGATCAGGTAGTGCCCGCCAAGCCCGATCCTGTACGTCGACGTGCCCGGGGCGGCCCCTTCATTCTTCCACGTGCCGAGAAGCGGCTCGAGTCGTTCCAACTCGGGATGCGGCGTCAAGGGAAGCTCAGCCACCCGACCATTGTTGTTGTCTGCCATACCTCCTCCTTTCAATCGCCATCCGCCGCGAGCCGGGCTTCGATGGCCTCGCGCAAGGCCGGACCGGACGGCAGGCGCAGGTCGAACTCGTCGCACAGCACGTCGAGCACGGCGCCGGCGTCCGGCAGCTCGCGGCGTTCGCTGGGGGCGCCGAGGCGGTGGATGGCGAAGCTGCCGTTGCCCAGGGTCTTGCGGAACCCCGGCCCGGTGCGGGCGACGCGCAGCTGCCCGGAGAACGGCGAGTCGGGATGGGTGGAGACGTACCAGTTGCCGACCTCGAAATCGATCTCCGCCTGCGGCTGCAGGTCGAACACGTACAGGCCGCGCCACTCGCCCGCCACCTGTGCGCGCAGCAGGTACTGCCCGTCGCGTTCGATCAAGCGGTAGGACTCGTGCGGGGTGGCCTGCGGCGCGTCGGTGTCCAGCCGCAGCGGCCCGGTCGACACCATGCCGCCGAAGCCGACGTCGGCGGCGTAGCGGACGCCGTCGATCGTCACCAGCACCAGCATATGGGTGCGCGCGGTCGGCGCGTCCTCCGGGCCGCCCATCATCACCCGCGCGGTCAGCCCGCGCGCGTCGAACCCGAGCTGCTGCAGCAACGCCAGGAACAGGAGGTTGAGCTCGAAGCAGTAACCACCGCGCCCGTCGTGCAGCAGCTTGCGCTCCAGCGACGGCAGGTCGATCGGCACCGGCGCGTGCATCAGCGCGGCAATCGTCTCGAAGGTGAAGGCCGCGCTGTGCCGGCGCTGCAGCTCGCACAGCGTCTCCAGCGTCGGCGGCGGCTGTGCCCGGTAGCCCAGGCGGCTTAGATAGAGATTGATGTCCTTGAGCGGCGTCGACATCGCGGCATCCCCGGTCGTGTGGCGTTGGGGTCAAACACTACGACCTCAAGCATGATCGAGGTCAAGGGTGCGAAGGCGTTTCGGGTGGAACGCTGTGGCGCGCCGGGAGATCGGGAACCCGGCCTCAGGTCGTCTTCGGCACTTTGGGCGATGTACCCACCGGTCGGATCACCAGGACGTCGAACCCCCACCGCCGACGCCCGAACCGCTACCCGGCGATGCATCCGGGATCCGCACGTCCACCACGACGGCCGCATGGTCGGATGGGCCGGCTTCCATGACGTAGGACTGCACCACGTCGACGCCCTCGGTGAACACGTAATCGATACGCCGACCCTCGCCCTGGTCGGACGTCGGTCCGGCATCCGCGGCGGCATCGGTGTAGCCGAAGTCGTCGAAGGTGTTGATGACCGCGGCCGAGGGACGCGATGCGTCCGGTGCGACGTTGAAGTCGCCGCCGAGGATCATCGGACCGTCGCCGTCCGCGGTGGCGAAGACTTCGCCGATCTGCGCAACCTGCGGATCGTGGATCGTCGGTGCGGGCTCGGGCGGCGGCGTGTCGCCGGGCAGCGTGGTCGTGGTGGTGCCGGTCGGCGGGCCTGATTCGGGCATCACTTCCTGCGTGCCCTGGCTGGTGACGTGCGTGGTGTAGAGACGCACCGGCTGGCCGCCCACGTCGATCTCCACGCCGAGCACCGTGCGTCCTTCGTCGCCGTCGTGGGTGAGGTGCCGGTCGACGATCTCCTCCTGCGGCGCGAAGCTGATCACGGCATTGCCGAAGTCCTCGCCGACCGCGGCACGGAAGATGCTCAAGGGATTGCGCTCGTCGATGCGGTGCTTGGTGCTGGCGTCGCTGAAGGTGACATACACCTCCCGGCCGGTCGCGGCCTCGAGCTCGCGTTCGAGCGTGGTCAGGTCGTTGCGGTAGATCTCCTGCACCATCACCACGTCCGCGCCGCTGTCGGCGATGTCGCGCGCGACGGTGTCGAGCTGGTGGTGATCGACGCCGCCGCCATTGGTGAAACTGGCACCCTGGCCCAGATTCCAGGTCATCACCCGCACGTTGCCCGCACCCGGCGCCGGCAGGTCGCGCGGCGAGAGCGGCCCGTCCCGGCCGCTCCGCTCCGCGGCATCGGCCGACCCGAACTGGCGGGCGGCCTGGGCCAAGGTGGCGCCGATGCTGGAAAAGCTGGACATGGGCTCCGCCTCCTCGATGGACGCGACCAAGGCTACGCAGCACGCCTGCCGATGCCAGCTAGGGACGCCCCTACGCTACGGCGACGTACGGAGGCGCGTTCAGTCAAGGATGCGGAGGGGTTGTGGGCGGAACGCTGTGGTGCTTGGAGATGGCCACCCACCAGCGGGCTCGAACACGGCCTCCGCAATCGGCGCGGCTCCGCCACTGCGGAACCGCGCCGGGCGTGTTTCATCCGACCGGCAGGCCGATAGCCGTCAGCGAATGCCGCCGCCGGCGAACAGCTGCTCGCCGGTCAGCCAGTACGAGTCGTTCGAGGCCAGGAACACCGCGATCGAGGCGATGTCGTCGGGCTGGCCGACGCGGCCGAGCGGTGTGTGGGCCACCACGTCGGCTTCCATGTCCGAACCGACGATGCCGGCCGCCTGCGTGCCTTCGGTGACGATCATGCCCGGGTTCAGCGCGTTGACGCGGATCCTGCGCGGGCCCAGCTCCTGCGCGAGCACGCCGGTGATCGCGTCCACCGCGCCCTTGGTGCCGCTGTAGACCGCGCTGCCCGGCGGCACGATGCGGGTGACCACCGAGCCGATGTTGATGATGCTGGCGCCCTCGCCCATGTGCTTGGCCGCCGCCTGGGTGGTCAGCAGCAGGCCGAGCACGTTGATGTCGAATTGGCGGCGGAAGTCGTCCTCCGTAATCTCCTCGAGCGGCGCGAAGCCGTACACGCCCGAGTTGTTGACGAGCACGTCGAGCCGGCCGAACCGCTCGATCGCCGCGTCGACGATCGCCTGCGCATCGGCCTGCTTCGACACGTCGCCGCGCACCGCGATCGCCTGCCCGCCGGCCGCGGCGATCCGGTCGACGACCGTATCGGCGCCGTCCTTGCTCGACGCGTAGTTGACGACCACCGACGCGCCTTCCGCGGCCAGGGCCTGGGCGATGGCAGCGCCGATGCCCTTGGAGGCACCGGTGACGATGGCGACCTTGTTCTGCAGCTTGCTCATTTCGATTTCCTGGTTCGTGAGGGGGTTGGCTGCGATGCCGACGCACATGCGCGCCGTCGCCATCGACACCCACGAAGTGCGAACGCCGCGGGACCGGGAAAAGACACGATCGGGGGAATGAGCGTCCCACGGGCGGGAGGACCGCCTGCGGATGCCTGTGTTACCCGGGCGAGTCGGCGGAAACCGATCCGCTGCGCGCGACAGGGCCAAGCGTCAGCCACCCGGCGACACCGGCCAGCGCTGCGCAAGCCGCGGTCGTCAGCATCACCGCGCGGTATGCGCCAAGGAACGCCGCGCGCGCCGCGGGCTCGTCGCTGCCCTCGCCCGCCAGCATCGCCGCCAGCAGCTCCCGCCCATCATCGGCCGGAGTGGCGCCGTAGCCGGCCAGGAACACCTGTGCGAACAACAGCAACATCGCCGCCACCGCCAGCAGTCCGGCCACGCGTGCCACGGCATTGTTGATGCCCGACGCGGTGCCGGTGCGTTCGTTGCTCACCGAATCCAGCACGGTCGTGGTCAATGGCGCGACGCTGAGGGTCATGCCGATGGCCAGCACCGTGACCGCGACCAGTACGCCGGACCAGTGCGCGGTCAGCGCGGGCGGCACCGCCATCAGCACGAAGCCCGCCGCCGCCAGCAGCGGGCCGAACGTCAGCGGCAGGCGCGCGCCGTAACGGCTGGACAACCGCCCGGCAACGCCCGAGAACAGCCCCAGCACGATCGAGAACGGCAGCAGCACGGCACCCGCCGCCGTTGCCGTGTAGCCGTGGATCAGGATCAGGTAGAACGGCAGGAAGAACAGTGCGCCGCTGAGCGCGAAATACAGCAGCAGCGTGATCAGGTTGGCGCCGGAAAAGACACGCGAGCGGTACAGCGACAGCGGCATCATCGGTGCACGTCCGCGCATCTCGGCCACCAGGAACCCGGCAAGCGCGGCGACGCCTGCAAGGGCGGCCAGACCCACGGCAGGATCGGCCAGCCCGCGTTCGGCCGCAGCCGACAGGCTCCAGCACAGTGCGCCCAGGCCGAGCGCCGCCAACACCGCGCCCGCGAGATCCAGCGGTTCGGCATCGTTCCTGCGGCTTTCCGGTATCGCCTTCAGCGCCAGCACCACCGTGACCAGCGCCAACGGCAAATTGAGCAGGAAGATCGCGCGCCACGACAGCACGTCCACCAGCCAGCCGCCCAGCACCGGGCCGGCCGCGGCCGTCAGCGCGCCAAAGCCCGCCCAGGCGCCGACCGCACGCCCGCGCTCGTGTTCGGCGAACATGCTGCCGAGCAGAGCCAGGCTGTTGGGCACCAGCAAAGCGCCGCCGAGTCCCTGCAGCGCGCGTGCGGCGATCAACATGCGCGCATCCGGCGCCAATGCGCACAACAGCGAGGCGACGGTGAACACGGCCACCCCGACCAGGAACACCCTGCGCCGCCCGTAACGGTCGCCCGCGGCCCCGCCGACCAGCACCAGCGCACCGAGCAACAGCAGGTAGGCGTTGACGATCCAGCCCAGTTGCGCGGCGCTGCCGGCCAGGTCCTGCTGGATGGCGGGCAGGGCAACATTGACCGCCGAGCCGTCGATGAACGTCATGCTGGAACCGCACACCGTCGCCGCCAGCGCCAATCGCTTCCGGCGCGGCGACAGCGCCTCGCGCCCGGGACAGGCCGTGGCCGCGTGCGCGACGCCCTTGTCGCAGGGCAGCCGGTGAGTGCCGATCATGTCGCAGCCTCCGTCCGTGACCGTCGCGGGTCATGATGCCCGATCGGCTAGGGTGGAACGGTTTGGTGCCGATCTGCGGAAATCCACGGGCTCGTCGCCTTATCGGCGGCGGGCCCTTACTCGAGACAGCAAAGATGGATCGCTTGGCCCCATCGGACAATGTGGTTCTTCGTGAGGCGCTCGCCGCGCAGCTGTTGGGGCGGTCGGCAAAAGTTTTCCCTCAAGGCTCTATTGCCATCGGCACGGTCGTAAGGCCTGTCGACGAGGTCGTCCTTCCAGAACGGGGACTCGGCCACGGCGCTGCGGAAGAACGCGTGCGCCTTTTCGATGGCGGCGGGCATCGCGTGCGATTTCCCGGCGCAGGAGAACTCCCATTTCGCGTCCATGAACCCCACCAATTCTTCGCTTTACCCCCAATGGTCGCGCATGCCAAGAGCGATCGCCGGATGAACCGCTGCCGGCTCAAGGGCGCCAGTGGCGATGTCCTGCACGCGGCGCTGTGCGCGGCCGGGTACAACCTGCGCTGGTTGCTGCGCGCATCGTCCGGCGGGGCGAGGTCGTGTCACTCAGGTACCGGAAACTTGGTGCCGGGCCGAACGCTCCCCAGACAACGGAGTTTGCGTAACGCGACGGCCCCGGCTTTGCCGGAGGGTGCTTACTACAGTCCCTCGGCACAGCTCTTGCGGATGTTCAGAAGCGATCCAGTCATTCCCTCGCGTTTGCCAGTCGTCTCAGCGCCTCGCGTGCCGCAGTATTTTCCCCACATCCCAGATGGTCGAATATTTTGTGTACCCCTCGGACACACCCCCTGCACCGCTACGACGATGCGCTTCCGAATTAAAGAGCCACTTGACCACAAGCAGCCAACGTTCGAAATCATTGCTGTTATACGCATCGTCCAGCGTATCTCGTGCGAGTTGCACAGTTTCCTGTTTGTCAAGCTCGCCCGCCAACTTTGTCAACTCTTGTCTGACGTTCCCAGACGTCTGCATTTTCCTCAAGTCCGCCTCGTGCTTTCTCTCCCAGGCGTCCCAGTCGTTCTTTCGCTGCGCCCCCTCCTCCGCCCAGGGACGCCGCTGATGCCCTTTCATGCCCATGTAAAGCGCCTGCACGTAGGCGATCGAGTGATGTCCCAGCGTCTCCTTTCGGGCCCTCCTGACATCCCCCCCACCGCCGAGGCCCGCCGCAAGGCCTCCATACAGCGGAATCCCGCTGGCTCCCAGATTGGCGCCAATCTCGTCGGTGGTGCGCACGTACAGCAAGTGAAAACGCTGATTCTTCTGCGGGAGGAGCACACTTCCGTGCTTGAACTCTTCCACTTTCCCGGGTTGGTACCATACCAGCGTCACGTCGGTGCTGGCGTGGGCACCCAGGCTCGCACTCCCGATGGGCAGGTTCATCTTGCTAATGGTCCCGGACAAGGTTCCGCCGAGCGCCTCCATCATATTGCCGGCGGAGAACGTGATGTCGGACAGGGCCTCCGGCGCCGCCTGCGCAAGGGACAGAGCGGCACTAGCGGTGCCGCTCAAGGTTGCAGTGATATAGATCCCATCATTGTCCGGGTTGGCATCGTTGTGAATGACCGACAGTGTCACGCCACCTCCGATCGGCCCGGCATCGACTTTGGCTGAGGCCTCCACCACGTAGCCGTGCCTATACTCGTGCCGTTTACTGCCGAAACCTCCATGTATGTACTCCGCAGGGAGGTTTCTCTTTCTCGTAGCCCGCGTTGCGGCGAACGACGCTTCCACCCCTGCGCCAAATAGAGTCAGCGCTTTGGCCTCCACCTCGCCGCTGAGCTTCGCACCCACAACACGCGTCCGCCGCTTCTTGCCCAGCTCACGAAGCCTTCGATACGCCTCGAGATCCCACTCCTTATCCCGCTTCTTGTACTCCCTCCCGGCAAAAGGTTTGAGCCAATTGGTAACTTTGCGAAGGTAGTGAGCGACGAAATGTTCGAGACTGCTGAAGAGACCTTTGACCGACAGGCTCTGGCCTGCGCCCGCCTTGGCGCTGGCAGCAACGCCAGAGGCGACGTCAGCGCTGACGCTTTCGGTCAGCTTCAGCGTCACCGCTGCCGCGACCCCGGCTGTGTCAGTAGCATTGACCGTGCCGCTGACCTGCAGCTGGAGTCCAGGTGTCAGGCTGGCAAGCAGGCTGCTCGGCACCGGAATACCATGTGCAGCAGCGGTAAGCGCTGTCGAGATGACATCGACACCGACGTCGACGGACCCGGTGAAGGTGTACGAACTACCCGGCCTGCGCAGGACTGCCAGGGGTGAGTTCTTCCCCGTGAGCCTCTTGAACGTTGTAACGTAACGCTCCTGCCTCTTATACGCCTCGGGCCGATCCAGCTGATGCACAGCCGGGTATACGTCCACCGGACCGTGTACTTCATCCTGCACCCAATCTGGGTTCGACCCCTCCTGTTCGAATGATTCATCGAACTGTTGCTCACCTCGCCGGATGACATCTGAAGTGCCAGACAATTGAATTGGTGATCTAATCGGCATGTTGACGTGCCTCCGGAGCAGTTGCTCCCGTATCACGGAAAATCGATTCCAGCTCGTCGGCCTCGAATACACGCCCGATCTTGGTGTATTCGCGTTGGGTGGCGGCCGAGAGGTGGCGCATGCCGACGGCCGCGTCCTCGGCGGCTGCGAGGTAGGCGGCGGACAAGGCGATGTTGCGCAGGTAGCCGCCGGACAGGTCGATCCCGTCGGCCAGGCGCTCGAGGTCGATGTCGTCCGTGCGCGGGGTCTGCGGCGGCAGCAGGCGCTGCCAGATGGCCAGGCGCTGGGTGCGATCGGGCACGGTGAAGGGCACGATGAAGCGCAGGCGGCGGACGAAGGCGTCGTCCATGTTCTTGGACAGGTTGGTGGCGAGGATCACCAGGCCCTCGTACTCGTCGACGCGCTGCAGCAGGTAGCTGGTTTCCAGGTTGGCATAGCGATCGTGTGAGTCGCGGACCTCGGTGCGCTTGCCGAACAGGGCGTCGGCCTCGTCGAAGAACAGGATGGCGCTGTTGGCCTCGGCCTCGTCGAACAGGCAGCCCAGGTGCTTCTCGGTCTCGCCGATGTACTTGCTGACCACCTGCGACAGATCGACGTGGTAGAGATCCAGCCCCAACTCGGTGGCCAGGACGGCGGCGGCCATGGTCTTGCCGGTGCCGGGCGGTCCGGAGAACAGCGCGCTGACGCCGCGACCCAACAGAAGTTTGTCGCCGAAGCCCCACTGCGCCATGACCTTGTGCCGGTAGCGGACGTGATGGCCGAGGTCGCGCAGGGTCTCCTTGCGCATCTCGGGCAACACCAGATCGTCCCAGGTCGGCCGCGCCCGGATGCGCCGCGCCAGGGCGGACAGCCCGCCGCTGTGGAGCTGGCGACCGGCGGCCAGCAGCATGCGCTGGGAGACGAACGCTTCCTCGGGCTCGAACAGCTGCGACATGGCCGCGGCTGTCGCGCCAGCCGCCTCGATGGCGCCCGGCGCCAGCCGCACCGTGGCCGTGAACGCGTCCAGATCGAGGTCCGGATCGATCGGCTTGAGCGCGGCCGTGGCCTCCCGCCAGCAATGCGCCAACTGTTCGGCGCGCGGGACCGGCAGGGCGAGTTCAACGATGGGCCGGCGGCCGAGCGAACAATGGTGTTGCCAGTCGTCGCGGCCGGCCGAAAACAGCCAGCGGGCATCATTCGACAGCGCGCGTTTCATCGCCTGCTGCAGGGCCGGGGCGCGCCCGGAGAGCCAGCCGTGCAGGCCCTCCCAGTACACCACTGCCCGCTGCATCATCGCCTCCCGGAATACGATCGACGGCAGCGCCGGCGTGGCCTGCTCCAACAGGCCACGCTCGACCACCAGCAGCGGGCGATCCAGTTGCGCCGCCAAGGTCGCCGCCAGCGTTTCCTTTCCGACACCGGTGGGCCCTGTCAGATGGACGATGGCGCCCGGACCCTGCCCCGACTGCGTGCGCACGAAATCGCGCAGCGCGGCAAAGCGCTCCGGCGGAAAGAACAGCGCGCCCGGATCGCGCGCGGCGTCCGACAGCCGCACGAACGGTGCGATGCGCTCGTCCGGGGCGTCGTCGTCGAGCAGGAACGCAACGACGCGTGGATCTGGCTGCAGTTGCAGCCGCGGCGCCGGGCGCTGATCACCCGGACGCCCGGCCCACACCCGGAGCAGATCATGGCGCCGCAATGGCGCGTTCGCCGCCAGGCGCCGTCGCACGCACCAGCGTGACTCATCGCCCGGGTCCAGCAACCGCTCGGCCAGATCGAGCGTCAGCCACGCGCCGCGATAGTGGGGCTCCAGGTAGCCGAGGATGTCGATGAACCGACGATCGACGACGGGCAGCAGCGAGAGCAGCAACAGGTCGACATCGAGCGGGCCGAGCCCGCAGTACCGGCTCAGCCCGGCCAGGCGCAGGAACGCGCCGCGCGCCTCGCTCGCACGCGCCGCCGCTTCATTGTCTTCCCGCATTGCCGCCACGCGCTCGCGCATCTGCCGCAGTTCCGGCGGGTCGTCGCGCCGCAGCAGGGTCTCGGTAAGCAGCGTGTCGACGAGGTCGTCGGAGGCCGTTGCCGCACCCTGAAGGTGCAGTTGCCGCATGCGCTCGGGATCCGGCATGGCCTCCACCTCGCGAGCCGCCGCCGCCGCGCGAACGAGCTGTTCCACCCGCCACAGCTCGGCGAACAGATGGACCTCGGAGGAGGCGAAGACGGCATCGGCGATGGACGCGACGGACATGATGGCGTGCAGTCAGGGCGACACTTGCCGGAGGAGTTCCCGGCGGGCGGTGTCGTTGCCGGGCTCATCATTTCGCTCGCTCGATTCGTTGGCGAGCATTTCGCGTAGAACTGCCATCGCGCCTTCTATGCGCAACAGGGTTTCGGTGAGGCGCGCGCGTTGATTATCGAGCTCGGCGAGTGCTTCTCGGCCCTTTTGTTGTTCGGACGCGAGCGTTTCCAGACGTTGTTCCAAGATGTTTTTCATAGGGCCCTCCACAGGAAACAACTAATTATTGCCAAATGGGATCCAATACACGCTGACCACGACATCGTGTTGTGTGCAAGAGCCTTTAACGTACCACCCATCGCCCTTCCGGATAGGTGCTGTCACCGAATTGTCTTGGATTACGCACTTGTCGCTATTCTGGTGGTTGGAACACCTTCCTAACCGTATATCACCACCCGAGCCTTGGGGGCTTGTCCAAAGCTCGACCCATCCTCGAGCATCATCACCATCACCGTTCATGGATAAACGGACTACGGCAAAACCATCGCTTTCTGCTGCCGTGGTGTTGCAAATTGTAGGAGTTGTATCTTCGGAAATGGTGTAGGGACTGCCGTTTACCTCCACCCAAGAGCCCAACATCTGCACCGTGCCGGTGACTTTAAGGCCGTCGTTTGCGGTCAGCAACCCGGTAACATTCAAACTGCTTTGAGCCGTCAACGTGTCCGACACAGTCGCCGTACCGGTGACTGCGAGCCCTGCCTTTGCATTCAATGGAACCGAAGTGTTTATTACGTCGTTATGAACTTCAAGCATGGCGCTGCAGGTACTATCTGTACTGCTCGGATCCCAGACTTCCAGCCAATTACTGGCATTATTGGGGTAGTAGCTCTTGCCAATCGATACCCTGCCATTGGGATCGATGTAAAGCCGGTCATTGCATCCAGCATCATTATCAATGCCCTCGACAGAGGCATCGTTGTACGTCTGCAGACGCAAGGCAGGAGCGCGCAAGGTGATTGCATCGGGACCATACTGGTCCGTGATGTCGTTTCCAGCGAAGAGAATCAACTCGGAGCGCTCGATATCGTCACCGGTGTCATTTCCCTGGCCAGATGGCACCCTGCGAGCCTTGATCATCGGTGGCGTATCGCCCAGCGTTGCAGAATCAGGAAAGGTATATTCCGACGCCGTCAACGTATCCGACACAGTCGCCGTGCCGGTGACTGCGAGCCCTGCCTGTGCATTTAATTCTATTTTCGCGTTTATCCCGGTACTCGTAACGGCCAGAAGGTTGTTACCAGAACTATCCCAAACCTCCAAGAGGTGCGAAGAATCACTGCTGGCATGCCCGATCGACATCGTGCCGTTTTCATATATTTGCGTACTCGATACCTCGAACCCGCCGTTTGCGGTCAGTAACCCGGTCACGTTCAAACTGCTTTTGGCCGTCAACGTGTCCGACACAGTCGCCGTACCGGTGACTGCGAGCCCTGCCTGTGCATTTAATTCTATTTTCGCGTTTATCCCGGTACTCGTAACGACCAGAAGGTTGTTACCAGAGCTATCCCAAACTTCCAAGGGGTGTGAAGAATCACTGCTGGCATGCCCGATCGACATCGTGCCGTTTTCATATATTTTCGTACTCGATACCCCAAACCCGCCGTTTGCGGTCAGCAACCCGGTCACGTTCAAACTGCTATCGGCCGTCAACGTCTCCGACACAGTCGCCGTGCCGGTGACCGTAAGCCCGCCTTTCGCATTCAACGGGATTGAAGCATCTATTTTGCTCCTCCCTACAGTGAACAGCAGTGCAGTCTCGTCTTGCGTGTCGTGAACCTCCAAGATGTCAGAGGGGCCGTCCATGTTTTCCCCCTGACCAATCGTGAGCATTTTGGGTATGAGTACGTTGCCGCCGTTGCCTATCGCCAACACATGCTTGCCGCCCGTCCCAGGGGCTTGTTTATCGTTGTTGTGCGTTCCACCTTGGTAGAACGCAAACCCGTAGTTGCTGCGAAAATAGACTGTGTCAGTCTGCGTTCCGATCCCGCTGCTGGAACCATCATTAAGGCTGATCATCTGGCGGGTCGCGTTATTGAACTTCAAAACACCATTGTCGTTAACCTCGAGCCCACCGCTCGCTGTCAACAACCCGGTCACGTCCAGCGTATTCTGTATCATCAACGTGTCCGACACAGTCATCGGACCGTCGACCTCGAGCCCGCCGCTCGCCGATAGCAGCACCTTGTAGTCCGGGAGATTGAAGCCACTATCGTCCGGGTAGCCATTCGGATCGTCGGAGACGTTCTCGACCCGGAGTGTGGCCTCCTTGCCGGACGGGCCCGGCAGCTTCACGCCGGCGTACTTCTGTGTCGGCCCACTGCTTGAAAAGTAATCCGTGTCGATCGCGTCGATCACCTCACCCGTCACGCGCACCCTTGCCAGCGGCACCGCGCCGGGACGCGGCGATGTCCCGATGGCGAGCATCTCACCGGGCTCCTGAGTGAAGCGCGTGGCTCCCTCGCTTCCGGGTTGGGGATCGGTCGTCATCTCGTCGAACTTGATATCGACGATGTAATCGCCGTCCCCCGCAACCGGATCCAGGACCACCTCGGTCGGCCTGTTGATCAGTATCTGGTTCCCCTCGGTGTCGAGCGCGCTGCCGATGCCGACGGTCACCGACAAGGAACTCATCTGGTCGGCTGTTTGCCACACCCTGAGCCCTTCGAGGACGCCCGGCGCGTGGAGACGCGCCTCGTGTCGCGTCTGGCGATCGACGTGGTAGTTCTGTTCGTCGACGAAGTCCTCGGTCTTCAGGAACTCCCCATCGAAGTAACGGAGCCGGGAGGTAACGTAAACAGGACGCCGCTTGTCAGCGGGCGGCTTGCCGTCAGGTTTGTTGGTCATGGCAATCTTCCTGTCGATATATGGGAACCAGGGTCTCGTTGAAGGTCGGCGGCGCTGGGTCACCCGTTGGCGGAGCTCCTACCGGTCGTGACAGTGCCCCGGTCATGAATCCGGAACCTGGAGTTTTTCGCCGGTCTCCATATCCGCGGGAGCACTGCCCAGCACGGTGTTCATCGCCACATAGATGCCTTTGGTTGCCTGCCTCATCTCACGCCTGGTCGGATTGCTGAGATCAGGCTGGTCCAGCAGCACCAGCGACGGATACCGCAACACCAGGCTGTAGTACGTGTGCGCGGGCTTTTGCAGCTCGATGGCGCCCTCCACCTTGCGGTAGAGCTGCTGCAGCGTCGACGGATACTGGTTCTCGTCGATGGTGAGGGTGACCTCGAAGTGGTAGGGATACGTCGCGGAATCACTGTCGTCGACGCGGACGTCCGCCGTCTCGCTGACGCACAGCCTGATCG
Organism: Luteimonas salinilitoris; assembly: GCF_041300785.1. Taxonomy (NCBI): domain Bacteria; kingdom Pseudomonadati; phylum Pseudomonadota; class Gammaproteobacteria; order Lysobacterales; family Lysobacteraceae; genus Luteimonas; species Luteimonas salinilitoris. The sequence continues at coordinate 197,783 of NZ_JBFWIB010000005.1, forward strand.
CCTGTTCGATTCCCTTGCGCGTCCCGCGCCGCATGTACAACGGCACGATGGACGCCACGACGTTGCGACGCGTCAACTCCGACCAGTCCTCGCGCAGATCGACCGCGACCCAGCGGGCCAGCCAGGGCAGGAAATCTGGCGGCGTCTCCTGCGGCTGAAAGTACGCAGTGATTTCGTCCAGGGTCCCGCCCAGGCCCTGCAGGCGTTCCAGCGTAGCGTTCTCTTGCCGTGACGCCGATCCGCCTTCGGAACGCACCACCACACCGCCCGACAGGATGGCCTCGAACGCCAGCAGGAAGCGCCCGATGAAGCGCCCGTCCTGCAGCGGCGCGGGCAGATACTGCAAATAGCGGCTGGCTGTCTCCGTATCGCGTAGATCCGTCATCATCCGTTCTCCTCCGGATTCCAGTCGACCCAATCGCTGTCCTGCTGGCCCAACGAACCCTTCAGCACCTTCGCGCTCAAGTCGATGTCGCCCATCGCCAACTGCGGCAGCTGATCGTCTTCGAGGGCGACCGAGTCGCCATCGCCGGAAGGGCTCGTCTTCACGGTCACGTCCTCCACGAAGGAGACGCCCGCAACGTTGGCGAGCCGCGCCATCAGATCGGCGCTGCGAACCGCCCGGCCGAAGGGCCAGCCGCCATGGTCGTTGCCGCCGCGGGCGGGATGCAGGTACTCGAACAGCGCACGACGCGCATCCAGCAAAACCCCCGGCGGGCGGGCGTCGCCGTCGATGTACAGGGTCGCCTTGACCTTACGTAGCGAAACGAAACGGGGACCGGCCACGCACACCGTCGTGGTGATCAGCCGGCGGTCCTCGAAGAAATCGAGCAACGCGTCGACGAGATCGCTCGACGGTTCGACCCAGGAATCGCCAGCAGTGCTCGCCCTCGGCAAAACGACCAGGCTGACGGCACCCGGCAAGTCGGCCGGGGTTCCTGAGCTGGTATCGGTCGCGTCTTTCCCGGACAGACAGGTCAAGCGATCGATCGGCTCAACCGACGCGTTCCGCTCGACCGCCAGCGTTTCAGGAAATGTGATCAATGCCAGTTGCTCGTAGTCATCGACGGTGACGGCGCGGTAGCGGCGGCGCAGCGTCAGGAGCACGTCGCGTACCGTCTGCTCCGGCTCGGCCTCGAACCGTCCGTGCAACGCCGCCTGCACGTCACCCGCTGTTTGCTCCGCGCCGCCATCGCTCAGTGCGGACTCGCCGTAACCCATCAGCAGCTGCATGAACGCCAGATAGGTGCGGGGCTGGATCCGGTCGGTGCGGTAGACCAGCATTTCCGTCAGCCAGGCCAGCATCTCCAGCACGGTGATGCCGGGGTCGGAGGCGTTGTAGTCGGTCCAGTCCGAGCCGTAGCCGGGCAGCGCGGCGATCGCGCCCGCGACCAGGTCGTCGTAGTCGATGTCGTCGAGATCGGGTAGCTCAATGGGCATGGCTATGCGCTCCCAGGCGACAGAGCCTTCACGCGGTGGTCGCCGGAGCAGACCAGCAGCACCGTCAGGCGCTTGTCGGCGGTCTTCTCGAGCATGTCGTCGTGCCCGGCGCGGTGCACCATCGGCGCCCGGGTGACGTCGAGTTTGCTCACGCTGTCGATTCCGGGCTGCGCGACCAGATAACGAATCAGATCCGAGTCATGCACGATCTGACCCAGCGCCCAGCCGGTGCGATCGAACCCGCCGGACAGCGGGTTCAGGAAACGGCGCAACGCCTGCCCGACTTCATCTTCCAGCGCTCCCGTGCGGTCCATGCGTTTGGCGATCACCGTGACGTCGACGTTCACCACCAGCCAGTCGGGGCCGGACAGGCTCAGTTGCACTGCAGGCGGCATGCGCGCCCGCAGATAGTCGCCAATCTGCTGCAACAGGCCCAACGACGGCGCCGGACGGTCGCTGTCGTCATCGGGAACGACCGCGAGGAGCACGTGTCCGGCACCCCTGGTCGACCCGGCTCCCTCGGTCGGATCGAAGCTCGGCGTGATCGCGCTCACCTTGGCGAGTTGCGGGAAGCCCTGCCTGGCGAGATCTTCATAGTCCTGCCGGGCCGTGGCGCGCCCGCGATGGCGCAGCACCCTGGGCCCCCAGTCCATGACGGCGTCGCTGTCCTCGCCGTCCGCACCGCCGGAGGAGGCGATGAAGTTGTCGACCGTGGCGACATGGGCCACCGCGGTGACGAGCTGATCGATGGCGCCGGCAGGCAGGTTGCCGGCAGCGCCGCCCCCGGACCGGTAGCACGCCATGACGACGTTGTTCTTGCCGGCGGGCGGCGCCATGCCGTTCCTGCCGTCGCCGAAGGTGACCGTGCCGTTCTCGTGATCGAGCGTGTAATGCCGATCCTGCGGCCCCGACGCAGCGAAGCTCCCCACCTGTTTCCAGCGCACCCACGCCGCGCCCAGATCGGCCGCAGTTTCCGTCCCGCCCGCATCGTCCACCCAGGAGCGCGCACTAGCCGGCGCCACTGCCAGCGGATCGAACTCCACGCCCGGCTGCGCCGATTCGTCGTCGGAAGGCGGCGTCGGCTCGCACACGACCAGTTCGGGATCGGCCAGGACCGGCGTATGCGCGAGGACGAACGTCTGGCCGGGCGTCTGATGGCTGGAGCCGAGCACCTCGTCGCGGATCGTCCGGGCGTTGCTCGCGGCCACGCTGTTGAGCAGTACGCGCCCCGCGCGTGGAGGCACTTTGTAGCCACCTGACACCAGCCGGACGCGCAACCAGTACAGGGGCGCCGATCCGAACTGTGCGCTGCGCGCGTGATCCGCCGGGGCGACGAAGCGCAGGAAACCGCCCTGGGCGAAGCCGTGCGTGCCGTCGATGACCTCCAGCAACTGCCAGTCGGCGAACGTCGCCGAGTAGTACTCCCATTGCACCTCGGCCGGCTCGCCGCCGCCTTGCAGCGCCTGCAGTTCCGATCGTGTCACCCCCTTCAAGGACAGCGGCCCCACTTCCAGATACATCGAGACCGAGGCCTGCCCGAGCGACTCCCCGAACGCCAGGTAGAACGCCGGCTCCTGATCGTCCCGGAGCTGGAAGGGCACCAACGGCTGCTCGAAGTCCTCCAACTGGCGCCCCTCGCCGTTGTCGGTCACGCAGACCGGCGTCGCACTGGGGGTGTACGAGGCTCTGGCGGTGATGCTTGTCAGGATCGGTGGGCGGTAGCCGTTGTCGACGACGCGTGTGCCGTCGCGTGTGCCGTCGGAGGCAACGACAAAGATGCCCTTGCCATAATCGCCACTCGCGAGCCGCACGCGCAACGCCGGCGAATCGGTGCCGGCGGCCGCAGCGGGTAACGAAAACGTCGCCGTTCCGGACGCCTTCAGTATGGCAACATCGTCGGCGCCAAACTCGGGATCGATCGCAGTCCACGTGTCCCCGTTGCCGATCTCCCAGGCAAGCGTCGGATCGTCATTCGTCTGCAGATCCGCATTCGCCTCCGAAACTGCCACGTGCAGGGTCACCGTGGCATCCGACGCGCTCGGCAACGCGCAGTACACGAGGGTGCAGCAGTCGTTGAAGGCCGGCTGCTGGCCCAACGGGTAGTAGTCCTTGCTGGTGTCGATGGGTACGCCGTTGAACTGGATCTGATCGGGCGCGGTGTCGGGAATCTCCACGGACTCCGCTGTACTGAGCGTCACGTCGCACCAGGCAGGGATGGCATCTGACGGCCAGGCGGTCAGGCGGGCCCGGATCCAACAGGCGCGGGTCGCCTCCGAGGCGATCGGCAGCGCACAAGAGGCCATATCCGCGGGGCGATCGAACTGGAAGCAATAGTTGCCGCTTCCATCGCTGCCTTCTGTGACGGAGCCCGGTGCAGGGTCGAGCGGCTTCCACCCAGTCTGCACTCCGTCGTCGTGGAAGTACTCCAAGAGCACGAATGGCCTTGGTTCAGTACCGGAAATCTCCTGCAATTCCTGCCAGCTCTCGGCGTCGTCTTCCGACGAGAACACGATCGATAGTTCGATCGTGGCGTCGGCAATGGTCAGTACATCGTCCGCGGCGAGATAGATTGCATGTTCGACAAAATCGCTGCCCGTGAACAGGCTGTAGTAACCGGCTTCCCTTCCGGTGGCCTTGGCGGTATCGACCGAGATGTAGTCAATGTCCGGCTGATAGGTGATCGCGCGCAACAGCCCCTGTTTACGAGAAGGCAGCAGCTCGAGCGCGTCGCTGGTGTAGAACGTGGCGCTGGTCCCGTCGTGGTGCTGCCCGCGTACCTGGGTCCCGGCCGGGACCCGCACCTGCTGTGCGCCGGCGCTCGGGGTGAAGGTCAATGGCACTTCGGCCGCGCGTGGCGGACGCGGCTGGAGGCCCAACATGCGCAGGTAAGCCAGAAAATGCCGGTTCGGCATCTGGTTGAGGCGCGTGATGACCTGCTGCGCCATGGTGGCGAAGGCACCGATCAACGCCGTGCCCGCGTCGGCCTCGTCCTCCGGAGGAGACCAGCCGGACAGCTTCCTTGCCAACGTGGACGTCTGCCGGATCACGTCGGCGGTGTCGCGGGAATCGATGTCGGGAGGATCGAGGCGTTTCATACCGACTCGGGTGACGTGAGGTAGAAGGGATAGACCATGTTGAAGCGGCTGTTGGTCGTGCGGATCACGTAGAGAACCTCGATCGTCACGGCGCCGGCCGACCCCTGCGACGGCTCGGCGCGGACGTCCAGCAGATCGATGCGTGGCTCCCACACTTCCAGGGCCTGACGCACGGCATGATCGACCTGCCCCATCGTGGCCGCGTTGATCGGAGAAAAGACCAGGTCATGGATGGCGCAGCCGAAGTCCGGACGGCTGACGCGCTCGCCGATGGCCGTGCTGAGAATGAGCCAGATCGACTGGTGGACAACCTCTTCCCCATTGGCCTCGGCGATGCGTTGGTTCTCGTCCAGACCGACGCCGGCGTCCGCGGGAACGGCCGGGTACAGGCTGTAATTCCAGCCGGTGCCGAGAAATCCTCGCTCGTGCTTGTCCGATGCCATGCTCACCGCCCCCGCACCCGCATCTGCGCGTGCAGAATGCTCGCCGGAACGCCGTTGGGCGTGGTGATGCCTTTGCTGCCGATCAGGAGGACGGGCCGACCCGTGGACCGGACGCGCAGCGCGCCCGTCAGCCACGAGGCGGAGATGCACGGCAGCGGGACCCCCGCTGGCGTGACATACGGACAACCCTCGACGAGATACGGCGGCGGCTGGGTCACGGTAGGCTCGCCGCCCGCCCGCACGCGCATGTTGGGCAGCGTCGGACTGGCCTTGCCCCCGTGGCTGCACAACACGGTATTGGCGACTGTCACCAGATAGCTCATCAGGTCACCTCCAATGCGCCCTTGTTGATCCGCACGCCCGTCATGCACTCGATGTCCAGGCCGCTCTCCGCCGACAGGCTTCCACTTCCCTTCGCCTGCACGTCGTAGGACGTTTTCGCCGACACCGAGAACTTCTCGCAGTCGATGGCAACCTCGCCGTCGCTCTTCAGATCGATACCCTGGGCCGCCGACAGGTTCATCCGGCCGGCCGATTCGATCGTGATGGTGTCCTGGCTGGCGTCGATGACGATTCTGTTTTTCTGCGTGACGTCGCTGATGGTGATGGTCTCGGCGCCCTCGGTGTCGTCGAACGTCAGGGTGTGGCCGCTGCGCGAACGAATGACCCGGCGGCTGTTCAACCCGTCGTCGTTGTTGTCGGGCGGCGCATCGACGCCGTTCCACAGCGCACCGATCACATAGGGCTGGTCGATGTTGCCGTGCGCGAACATCACCAGCACCTCGTCGCCGACCTCGGGCAGCATCCAGACACCGCGGTTGTCGCCCGCCATCGGGGTCGCGATCCGGGCCCAGCCGCTCTCGTCCTCGGTGCTGAGCCACGGGAAATGAACCTTGACCCGGCCCATGCCCTCCGGATCGACGTTGTTGGACACAATCCCCACGACCGCGCCGTAGATCCGCCCGGGAACGTGCTGTCCAGGAACGCGCGCCGCCTCCGGCCAGGCACTCGATGCCTGCATCGTCATGATGCATTCCTCCGTACCGTGATCGTTGTCTGATAGCCGTTCCCGGAGGAACAGCTATGCCGCGCTCGCGTGATGTAGTACGGCCCACTGAAGCGGTCGCCCAGACCGCTCAGGGTCACGACGCTTCCCGCCCGCAAGCAGGTGCGTCCGACGCAGACGCCCTCGCCGAAAACGAATGCCAGGCTTCGGGTGGCCAACTGCCCCTGGCTGGCGCTGTTCGCTTCGTCCTGGGAATTGATCGCCTGATCGGTACGCACTCCGCAACTGGTACCGAACACCTGCTCGGCGAGATCCGCGCCCAGCGTCCCGCCCATCGCCTGCAACTGACCGCTCCGCGCCTGGCCGATGATCGCCTGCTTGGTGCCGACATCCCAACCGCTGACTTCCAGGGTGTCCACCTGGCCCTGGCTGGTCATCCTGAACTCGAACGACTCGATGTCGCAGCTCGCGGTGAGCTCCAGGACGGGCTCGGCAGTCGTCTGGTGCGGGCGGAAATAGAGGGTCTTGTCCTCCACCATGACCTCGTAGCCGATGGCCGCGGCCCGGGTGGACAGGAAACCGAGATCGGTCTGGGCGTGCTGCCATATGTGCTCGTGGACGACGCGGCTGTCCACCACCTGGGGCGTCAAGCTGTTGTCGCGGGCGATCTGGGCGGCGATGTCGCTGTCGGACATCTGCACGAAGGTCCGCGTGTGATCGCCGCGCAGCAGACGGTGGCGACGGTCATAGCCGCGAACCAACAGCTGCGGCTGCTCCTCCGAGCCAAGGCTCAGCTCGAGACTGGTGATCTCACCGGAAATGATCGGATCGAGCCGGTCGATGTAGCCGAGCGAAACCTCGACCTCGGCGCCGATCACGAACAGATCGCTGTCCACCCAGGTATAGGCCTGCGTCGCCTGGCGCCAGGTCGCCAGACGCAAAGTGAACATCGAAGGCCCCGCGATATCGTCCAGCACCGTAACCCCGAGCACGTCGATCGTCGCCGCGGGATCGAGCGGCACGCGGTTGACCTTGACCTGGTAGTCGGCGATCAGAGGATTGGCGGGAAGGTTCATGGCGTTGTGTCAATCAATCGGCTTAAATCAGTCACTCAAGTCGGTCAGCTTCGGAGCTTGGGGATCAACAGGATTTGTCCGGGCGTCAGGCGCAGCGGGTCATCCAGGGCGTTCGCCCTGGCGATCGGTCGCCAGCGCCGCGGATCCATGTACACGGTCGAGGCGATGAGCGACAGCGTGTCGCCCGGCTGTACGGTGTATTTCTTGGCGACGTCCGCCGAATGCAGTTCCCTCTGGCGAACCTCCCGGGCGGTAAAGCGACAGCTCACCGTGGCGCGCACGGGCGTACCGTCCGGAAGGAACAGGGTGACCGTGGTGTCCGCCCCCGTGAGAACGCCGCAGAACAGGACGTTCCTTCCCCAGCGCAAGATGCACGTCGGGGGCTCGTGCCTCTCCCTGTCGACGGCCGTCAGTCGATCGATCGCCCGCGTCCTGTCGAGAACGTTGGACGGCGCATTGCGCATCACGCTGGCGAAGGGCTTCAGCGATCGGGCCCATGACATCGACCCGGTATCCGGGGCATCGTAGGTATCGAAGAACAGGTCGAGCGCCAGGGTGGGCGACTGGCGACCTTTGAACTTCAGCGCCCTGAGTCCGTCGGCCCTGGCAGCGTCGACGGTCTCCCAGTCGGCGCCGCGCCGGAAGACGAGCCTGCCGGGGTTGAACAGCGCCTCCAGACTCTCGCGCCTGCCGTCGGATTCGTAGTCGATGGTGAGCTTCTCCAGCGTCACGACCACCCTCCCCGGCGTTCGGCGTCGATGGCGAGCCGCTTCGTGATCCTTCTCTCGACCTGCCGGGACAGCTGATCGATGTCGATCAGCGCCCGCAGCGCATGACGCGAAGGCTCATCTTCACGCTGCGTGCCGGTACTCGTGGACGGTGCCGGAGCATGCGGCGAATCCGGCGCGGGCAAGCCGGCCGGATCGTTCGAATGGCCTCCAATGCCTTCTGCTCCCGGCCGCGACGCATCGGGCGACCCGGCCGGACCCGACGGTAGCAAACTCGCCTGCCCGGCATAGGGCAGCACCGTTTGCGGTGTTGCTCCCGCACCGAAAGACGCACCTTGCCGTGGGGCAGCATCGGTGAGCGGGCCATCGTGGCCAGGAGGAATCGCCGGCTGCCGGACGCCTTCGGAATACGCCGGAGTGTGCCGGATTGGCGCACGCACCCTGTCAGGCGGTGGCCTCGACGCGACCACGCCGTCACCGGCGTGCTCATTCGACCGTGCAGGCGACACAACCCTGCCCGGTGCTTCCATCAGCCGCGCCGCATCGGCCGTCGTGATCGCCGCGAAACCGACCGTCTTCGATTCGTCCAGAGGCGACAATCGCGCCGGCCCGTGAGTGGACGCCTCTCTTCCGCTGGCCGCGACCGCGTGGGGTAGCCTGTGCGGTTGCCGGGTTACGGCGGGCGACTCGGTTACTTCTGCCGGGACCGGCAATGCGTCGGGCCCGGATCCGCTTCCCGACCGAAGCGCCGCTTCGGCCGCGACAGGCCCCGATTTCGTTTCGGCCGGCAACACGCCGCCCTCCGCCGGGAGCGCAGCGATGGACGCGGGCCGCTGCCCTCGCACTTCCGGCATGGCGTCGGCGGCCTCTTCGCGAACTGTCGGGGAGGAACGACCGGTCATCGTCCGACTCGTGGGTGGCCGGTCCATGTCGACGGCCGAAGTGGAATGGACCGAGGTGCGTTGGGGCGCCGTGCGCCGCCTGCCGGGCGGCATCCTCAGCGTGACCGCGCCGTCATCTCCCGGCGTGTCCGCCGGCTGCAGTCGACGTGCAGGCGCTGCCGATTCGCGGGAGACCGACGACGCGGCCGTTGGACGACCGCCGTGCGCATCGTGGTCCTCCCCCTGTCCCGGAGCCGGAACCGTCCCGTTCCTCGAACGCGCCATCCCGGCCAGGTCCGCGGTGGAAGTCACGGCGGGGAGTTGCGGCGGCGCTTTGGCGGATGCCGGTGACGTTCCGGGCTCGATTCCCGAACGGCGCGCCGCTCCGATCACGGTCGCCACGGGCGGCGGCGCGCCGTTCCGGCCAGGTGATGCGCTCGACGCGTCCGGATCCGGCGACTGGAAAGGCTGCTGCCAGCTTACGTGCACGATGGGCATATCGTTGACCCACCGCTCGGTGGGCGATACGCGGTCGATCAGCGATTGCGCCAGCATGCGCGCACGCGCCGTGAAGTACTCGATGGATCGCCATATCCTGTCGCCCAGCGCGGGCGGGATGACCGTCGGCCGGCGCGCGAGGCGCGCCACCAGGCTGCGATCCAGATGCGACACCCAGCAGGGCCGCCCGGCCCCGTCCCGAAGCTCCATGGCTGGCGCTTCCTCGCTCATTGCGACTCGACCACCGTATTGATCCCCTCACCCAGCGCGTGGGCGGCACTCGCGCCCCGGCTGAGCAACGGCTTGACGATGCCGCGGTGGACCAACTCCACGCTCTCGACGGCCACCTGGGTCGATCGCGACGCATCGAAGTCCGGGCCGACCCACTTGACCGGCAACGCGGCCTTGACGTTCCACCACATCACCGGAACGCGCCTGCGGTCCAGCAACATCACCGTGACGTCGCGGCGTTCGAACTCGCCGCGGCATACGCGGGCGTACCAACTGTACATGGTGTCCAGCTCGGTCACCCCACGCGCCAGCACCAGCCGCGGGTAACTCACCTGCCCGGGAAACTGATGGCGGTACCCGTTGACGCCACCCTCGTCATGTTCCGTCAACTTCACATCGCTCTGCAGGCCGCGTACCGTGCTGAAGCTGCCGACAAGCAGGCCGTCGACCTCCACGAAGAAGTTGTTCCCGAGATGCGGATCGAGCCGCACGCCGAGTTGCTCCTTGGCGACCGCCAGCGCTGCATTCAACCCTATCGGCATGACATGACCCTCGCTGCTTTTCCCTCGGTCGATCTCCACCACGACGGCAACCCGACTTCAGTTGCACGCACGGTTGAGTTCTCCGTTGACGGCCGCCACTTGCATGACCCAGCGCCGCCGCTCCAGATGGTCCAGGCGCATGACCTCGTCGTACGACCAATGTAGATAACGGGACAGATACGCTACCTCCTCGAACAGACGGTCCGAGGGGTAGCTCATGCTTCCCCCGGAGGCTGCACCTCCACCTCGAACTGCTCGTGGCAATGCGGACAACTCACCGGCAGGCGTGCGTGACCCTGCTCGTTGATCCGCCGGTACAGGTCCTGCAGATAGACGAAGTCCTGCGACGGCAAACCTTCCATGACCCGGGTATTGATGTGCCTCAGCCCCCCCAGCTTGTTGATGACGCGGGACAGCAGGATGATGACGAGGTAGCCTGGGTTGTTCCGGACGCGGGCGTCGTTGAGCGGTGCGATCTCGTCGTAGGCGGTCGCAAGCCGCATGTTCCCTTCGCGGTGCACCACACCTTCATCGTCGGTGTAACCGCTGGGCAGAACGAAGGGAAACTCTATCGTCGTTACCACGTCTGGACCTCGACACCCTCGTGGGTCAGCTCCAGCGCCTCGATGGCGACGGCGTCGGAAGTCGCGTCAAAGCTGGGGCCGTTCCATCGCGCGGGCCAGGCGTTCTGCAGGTTCCAGCGGATCTGTTCCTCGCCCTTGTCGTCCATCAGGACGATCGACAGGTCGCGGCGCTGCAGATCTCCGGAAGCGACGCTCTGGCGCCAGTCCCAGAGCGAGTGATCGCTGGTGATCCCGCGGCGCAGAGTGACGTTCGAAACCGATAGAAGGCCCGACAGTTTGCGTTGGCCGAGCGTCGGATCGGTGCCCTCGCGATAGGTCACGACCCCCGTCGAGCTGTCCAGCCCGCCGCACTCCTTGAACGCGGTGCTGGTAATGCCGTCGATCTCGACCTTGAAGTTGTATCCCCGGAACGGGTCTGTCTGGGCCATGGCTGCTTATCCTCCAACGTGTTGAAAAATGGCGAGATCGTTCTCGCCTACCCGAATATCGATGGTGATGAACTCCGCCGGGGCGACCACCGCGATCCCGGCCTCGGCGACAACCTGTCCCTGTACCCGCGCCTGCGATGTATTGGTATCCGCATCGCAGCGCACGAAGTAGGCTTCCTCGGGCGTGTTCCCTGCGAGCGCACCGCTGCGGTACAGATCGTCGAGCTGGGCGCTGACGATACGATTGATCCTCATCCACAAAAGCGGTGTGTTGGGCTCGAAGACGATGGGGGTGAGGACCTGCTCCAGGCGACGTGCCACCGCCTGCAACGTCCGGCGCGCGGTCAGGTAGTCAAAGGCCGAGCCGTCGCAAAGCGTTCTCGCACCCCAGACGCGGATCCCGCGCTTGCGAAAGCTGCGCACGGCATTGAAACCCGCGGTGCTCGCAGCCGCCGGTGGTTCATCGCCGTCGAGTGCCATCGCCCCCACCACCACTTCATTCGCGGGTGCCGACCAGACACCCTTGTCGCGGTCGGTGCGGCTGTAGATCCCGGCGACGTGACCGGAGGATGGCACCGAAACCAGGCTGGCCCCGCCGCGACCGGACGAGCTTCCCGTATCCCCGGAAGAGACGCGCGCATCGGCGACCCGCAGCCACGGGTAGTATCCGGCGCCGAACGATGGCACCTCGGACGATTGTCCGCGCAGGGCGTCGTCCAGCGCACGGCGATAGGTGGCGAGATCGCTGGCAGCCTGGGGCGCGTCGAGGATGACGAAACGCCATCCGTCACGCGCGCACCAGGCCAGTATCCGGGCATGCGCCCGGGCGAGTTGTTCCGCCGGCAACGTCGCCAGGTCCGGCGCGCACACGAGATCGAAGTCGCCAACGCGCTCCAACTCGGACAGGTTGAGCTCGGCCGGGTTCGACGACAGCTGACCGCCCGCCGGAACCAGGTAGCAGCGGCGTCCTCCGTTGGCGAAGAAACCCCGGACCGCATAGGGAGCCTTGCCGGTCACCGTCTCGAGCTTGTCGACGGCGGCGCCCCAGCTGTCCAGGCAAATCACGCGGTCGATTCCCCGAACGCCCAGGAAGGCGGGCGTTCCCGTCCGGGGAGGCTCGACCGCGGAGGAGTCGCGCTGCGGCGGCAGGTAGACGCCGGGGATCGCCTCCGCCGCTTCAGCGGGGACGACGCGCGGTCGAGAAAGGGCTCCGGCAGCAACGGACACGACGGCACCCTCAGCTGGTCGGCGTGGCCGAGCCGGTGGTCAGGCCCAGGTAGAACACGACGAACTCGGCCGGCTGGGAGATCGCCACCCCCACCTCGGTAACGACCTGGCCCGATGCACGCACGTCGGGAGGATTGGTGTCTTCGTCGCACTTGACGTAGAAGGCCTCCGCCGCCGTGCTGCCGAACAGGCCGCCGGACTGCCACAGCTTGGTCAGGAACGACGTTGCGTTGCGAACGATCTGCCCCCAGAGCGCCGGAGTGTTCGGCTCGAACACCGCCCATTGCATGCCGCTCTCGAGCGATTGGCGGATGTAATTGAAGGTACGGCGGGTGCTGACGTACTTGAACGGATCGGTGTCCTGCGCCTGTACGGTGCGCGCTCCCCAGATCAGGATGCCGCCATTGAGCCTTCGAATGCAGTTGATGGCGAGTGGGTCGTTCAGCTGCTTTTGCTGGTTGCTGCTGATGTAGGTCTGGAGGTCCAACGCACCGTAGACGGACTCGTTCGCCGGGGCCTTGAACACGCCACGCTGGGCGTCCACCCGGGCATAGACGCCAGCGACGTGGCCGCTTGGAGGTGCAGCGACCTCCTTGCCACTGATCGCATCCGCGACCCTGACCCAGGGATAATAGATCGCCGCGTAGTCTGACTTCTGGGGCAGGTCGCGGGATTTTGGCGGGGTGGCGGCCCAGTCCGCGTCATTGGGCGCGTCCAGGACAGCGAAACGGTTCGGCTCGAAGGTTTCGCAGTGAGAGATCAAATCCTCCCACTGTGAAGGGTCCGTCATACCCGGCGCGGCAACGATCGAAATATCGTCATGCGGCTCCAGTGCGGCCAGGGCTTTACGGATATCGGTTTTACAGATGGTGTCAGTGATAATGGCGTCCCTGTGTGTTTGCTCCTGGGCTTGCAGCCAGACTTTCAGCAAACTCTTCAAGTCGTCGGTCAGATTGGCGGCGATGTCCTTCCAGTGTTCCTTTAGCCAGCTCTCCAGAGCCTTCTGGAGGGGAGACAAAGAAGACGGGCTGTTGACAATCGGCAGTTTCGATTGCAACTCATCCTTCAGCTTTTTCTTCTCTGCGGAAGCCAGTTCACGGCCGTGATTTTTAAGCAGATCTGTCACGGCCGCGAGGATCTTCTCGGCCAGATACTGCTTGGCTTTTTGTTGGGCTTTTTCCTTTCCGGATTCGTCTCCCTGAGAGGGTGACGCTGCTCGCGTTACGTAGCAGCGCGCGCCGCCGTTGTTGAAGAAGCCGTAGACGCTGTTCGCCAGCAGGTCGAGCCCCACATCGTGGGCGGGCAACTTGTTGTCGTGATCCTTGAACAGGTCGACGAACTGTCGATAGCTGCTCACCGCGTGGACTGTCCTGGGGACGGGTCCGCTTTGGGTCGCACCGACAAATGCGGCAACGCTGGTACTCGCCCCCTGAATCGGACCAGGAGCGGGAGTCACCTCTTCTACGTACACACCGGGAGCTTGATAGGTAGTCATGTCACGTCCTTTATCAGCTGGAACCGTGATCAAGCGGCGCTTGGCCACAACACGGTGAATCGATACCGGAAACGGGGTTCAACCAACTCATTGACGCTGTATGGTCTTCGTAACGCCACGGCGGCGCCATTCGAAGCGGCGCGGCTGGATCACGACGAGTCCTCCGCGACGGGCGAATCGTCGACCTCCGCCCGGAACGTTTGCATGTCCAACACGGCCGATTGCACGGGCGGCCCCAGATCCTTCGTCTCGCCCGGCGTGACGCCGATGGTCACCTTGTATTCCAGCGCGGCGCGCGGCTTGCCACCGAGCGCGAGCCAGAAGTCCCCGCGCGGCTCGGCCGGGCTCTGGATCGTCGCCGTCGGCAGCGACATGGACTGCATCTTCATCACGCCCTTTCGCAGGTCGTCCGGCACGTAACGCTGTTGCAGCAGGAGCTTCAGCGCCCAGCCGAGCAGGCGATGTTCGGTCTTCTCGGGAGCCTGGTCTCCGGCCGCGGCCCAGGCGGTCACCAGATAGCTGCAATCCACGCGCACCGGCGCCAGGCCTCCGGTGTAGGTGCCGTCCTGCAGCTCCGCCGTCGGCACGCGATTGCGCAACTCCTGGTTCTCGGTGATCCTGTACAGGAACAGGTTCAAGGTGGGAATCGTCGCCGCGAAGTCGGTGTCCGGCCTGGCAAAGCTGATCGCGATCTGGTCCTCCAGCCGCGGTGGTATGCCGGCCCTGATCACCGCCTCGACCGTCTCGTCCAGGCTATCGAGCATCGCTCGCCTCCGAGGGCAGCGAACCCTTGCAGCGACTCCACTCATCTGTCTCCACGGCGACGGGAGCGCGTGCGACAGGCTTGGTGTTCTTCACGACGAGCCGTCCCTATGTATGAAGTACGAGTCCCGGCGACGATGCGGACGTCGGTCCTCTCGTCCACCACCACGATCGCTACCGGCAATGCCCGGGAACCGATCTCGAGGCTAGAAGGCGCCTCGGTTGCAGGACAGGAACAGAACGGACACGCACATGCAGAAATCGGCCAACCACGCAGAACCGCGATTGCAGTCACATTTTTTCTGGCGACAACGACTCGTCGATGCACGATTGCCCGTCAATCGCAGAGGCAGCGCGACGCTTCGCGACTCGATCTAGTCTTCCGCTACCCCGAAGCGGGCGCGATAGATGCGGTACAGGTAGCCGGGGTTGTCCAGGCCGACCTTGGCCCCCGCCTCCGACAAGGCCCGGCAGGTCCCGTCGCTGATCAGCTTTCTGACCCGCAACAGCCGCTGCTCGCGCAGCCACGCCACCGGCGACTGCCCTGTCAACTCGATCACCCTGCGACGCAGTTGCCGTTCGGACAGGTAAGACTGTCGAGCCCAACTCCCGACGCTGAAATCGGGGTCGGAAAGCGCGTTCAGCGCCGGCGACAACAACGGCGACATCCCCGCTTCGGAAACAATCCTGTCATCACTTCTGAAATAAAGGCTGGCATCAGGCCACGCACGGGAGATCGCGTTGAGAAGCGCCTCGAAACTGAACGGCTTGACCAGATACGCCTCTGCTCCAGCATTCAGCCCCTCTTCGCTGCGGGCCGACTCCGCCCGCGCCGACATCAGCAACACTGGCAAGTCGGCAAGGCGCTGGTCGGCCTTGATGTCCCTGCACAGGGCAATCCCGCTCATGCCGGGCAGCACGACATCGGCGACCACCATCCCGAACGCTTCCTGCGCCAGCCATCCAAGCGCCTGTTCGGCATCGGCCACCACCTGCACCGGACAATATTCCCCCAGGCGATGCCCGAGATAATTGGCAAGCTCGGAATGATCCTCGACGATCAACACCTTTCTTGCCCTGGCCGATCCGCCATTGGCTGCCCGCATCGGAACCGCCACCTGCGTCGGCCCCGGATCCAACTCATCCAGGGAGACGTGGGCGCTGCCCAGCGGCAGGGTAATCCAGAAGCTCGCACCTTCCCCCGGTCTGCTGGATGCGCCGATTTCGCCACCATGCAGCTCGACCAGTTCCCTCGCCGTGGCCAGGCCGATTCCGAGGCCGTCGCGGCCGGCGCGCGGGCTGGCCTCGCCCTTGAAGAAACGTCGAAACAGGTTCTTGGCAAGCGCCGGAGAAAATCCGGGGCCCGAGTCGCTGACGACGATCCGGACCATTTCGGCCGCCGCGTCGACGCTCAGGCGCGCATCGACGACACTGCCGGGGGGCGCGTATTGGCTGGCGTTGTCTAGCAGATTGTCGAGCACCGTCGTGAGGCGATCGCGGTCGGCGAATATCGGCAGAAAGACTGCATCGTCGTGAATCTCGTAGCGGAGAGCCGATTTCTCATTCAACACCCTGAATCCGTCGACGATCTCCTTCAGCAACTGGCAGACATCGAAGGAAGTGATGCTCAGTTTGAGCTGGCCGGCTTCGGCTTGCGCCAGGCACAACATCTGCTGCACCAACAGCGTCAGCCGATCCATCTGCGAAATGGACAGAGCCAGCCGTCGATGATCGGCCTGGGGCAGATTGAGCGCTTTCCGCCCGATCTCCTTGAGGGGCATGCTGGCCAGCATCAGCGGCGTGCGCAACTCGTGGCTGACGTCGGCGAACAGGCGCGCACGGAAGTTGTTGATCTTCTCCAGCCGCGAAGCCTGATCCGCCAGGCGAAGGTTCTTCTCCTCGATGACACGGTGACTTTCGGACAGCTTCATCAGCGCGTCCTCGACCTGGCGTTTTCCAATACGCAACTCCCTGGTCCTGGCCTCGACTTGCCGGCCGAGGTCCTCGGCACGCCTGCGAGCGCCACGGACGCGTTGTTGAGCCATCAGAAAGATCAGCCCGACCAGGCAAGCTGCAATCGACAGCCTGAAATATGCTGTCTCGTACCATCGCGCGGGGACGGTGAACGCCAAAGTCGCCGGGGCAGTCGACCAGGCCCCATCGCCGTTGGCGGCGATCAGCTCGAAAAGATAGTCTCCCGGCGGCATCGAAGCCAGGGATACGGCCCGCTGGCCGCCGACGTCCACCCAACGCCCGTCATCAGGAAAAATGCGATATCGGAATCGAACGGCTCTCCCGTCGTGGAGGTCCGATGCGCTGTAATGAATACTCACCGAACGGGTCCCGACCGGCAAGGAAACCGTACCCGCGGCGAACGTGGTTCCGCCGGCCTCGAGGCCATCGATCACGGGCACGGGCGCCTTCCTTGTCCAGGAGAATCTGTCCGGATCGATCCGGATGACACCACGCTGATACGGAAACCACATCCGCCCCTGCACATCGAATGCAGCGGCAGGCTGCAGTCCGCCATTCCCTTCCAGCTCCGTCACCCCGTCGGAAAGTCCCAATATCAACGGTGTAATCGTTGGGGCCGAACCGGAGATCCAGTCCTGCAGATTCTCCTTCGCAACCCTGAAAACTCCTTGATTACTATTGACCCATAGATTTCCATCGTCATCCTCGAGCACGGAATGTGGACTGTCCGACGGCAGGCCTTCCGCGCGCCCCAATCTCGCGACTGTCATGTCGGCGGATGCCGAGGTGTTGATACGAACCAGTCCGTACCCTTCCGTGCTCGCCCAGATTGCACCACCGCGATCCTGCAGCAAACCACGCACCGCCACGCCCTCGATGACATCGGCGGCGACCGCTTCGACAACGCCGTTCCGCCGTCGCCACAAACCGCTCACCGCTCCAAACCAGACACCTCCATCGACATCGTGCAATATGGCGTGGACTCCGACATCTTCATTTTCCGGCCAAACCCTGCGCCAGGACGCGCCTTCACGACGCCAGACTCCTTTTGTCGTGCCTAGCCAGAACCGCCCCGCACGGTCGAAGCTCAGCGCCAATATCCGCGCGCGCGACAAGGGCCCGGGCAAGCGAACCTTTTCAAACCGGTTTCCTCCCTCCTCCTTTCGGAACAGTCCCGGGCTATACGTCCCGACATATATCGCATCGTCCGGCGCCACCGTTACCGCCCAAGGATTCAGCCCCGGAAGTCCACTCTCAAGCCCGTAACGCCTGATATCTCCGCCGGCACCAACCGCCTGCACCGGACCGTTGAGACTGCCGAGCCACATCGTCCCCTTCGTGTCACGTGCCACGGTATACACGTTGTCGGCAAACAATCCATCCGCAACGCCAAACGTCTCCACTCGCGGGCGCGATAACGCATAAACACCATCTCGTAAGGTACTGACCCATGCGGTCCCTGCAGCATCGAAGCTGACGTCATTGACCATCCCATCGCTATCCAGGACAAGGACCCCCTCCCTGAAAAGACGTCCCCCGAGACACTCCCAAAGCGCGCCGTCCGGCGCACGCCAGCTCTGCGATGGCACCGGGTCGCGTTCGTCGTTCAATCCCCTGAACAGACGAAGCACCTGATGATCAACATGATAAATCCCCCTATCTGTTCCAACCCACAGGGTTCCATCGCGATCCTGACGAAGTTGGACGACATGGATCGGCTCCTCCGCATTGCTCATGACCCAACGCGACTCTCCGTCACGCTCAATTTGTAAAAGGCCTCCTTTCCAGGTGACAGTCAGACGTCCATCACGCCCCACTTTCGCCTTGGGCAGCAAGACGGGCGTCGTATAGGCATGCGCATCGTCGAACAGCAAGCGGCGTTCCCGCCCCGTCTGTAACACGATCCCCTTGTCCGGAATGAGCAGCCAGAATTGGTCTTCGGCGACTGGAAAGGCCGCCGCCGCCTCGAGACCGGTTTCAAAAGGCAGGCGCAGGCTGAAATCTCCGTTCTCCTCTTCACAGAACAGGCCCTGCGCGGTGGTGACGCAGAACGGCTCCTCGTAGACAGCACGGACGATTGAAGCCGGTGCACCTGTTCCCAGCCCGATACGTCGCACTCCACCGACGTCCAGGTGCAACAGGTCTCCGTCGGCTGTCAGTGCATACGAGCGCCCTGTCTTCCCCCGGTAGATGTCGACGATCCTGTTGTTTCGTATCGCCGGGGAATTGAAGGTGTTGTAGACCTTGAACGCCTTGCCATCGAAACGCACCAGACCATCGTGCGTTGCGAGCCATAAAAATCCGTTGCTGTCTACATGGCCGCTTGTGGCACTGCTCACTGGCAGTCCGTCCGCCGACTGATAGTGGCGGACCACAAGCTGCTCAGTGGCGTGCGCAGCGTGAGACGGAGTCACTGCAAGTGCGACCAGCACACCTGTCCGCGCCACTGCCTTCATGGCGAGATCGTAAATCCGAACCAATTTCATTCCCCAACACAGAGTGCATCCGTTGTTCACGCGACTCGCCGCCTCGAAATACCGGAGACGGTTCCTCTCACTCCTGAGCACAGACGAATCATCCAACCACCGCGGAGCATCCCCGCCAGTGCGTTGCCACGAACTCCCTATACCGGCACCCATCGACGGTTCGTTACTCGCTTCAAATAGCACGTTCTCGTGGCAGACCGATGCGTGCCGTGATCTGCATCGTCGCGGCGGGCGAGCGACTCACCGTCCCGCGACATCGGGCATGCGCTGCCCATCCCGGCACATCGAACACGAAAAGCCCCACATCGCCCCAAGATGTTTTCCCATCTTGTCGGCTTGTCCCGCGGCTCCGCCTCTTCTCCAATCCGCATTTGGCCGATCCGATTGCACTGTATCCCACCCTGTCGGGCGCAGTCCGGGCACGGTTCGCGATTCTCGTGTTCCTGTGACTTGAATGCTTGTGCATCGGTCGTGCAACCCGGGCGTCTGTCGGCGGCACATGCCGGTCCATCACCTTGCGGGCATGAGGCTGGCCTACTCGATTCAGGGCTGTACCCGATGTCGGAAGCAGCGCTGGGATAGGCGAACACCGTGACCTCGAGCTGACGCGCGGTGAGGCCGTACCGTATCGCCAGGGCGAACGGATTGATCACCTCGTCGGCGTGCGGTCCCACCAGATGCGCGCCGCATCGAGGCCGCACTTCTCGAAGCGAGCAACCTCGCCGATCCACGTCATCTACCGGCCCAGCGGGGACACCGCGATGGTCGGGCTGCAGCCCGACATTCCGCTGCCGCACGATCCGCTGGCACCGGAACGGATGATCGAAGCGGCCCTTCGATTAATCGCTGTGAACGAGTAGAGGTATCGGATTCTCCACCTGCTGATCGGCCGGGGTCCATCCGCGGCAGGCGCCGATCGGGAACTCAGCGCTTTGCCCGCGCCGCCGTCCTTCTGGCCGGCGCCCTGGACGCCACACGCGGCCCGATGCGCTCGCCCTTCGTCACCGGCCCGCCTTTCCTGCCGGCCTGCCCGCCCTTCCGCACCAGCGCGAACCGGTAGCCCATCGCGCCGGCGGCTTTCATCACGTGCCGAAGCTGGGGCTCCCATCGCTCGAGAGCGCCTTGTACAGGCCCTCGTGGGTAAGGCCGCTGTCGCGCGCAAGCCGGCTCATGTTGCGGGCACGCGCAACCGTGCCCAGCGCGTGCAGCAGGAACGCCGGATCATCGGGCGCCTCGTCGAAACACGCATCCAGATACGCCGTGATGTCGGCATCGGTCTTCAGGTATTCGGCCAGCCCCGCCGATATGGCTTCACCGATGGCGCAGATGACACTGGCCGTCGCGACGTTGAATTCGCGTTGCATGGAATAGTCCCGCTCTGTCTGTCATCCCGTCACCCGCTGACGCCGAGGGTATCGATCGTGCACGCTACAACGAAAGCGCCGCCGCAACGCCGCCCGACGTTCGCCGCAAAGGTGCTGGCATTCGGCGTACTGCTCGCTGTGGGCGTGGGCGCCTACCTGTTCTGGAGCGCGGTCGAACCGCTTCTCGAGCGCGACCGGCAAGGCGACTCGCTGCGGATCACCGGCGCCGATGGCGACGACCTCCTGTTCACCCTGGTGCTGGCCGAGCGCCTGCCGCCATGGCGCAATCGATTGATGGAGGAGCGGCGGCAGCACGGGCTGGACCTCGTCGTCCACGACGCCGCCGGCGCGCGGCCGATCTGGTCGCACACGCTCGTCGGGCGCGCCGACGGCTTTACGCTGCGCAACGAGAGCCGCCTGCTGGGCTACGACGGCCGCCGCCTGTGGCTGTTCACCACGCGGCTGGCGGTGGTGGACCTGGCATCGCGCGAGGCGCCGGACGCGGTCGCCGCCCTGGAAGACGCCAACCCGGCGCTGGCCGGGCTGCTGCCTACGGAACCGAAGTATGTGCACTTCGACGATGCGCAGGGCCGGCTCGGCTTCGTCGCCGCCGACGGCCGCGAGTACCGGGTCGATCCCGACACCCTGCACGCCGAGCCCTACGCGCCGCCGCCTGCGCCGCAGGCGATCGGCGCCAGCGAATTGCTCAGGTGGAAGCCGCCGGCACCGATAACCATTGGCCGACCCGGCCTTGGCCGACCCGGTGACTTCTGGTATCGCGGCCTGGCGCTGGACGAGCGCCGCTGGCTGGGCCTGTTCACCGAACACGAAGCGCGCAGGGAGACGCCGGGCACATGGTGGAGCCCGCTGAAACAGGTTCATGGCGAAACCGAGCGGCGCCGCTTCTTCCTGGTCAGCCTGCACGAGCACCGCAACGGCGATGACGATGACGACTACAAGCTCGCCGCCATCGAGCCGCTGCCCGGGCAGGCCCGCGACTGGCTGCAGGGCGGCCTGCTGCGCGAGGCCGTCGCGGCACGGGTGCTGCGCCTGCACGACCCCGACGGCATGCTGATCCTGCATCGCGAGCGCATCGGCCACGAAGGCACGCTGCATCTCACCCGCGCCGGGTTCGACGGCGTCCCGCTGTGGACGGCAGACACCGGTCTGGTCCGCATCACCCAGATCTTCCCCGACGTCGAGCGCGTGCTGTTCACCGGCGCGCCACCGGAGCCGCCGGGCCGCCAGCTCGCCCCGGAACAGCTCGTCACGGTGGCCACCGCCGATGGCGCGGTCACGCGGGACGCGACGCTGACCACCGACTGAGGCCTCCCGGAAAAGGTTCCGATGGCGCTGCGCCCTCGACTATGTGCCAGCGCTTTCAACATCGAGCGCTTATTATGGAGTACCTGCTCGCCTGGCGCCTTGGCAAAGAACCTGCTGCGGCGGAAAGAAGGTGGCTATGCGCGAGAGCAGGCCAGCGCCGCATAGCCCTAACCAGGTTCGGACGCCATCCGCTCCACCAGGCGCAGTATCGTGGAACGGTCCTCTTCTGCGCGGGTGACGATCCAGTGACTGGCCGGGTTGTGGATGACATGGTCGCCCAATGGCAACAACCTCCCGGACGCGAGCGCGGACTGTGCCAGCGGCACACGCAGGAGGGCGACGCCCAGACCGGCCTCGGCTGCAGCCAGCACCAGGTCGTAGTCCTCGAAGCGCCGGTCGCGCGCGTGCGGACGATAGCGCTGGCCACAACTCGTCAACCATGCACGCCACTGCGTCGTGTCGGAGTCGTGTAGCAAGGGCTCGTTGGCGATTCGCTCGGTGGACACCTGCCGGCCGAGGCGTTTGGCAAGGTCGGGAGCGGCGACCGGGAAGAGGGTCTCGCGCATCAACAGATGGGTGCGCAGCCCGGGCCAGGCGCCCGCGCCGTAGCGGATCGCCAGGTCGACCTCGCGACCCTCCAGGCTGGCCAGGCGATGTTCGACCGACAGTTCGATACGCAGCTCGGGCGGCGTGCCCTGCAGTGCGCGCAGCCGCGGCAGCAGCCACAGCTTGGCGATCGAAGGCACCACGCTGATGCGCACCGTTTCCAGCTCGCGTCGTGGTCGCCAGTGCTCGGCCGACTGGCTGATCGTCGCCAATGCCTGCTCGACTTCCCGCGCGAAACGTTGACCGGCCGGCGTCGCCCGCACCCCGCGTGCGTGGCGTTCGAACAGCGGCGTGCCCAACCAACGCTCTATCCACTGTATGCGGCGGCTGACCGCACCATGGGTCAGGCCCAGTGCGTCGGCGGCGGCGGTGAAGGAACCGGTGCGGATCGCGGCCAGCACCGCGGTCAGGCCTTCGAGCGGCGGGAGGGTCGTCATGCTGTGAGTCTATCGCACAGCTGCCCAGCGAACGGTGCTCTGGCTGGACGGCTTCATCCTGCGCAGGATAGATGTCCGCACCCCCTCGGACCCCGTTTCCATGCGTCTATCCGCGACCGCCCCGGCGCTGTGCGCACTCGCCCTGGTCTGCCTGCCCGCCATGGCGCAGCGCGCCAACGAGAACCCGGTCACCGCCGCCGAGGACGCCTTCGGCAGCAGCATCGGCGGGCAGGACATCGGCCTGTACAGCGCCACCGACGTGCGCGGTTTCAGCCCGATCGACGCCGGCAACGTGCGCCTGGAGGGCCTCACGATCGACCGCCAGGCCGAGTTCACCAGCCGCCTGGTCGCGGGCAACAGCGTCCGCGTCGGCTTGAGCGCGCAGAGCTACCCCTTCCCTGCTCCGACGGGCATCGTCGACTACCGGCTGCGCAAGCCCGGCGAAGCGCGCGTGCTGAGCCTGGTGACGAAAGCCGACTCGTACGGCGCGTCCCTGGTCGAAGCCGACGCATTGTTGCCGCTTGGCGAGCGTATCGGCATGGCCGCGGGCATCGGACTCTATCGCAATGCCTATTTCGATGGCGGCGATGCGGACGTGGCGTCGGTGGCGCTTGCACCGCGTTGGCGGCCCAGCGAGCGCATCGAGATCCTGCCGTTCTGGAGTCGTATCGAGATCCGCGACGAAACCGCCTCCCCGGTCATCGTTCCGGCGGGCGCGGGCTTGCCCCCGGATATCGAACGCCGGCGTTTCTTCGGGCAGCCGTGGGCAGCCGACGACATCACCCGGAGCAATGCCGGCGTCATCGGTACCGCCGCGGGCGAGCATTGGACGCTGCTTGCGGGCGCCTTTCGCTCGATCGCGGCGCCCCGGCGCAGTTTCTCGAGCCTGCTGCTGGAAGCGACTCCCCAGGGCGATGCGCAGCTGGTCGTCATCGCCAATCCCGCGCAACGCTTTGCATCCGACTCCGGTGAACTGCGGCTGTCGCGAATCAAGGCCAGCGGCCCGCGCCGACATCGGCTGCACCTGTCGCTGCGTGCCCGCGACCAGACGCGACGTTACGGCGGTGCCGACCAGCTCGAGTTCGGTACGGTCCGCATTGGCGTCCCGGCTTTCGTTCCGGCACCGCAATTGACATTCGGGGAGCAGACGCACGAACGCATCCGTCAGCGGACCGCCGGCGCGGCCTACGAGTTGCTATGGCGCAATCGGTTCGAAGTCGGATTCGGCGTGCAGAAGACGGATTACGAAAAGACCCGGCGAACGCCCCAGGGCACCGCGCCAGCCTCGCGCGATGCGCCGTGGCTGTACAACGCGAATGCGGCCTGGCATCTCTCGCCGCGGCTGGCGCTGTACGGCGGCCATACACGCGGGCTCGAAGAGAGCGCGGTTGCGCCCGAAACCGCCGTCAATCGCGACGAGGCGCCGCCTGCCATCCGCACCCGGCAATCCGACCTCGGCGCGCGCCTGCTGCTCGGCAGGGTGCGTCTCAACGTCGCCGCATTCGCGGTGGAGAAGCCCTACTACGGCATCGACGAAACACGGCTGTTCCGCGAGCTTGGGCGGGTCCGGCACCGCGGGTGGGAGTTCTCGCTCGCCGGGGAAGTCGCACCCGGACTCAACCTCGTGGCAGGCGCCGTGTTGCTGGATGCGCGCGTCCGTGGCGAGCAGGTCGTGTCCGATGCGATCGGCTCCCGGCCGATCGGCATCGCCGAACGTACGGCATTCGCGATCCTCGATTACCGCTTGCCGAATCGCCCCGCGCTCTCCTTCGATGCAGGCGTCGAGTACGCCGGCCGCGCAGCCGCGAACGCCGCCAACTCGCTGTCCGTCCCGGCGCAGACCGTGTTCAACGTCGGCACGCGCTATCGCTTCCGGACAGACCGGGTGCCTGTCGTGCTGCGCCTGGAGGCAACGAACGTGTTCGACCACTACGCCTGGGAGGTCGACAGCGGCGGAGGCCTCACCTACAACGCGCCGCGCCAATTGAGCGCCAAGCTCACGGTGGACCTATGACCAAGCGCCTCTATCATCGGACGTCTGCTTCAAGGCAATGGCTCCGGGTATTGTTGCCGCTGTGCGTGTTCGCAAGCTTTGCCGCGCCTGCCGCCGACACGCGTCTGCTGCGCTTTCCCGACATCTGCCGCGACCAGGTGGCCTTCGTGCAGGCCGGGGACCTGCATGTCGTCGCAGCGTCCGGCGGCGTGGCCACGCGGCTGACGTCGCATCCGGGCCAGGAGCTTTATCCGAAGTTCTCCCCAGACTGCCGCCGGATCGCCTTCTCCGCGGAGTACGACGGCACGCGGCAGGTCTTCGTGATCGCGGCCGACGGTGGCGAGCCGCGGCAACTGACCTGGTACAACGACGCCGGGCTGCTGCCGCCGCGCGGCGGCAGCGACTACCGCGTGCTCGATTGGACGCCGGATGCGCAGCATGTCCTGGTGCTGGCCAACCGCACTCCGCACGGAAACCGCAGCGGCCGGCCCTATCTCGTGCCGGTCGAGGGCGGCATGGAGCGGCCGCTGCCGCCGCCCGAATCCGGCGGCGGCATGCTGTCGCCCGACGGCCGTCAGTACGTCTACACGCCGATCGACCGCGACTTCCGCAGCTGGAAGCGCTATCGCGGCGGGCGGGCGCCGGATGTCTGGGTGTACGACCTGGCGCACGACAGCGCACGGCGGCTCACCGACCACCGGGCCAGCGATGCGCAGCCGATGTGGCTGCACGACACCGTGTACTTCGCCTCCGATCGCGATGGGACGGTGAATCTCCATGCGCTGGCCGCCGGCGGCGGCGAGCCGGAGCGGGTCACCCATTTCGACACCATGGACGTGCTCTGGCCGAGTGCCGGCCGCGATGCGATCGTGTTCGAGCGCGACGGCTGGCTCTGGCGATTCGACCCGGCGAGCCGGCAGGCGGCGCGCATCCCGATCCAGGTCCCCGATGCATTCCGCCACGCTGCCCGGGCATCCAGGCCGGTCGCGAAGTACGTCGAATCCTTCGTCCTGGACCACGGCGGCGACCGTGCCGTCTTCGGTGCGCGTGGAGAGGTTCTCGACCTGCAGACCCGAAGCGGTGCGGTGGAGAACCTGACCGCCACCGCGGCGGCGCGTGAGCACGGCGTGGCACTGTCACCGGACGGGCAACAGGTCGCTTACCTGTCCGATGCAAGCGGCGAGTACGAACTCTACGTGCGCTCGCTGGCCGACGGCGCCGTGAGGCAACTGACCCGGGATGGCCGCGTTTGGCGCTTCACGCCGGCCTGGTCGCCGGATGGGAGATGGCTTGCCTACGCCGACCACTCGCGTCGCCTGTTCATCGTCGACGTCGCCACCGGCCTGGTGCGCGAGGTGGATCGCGACGACTTCGCCGATATCACCGATCACGCCTGGTCGCCCGACGGCCGCTGGCTGGCCTACACGCGGCGCAATGCCGCGCGGCTCGATCAAGTGTGGCTCTACTCGATCGAAGACGGCTCGCGACACGCCGTCACCGAACCGGCCTCCAGCGCGTTCAGCCCGGCCTTCGACCCGACGGGACGGTGGCTGTACGTGCTTTCGAAGCGCGACTTCCGGCTGACGATGAGCGCTTACGAGGAGAACTTCGTGCCGACCGCGGCTACCCGCGTCTACGCGATCGGACTGACGGACGACGCGCCAGCCTGGACGGGCGCAAAGACAGCGACCGCGTCACGTATTCCAGTCGACCGGAGCTTGCGCATCGATCCCGCGGGGATGGTCGATCGCGTCCATGCGCTCCCCGTGGCACCTGGCGACTATCGAATGTTGCATGCAACCGGCGACGCCGTGTTCTTTCTCTCGGGAAGCGAAGACGATGCCGAGGCCGATGGTGCGACGCTGCGCATGATCGCGATCGGCGCGAAGCAGGACGCGAGCGTCGTCGAAGGCATCCGCAGCTACGCGCTCTCCGGCGACGGCCGCAGCGCGCTGGTCCGGCGTGGCGAGGCATTCGCGCTGGTGCCGGCGCGCCCGCAGCAAGATTTCGCGGCGGGCGCACTCGATGTCTCCGCGCTCACG
The DNA here is from genome assembly GCF_041300785.1 of Luteimonas salinilitoris. Lineage (NCBI taxonomy): Bacteria > Pseudomonadati > Pseudomonadota > Gammaproteobacteria > Lysobacterales > Lysobacteraceae > Luteimonas > Luteimonas salinilitoris. Next base: position 224,447 of record NZ_JBFWIB010000005.1, read on the forward strand.
ATCCAATTGCAGCCCCGCAGCGAGTGGCGGCAGTCATTCGACGATGCCTGGCGCATCATGCGCGATTGGTTCTACGACCCCGACATGCACGGCGGGATGGCGCGCTGGCGCGCGCTGCGGACGCGCTATGGGGGGTGGGCGGCGCAGGTCGCGCATCGGGCGGACCTGGACCATGTGCTGCAGGAACTCACCGGCGAACTCGAAGCCAGCCATCTCTATGTCGACCGGGGCGACCAGCCGACGGTTCCGCGGCGCGACGGCGGCCTGCTCGGTGCGGAGATCGAGGCAGACCCCTCGGGCTACTTCCGTATCGCCAGCATCTTCCCCGGCGAGTCCTGGCACGAGAACACGCGGTCGCCGTTGGCGGGACTGGCGAACGATGGAGACTATATCCTCGCCGTCGACGGGGTCGACACCCGCGAAGCCTCGAACATCTACCAGCTGCTGCAGGGCAAGGGCAACCAGCGTATCCGCCTGCGTCTCAATGCGACGCCGGGTGAGACCGGTGCGCGCGACGTCACGTTGCAGACCATCGTCTCGGAACACGGCCTGCGCAAGCTCGCATGGGTGCGCGAGCGACGCGCGCTTGTCGACGGATTGTCGGGCGGACGCATCGGCTACATCCACGTCCCCAACACCGGGGAGACCGGTTACGGCGCATTGCTGCAGGGACTGCTGGCCTATCACGGCAAGGAAGCACTGATCATCGATAACCGCTACAACGGCGGCGGCCTGGTGCCGGATCGTATGATCGAACTGCTGGCGCGGCGGCCGATGAAGCACTGGAGACGCCGCGATCAGCCGCTGCAGTCCACGCCACAGCTCTCGCACGACGGACCCAAGGCGATGCTGGTCAATGGCTCCTCGGCGTCCGGCGGCGATACGTTCGCCTACTACTTCCGGCAGCTCGGGCTCGGCCCGCTGGTCGGCACCCGCACCTGGGGCGGCACCATCGCGATCGACGGCAATCCGAAGCTCAGCGACGGCGGCCGGGTGCAGGTGGCAAGCGCCCGCAGTCTTGGCCTGGATGGCCGCTGGGTGATCGAGAACGAGGGCGTGGTGCCGGACATCGAAGCGATCGACCGGCCGGACATGCAAGTGGCCGGCCGCGATCCGAGCGTCGAAACGGCCGTATCCCTACTGCTGGATGCGCTGGAAAATCCCGACGGACGCCAAGAGAGCCGTTGATAGGGGTGCTTCGCCCGATTGCGGGATACCACAGCCGTGCGCCGCTGCTTCGTAGGAGCGCGCCATGCGCGCGATGCCGCGGGCATTGTGCCGCCATGCGATTCCGTCTACCGGCGCACTTTCCGGTTCGCGGCGGGACCGCCGATGACCGGGACCGGAGATGCCGCCGGCATCGCGCGCATGGCGCGCTCCTACGGATCTCCGGCCGTGTGCCCGGGCCGCCCGGCTGATGCCTTGCATATCCACGTAAACAGGCAAAAGAACCTTAGGTAAGCGCCATTCGTCCCTCGCACTATTTCCCTCTCCAGCGAATCCGGCGCTCCCCCTTATCCCGGATCCATGCCGTCGTAGGGCAACAGCACAAGCGGCCCACACTCCGTCACCCGGCAACCCCATTCCATCGTCTCCCCGTCCCGGTGCCAGGTGGCGGTTGCCCCACCTCCGATGACGAATTGCCAGGTCTTGCCGTCGGCCTCGATCTCGCCGGAGATCGAACATGGCACCTGGTAGAACTCACCGTACGGGTTGTCGTCGTACCGATCGCTCAACCGGAAGAACCGTTCGACCTGCCCGTTTGTCAGCTTCCAGCCTCTGCAGGCATCTTCCAGCGGATCGCCGGCTTCGCCCTGGTACTCGCTGGGATCGACTCGAACCACCCGCATCGCGGCACCGTCCCCGGACTGGACAGCGCTCAACTGCGAACCACACGCCGATGCGAGCAGGCTAGCCGCCGCGAACACCAGCAATGACCGGCGGCGGGAAGCGGCCCCGAACGACCGTACCGCGTTCATCATTCGATATCCGTTCCCGTGTATTCCCACAGCACCAGCGGCCGACAGGCCGGTGCGCTGCAGCCGAAGTAACGCACCTCGTCGCCGTCTTCCCAGATTGCCTTGGCGGCGCCGTTGATCGTGAACCGCCAGGGCCGCCCTTCCGCATCGACGCTGCCGGTGATCTTGCACGGTGCCGTGTCGTACTCGTGATGAAATTCACGCTGGTCAATAGATTCGCTCAGGGAAAAGAATTCTTCCGCCTGCACACGGGTGAGCGCCCAACCCTCACAAGCAGCCGTCGCACCTTCCTGGGAAGATGCAGACGTATCGAGCGCAGTCTCCGAGATATCGGACACCTGCAAGCTACCGGGGCGGGAACCTTGGCCAGAGCAGCCAGACGCCAGTGAGATCATCACCGCCAGAGCAAAGACGCTCGCTTCCATGACCAATCAGTAACGGGATGCGGACTGGTCGGAGGACCACTGCCAGATCGTGTCTCCCCATGCGCTGCCTTCGACCTTCGGCATGATCTCGCCGCGCTCGAAGTAGCGCAGTGAATCGGCCTTGGCGGGAGTGAACCACCAACCGGCCTGCGGGCACGCCTGACCGCCTGGCGTGCGTGGTGCCGGCGCAATGGGTGCTTTCCTGAGTGGTGGAGGCGGGAAAGTCTGCTCTTCCTGGACAGGGGCAGCAGGCGGCGGCGCGGCAGCCGACGCCGGTGGCGGCGCAATGAAACGTTCTTCCTGGCCGGGCCAGTCGCTGTCTTCGTCGAAGCGGCCGAGCCAGCGCCTGGCATCTATCTTGGTGAAGCGTTCGTTCGGATCGCCATCCCACTGGCCGGTGCCGACCAGGTCCAGGTTATCGTTGCGGATCGGCCGCAGCAACTTGTTGAGCAGCATCGGCAACTCCGGCACCCCGTTCTCGACTGGGTACAGGTCCGGCTGCTCGCCGAGCTCGATCCACAGTCCTGTAACGCGCTCATGGATGATGATGCGCGGATGGCGCAACGCATTGCGCACTTCATCGCGGCTCAGCGACAGCTTTTCGCGCCAATCGTCGGAGAGGAAGAAGGCCCAAGTCGGCGAACGGATGCCTTTCGGCAGGGCGTCTTCTATTCCCATCGACATACCAAAGGAGTCGTCGATGTCCAGCCCATAGAACCGTGTAGCGAGGCTGCGCTCCCACACCGACACTTCCGAGCGGGTACCGAACTCCAGCGGGTTCGCCATCGCGAAGCCGCTATAGACTTGCTGCGGGCGCAGGCGGTCGATGATGTCGAGCACGAAGCGCCGCCAGGCATCCCGATTGTCCCGCCACCACTGCCAGCGATAGTAGAACTGGATGTAGGAATAGGATTTGAGACCGTGCTCCGGCGCTCGGTCATTCATGTAGTCACGCACCCGACAGAAATATCCGGCTGTTGCTGGCGATGAACTGTGATTGGGCTCGTCTGTAAATTTGAAGCGAAACGAATCTCCAGGTTTACGTTTCTTCGCGAACTCCCGCAGGTTAGGTAGTCGCTTTGAGCCGTAGAGATGTGGCCGTTCCGAATCGGGATGCGTGGCAACCTTGTAGGGATGCCCACTCAGCCGCTCGAACGCCTCATGGATGTCCACCATCAACAGAGAGGTGTCCAGATAACGACTAGTGTCGTACAGGAAGTAGAAGCCAACGAATGGAGACACTGCCAATTCGTAGTCGTCAGTCTCCCACGCCGTGCCAGGCCACTCTTTAAGTCCCTCGGCGAAGTCTTCCAACTCCTCGGCGGTAAACATTTCATGGGTCGTGCTCATGCCTATCTCCGCCTCCTCCGGCCTGCGCCTGATTTCTTCTTGTCCCGATCACCGCTCACGCAATCTTCCGGAACACGCAGCAGAGCGACTTTGTTCCTTTGGCCCATCAGGTTTACGTAATCTCGTACTTGATCCTCTTTCACCCAATCCTTGGGAAACTTGATCTCCACCGCCGCAAACACGTTCCGCTGCTCGAACGATTGCTGCCGATACTCCACGATCACCAGGTCCGGCGCCAGACTCCCCTTTGGCCGCGGCCAGAAGGGGAAGGTCTCGCTGATCCGCTGTGGCCGGGTGGGCGGTGAGCCCATGTAGGGCCGGCCGCTGACCTTGTCGTAGTTCGGCTCCGCCTTCAGCGGGCTCTTCCACTCCAGCACCTGGTCCACGCCCTCGAACATGATCGAGGCCGTAGTCTGCTTGAGCTTGACCTCGCCATCCTGGAAGACCCAGTCCCCGCCGAACTTGCGGCGAATGCGGCGCGGGATCCGGATCGGGATCGCCAGCGCCATCTGGCACACCACGCTGATCGCCGGCCGGAACGGAATCCGCCGCTCGATGTACTCGCGATAGGTGCGGTTCTCGGCACCCTTCCGCGACACGGTGCTGTTGCCGCCGCGATCGATCGCGGCGTACGTGGAACTCTTGACGTCGATCTCTTCGCTCATCTCGTCAATGGTGTTCTGCAGGACGCGCTTGATCTCGTTCTTGCGCTCCAGCATCTCCTTCGCCATCAGCGCCATGTCGCGAACGCTCATGGCGGCCTCGAAGGTGGTGTAGATGCGCCAGATCCACACGAGGACGGCGATGATGGCTGGAACCGGCATCAGGCGTCCTCCCCTTCAAGATCCGTCTCGAACTGCGCCAGGTACTCTTCCGGGAACTCGTCGGCACGGGCCGGTGGCCCAGTGTCGGCAGCATCGAGCGCCGCCACCGCCGCCTCCCAGTCCTCGGTGATGCGCTGGTCCTCGCGCATGACGGTCTTCTCGGCGGTGATCGGCTCGGCCTGCCCGGTGTTGACCCAGCCGGTCTCGCCCTCGGCATTGGTCTTGCCGTCCATCAGCAGCTTGCCGCGCGACAGGATGCGGCAGCCGTAGCCCTCGAACGGCCAGTCGTCGGTCTTGAGCATCCGGTAGCGGCCGGCATAGGGGCCGTCGTCCCGGGCGGATGCCGTCTCGACCGCGGCCATGACCTTCGTGTCGACCAGGGCGGGATCGCCGCCGCCTACGACATCCTCGATGACGAAGGTCGGGTCCGAGGCGACCGCGGTATGGCCGCAGGTGAGCCGGCAGCCGGCGATGATCCACCCCTGCCCGTCGGTGTCGGTGCTCTGGCACCACTCCACCCACTTCTGCGGGCGCCCGCAGCAGACCGCGGACGAGACGCGGGTGGCGATGGGCCTGTCCAAGTCCGTGGTGTGGTTGCCGCCGCCGACCACCGTGCCGCCGCCGGTAGTGGCGTCGCCGATCCGGATGGGGCCTCCTTTCAATGCGCGCATGCCGATCTCCTTTCGGTCTTACCGGTGGCCTGCCCTGCCGACGGTCCTGCTTCCCCGCACGCCATGCGTCGCAACGCGCATGCCTTCGAACCTAGCGCCGCCGCCGCCGGCACGCCATCGGGCCACGGCGCACCGGCGTGTCGGAAAAGCCCGACACCGCGTGCCGCCCGTCACGGGATCGTCGCCTCGTCGGTCCCGCCCCTGGCTGCGGCCGTGCGGGCGGTGGCCTCCGGATGGTCCCGGTAGTAGGCCGCATTGCCGGCCAGTTCGCGCCAGCGGCGGTGATCCTGCAGCAGCCGCATCACGTGTCGGCCGATGCGCAGCATGTCGTCGGCGACGACCGCCGCGTCGTGCTCGAGTCCGGCCTCGGCCAGCCGCAGCATCAGCTCCGCACGCTCCAGGCAGGTTTCGGACTCTTCCAGCGCGTGGCGCGACAGCACCTCCAGCCGGGCCGGCGGCAACCGCGCAATGCCGGCATCGGCCAGGGCTGGCCCCTCGCCGCCCTGCAGCAGGTGGACCAGCCGCTGCAGCGCGGTCTGCGCGAACGGGGAGGCCGCGGCATCCGGCACAGGGGCGACGCCGGGCGTGTCGTGCGGTCGCGGGTGGGGCAAGGCTGCGCGCATCGTCCTTCTCCTTTGCGTGGAACTCCTGCCGCGCCGTTCCGCGGCGCGGCTGCGGCGGGTGTCATGTCCGCCGCGATGAGATGAATAAACGGTAGAAACGGACCCTGTAACTTGTCAAGCAGCCGGGCAGGAAGCGGGCCGAACTGCTGCGCAAGCAGCGCCTGCCCCGGCCCGGCAGTACGCGCGCTGCGCTAGGCGGACGGCGAAGCCCCCGGCCAATGGACCTGCTGCAGGATGCGATCGAGCCGATCGGCCAGCTCCTGGAAGCAATGCGCCAGCGCGGCGGGCTTGAGCAGGAACGCCGCCTCCGGCAAGTCGTCGTGCGGAGAGCGCGGCGCGGCCAGGCAGGCCAGCAGGCGCAGGCGATCGCGGGTCTGCTCCAGTGCCAGGTGCGCGTCCTCGGGCAGCTGGTAGCAGCCGGGCGTTGCGATGGGGCGAGCGGGTCCGTTGCTCATATGTCTTCCTCGCGTGATCAGGATCCTTGCCAGTCGATACGTCGCGCGGGCCTGCGATGCCGCCAACCCGAAACTGCTGGTCTCGCGTAACTCATACTATAGTCTGTCGACGGTCTTGGCGATGGGGAGTGACCCTTTCGCCGATGAACGGAACTTCGCGCGTGCTCACCAAGGCCTTCGGCCGTGTCGTCAGCCAGGCCCGACGCGAGGCCGGGTGGACGCAGGAAGAGCTGGCGCACCGCGCCGGGGTCCACCGCACCTACGTGGGCGACCTGGAGAACGGCCGCAAATCGCCGACGCTCGACGTGGTCGAGACGCTCGCGCGGGCCTTCGGCCGGCCGGCGAACGAGCTGATCGCAGCCGCCGAAGCGCTCGGGAGCTAGTCGCGGGGTTCGAAGCCGTCGGGCACGGTTGGCATAGCTCATGCTTGTCAAAAAAAGGTCCTGCATGCGGGTTCTCCGCTATACAACCGGCTTTGATAGACGAGGTTTTCAAGGTTCCGGCCAGTCATGCGTCCTCATGGCGAACAACGCGATTGAACATCTGCAGCCTTAATGTTACTTATACAGTAACAGACAGGACGGATGCAAGGCTGCATGCTGACGAGGCAGATCACACGCTTGCTGGACCGCCTTGGACGACGCACGCTTCATCTTTGCCAACCGACTTCGCGAAGCCAGATTGGCGGCGGGGTTGACCCAGGAAGCTTTGGGCGTCGCGGCCGGGATCGCCGTTGAAGTGTCCCGGACACGGATCAATCGCTACGAGCGGGGCGTCAACGAGTGCGATCTGCACACCGCCCGCAAGCTCGCCGAAGCCTTGGGGATGCCCTTGGCCGCACTGTATGCCGAGACGGACGAGATCGCCGAAGCGATCAAGGCGCTTGCTCGACTTCCTGTGACAGAGCAACGCGCGATTGTTGCCGAACTGAAGAGTCGCGTCGAAGGCCAGCGCCGAGGCAAGTGAACAGACCGCGGCCTGTGAGGCTAGTCCGATCCGGTCCTTGTTGGCCACATGGAAGACCCTCTAGCAGATGAACAAATCGCTCTCACAAGCAACGCTCTGAACTCAGAATCGCTATCTCGTCACCGATAAGTGAACCCGGAATCGTTCCTCCGCGTCTCAACTCAAAAAGCGTATGAACTTGCGTTCAAGCTTATGCGGATCCTTCAACTCGCACTCCCAAACCGTCAGAACTCTCCAACCCAAGGCTCGCAGACGCCGACTCTGCCTCTTGTCCCGATCTCGGTTGGCCGTGATCTTCGGCCCCCAGTAGTCGATTCGCGACTTAGGCATGCTGCCGGCCCTGCACGTATGCCCATGCCAGAAGCAGCCGTGGACGAGCACGACGGCACCACGGCCGGGCAACACGATGTCCGGCGAACCCGGCAAATCCTTCCTGTGCAGACGAAAGCGATATCCCAGCCGGTGTAGCAGCTTACGCACGACGAGTTCGGGCCCCGTGTTCCTCTGCCGGACCCTCGACATAAGGTTGCTTCTTTGAGCACGTGTCAGCTTATCCATCTCGTCTCAACTTCTGAGATGCGATGCGATCAGCATCGCACCTAGCGTAGCTTCTGGCAATTCTACAGCTTTGAAGGTTTAATAGCGTTTGGGAGATCCAGGAGAGCTGGTGTGAGCGACTTAGTAAAGGAGGCGGTAAGGATCAAGACGGCCGCAGACATACTCGGGGTTACGCCCCAGACAGTGCGTAATTGGGTAACCAGCGGACGACTTCATGCCCACAGGCATCCTGTCAATGGGTATCGCCTTTTTGACCCTGCAGAGCTAGCAAGACTAGCTCAACTACAACCCGAGGAGCCGAACACCCCAGCTGTTGAGTATAGATTTGAACGACGCGGTAAGCGTGGAATCAGAAGATATCGGTTGAGTAACGGCTCAACTGGGCAAAGCTGGGTGACCTCAGATAGGAACAGAAATCGCTATTCTGCTGTTGATTTTGAGCTAGATTGGCTGAAGCTGAAAAAAAGGCCGGCACCGATTACTGATAGCCGCCCTATTCGCATAGCAGATGCATTCTGCGGCGGCGGAATATTCTCTCTAGGAATCGACGAAGGACTTCGGTCAGTCGGGCTTCAAGCAACGCATGCACTTGGGATAGATTTTAACAAGGACGCTATTGCGACCTTTAAGGAAAATTTTCCCGAATCCCATGCTATTCACGCCGATGTTCTGTCTGTAGCGCACGGAGCTTTTGGCACGAAATCAAGTCCCACAGAACGGGAACTAATTCGATGCTCAGGCGAAATCGATGTACTTGTCGGAGGCCCTCCATGCCAAGGGAACAGCGACCTCAATAACCATACGCGTCGAATAGACCCAAAAAACGAACTGTACTTCAGCATGGTGCGGTTGACGGAACTCCTCAAACCAAAGGTACTGCTGATCGAGAACGTTCCCGGCGTCCTTCACGACAAGGGAGATGTGGTACCTCGGACGTCGGCGGCTTTGCGCGCCATTGGATATCACGTCACTCAAGCGGTGGTCGAGCTGCAGAGAATTGGTGTCCCACAGCGCCGCAAGCGACTCGTTGTAATGGCATGGACCAACGGTTGTTTCGATATCGATCGCGCCTTGGCTTTGCATGAGTCACCATCTCGGCCCGTTTCTTGGGCGATCGATGACCTTCAAGATCAGTACGACGCTGACTCTACTTACAATTCCTCTGCATCACATTCGGCTGAAAATCAGCGCCGCATCAAACTCTTGTTTAAAAGAGATCTATACGATCTACCCAACTCGGAACGCCCGCCTTGCCATCGAGATAAGCCTCACAGCTATGTTTCCGTGTATGGACGGATGCGATGGGACGAGGCAGCCCCAACGATAACCGGAGGTTTCGGCTCTACTGGCCAAGGAAGATTCGTGCACCCAAAATTCGCTAGAACTCTCACCCCTCATGAAGCCTGTCGTCTCCAGTTCGTACCGGACTACTTCTGTTTTCCGGAAGGTGTGGGCCGCCGTTCCATGCAACAAATTATTGGGAACGCCGCTCCCCCGAAATTGAGCCAGGTCTTGATATCTGAGGCTGCTGCAAGAGGATTACTAGGATGAAATCGTTCGGACTATTTAGCGGTATCGGTGGCTTTGAGTATTCGCTTGCGAATCATGGGATTTCGTGTGCCGGCCTCTGTGAGATCAATCCGGCGGCACAAGGCGTACTACGTCACCGCTTTCCAGATGTTCCACTTCATGGTGACATCATCGATCTCAAAAAACTGCCGGCCGTCGATGTTCTGACAGCCGGCTTTCCATGCCAGGACTTAAGTCAGGCAGGGACCAAAGCAGGCATAAGGGGTCACCGATCCAAGCTTGTAGATCACGTCTTTCGACTGATCGCCTCTTCTAGGAAGAAACCAGAGTGGGTTCTCTTGGAGAATGTGTCTTATATGCTTCGTCTCGATAGAGGCAACGCATTGCGATACGTGCTCAGGAAGGCCGAGGAACACGGCTACAGCTGGGCTTATCGCACTCTTGATGCGAGGGCGTTTGGCCTGCCACAACGACGCGAACGAGTCATGATAGTTCTGGCGTTGAGCGAAGACCCGTCTCATGTGCTTTTCCCGGACGCTTACATTGAACCGCGCGTCAACGACATTGTCGGACCGGTCGATAGACGATCTCTTTATGGGTTCTATTGGACCGAAGGTAAGCGCGGACTGGGATGGGCCAAAGATGCTGTTCCTACAATCAAAGGCGGATCTGGACTGGGAATTCCTTCACCTCCTGCAATCTGGTCGCCGAAGCTTGGGAGGTTCGGAACCCCATCAATCTGCGACGCAGAACGAATGTTCGGCTTCGAGCCGGATTGGACTTCGGAGGCGCAACAGATTGGATTTCGGGAGGGGGCGCGCTGGCATCTAGTCGGTAACACGATCTGTGTTCCTATGGTCGATTGGACGATCGAGCAAATCCAATCGCCTAGAGGCATGGGCGCTGAGAAATTTGAGCTGAAGTCGTCAGATAGACTTCCTTCGGCTGGATTCGGTAGCCGGCGAAAGCGGTATGGGGTGATTGCATCAACTTGGCCCCAGAAAACTAAAAGCCAAAAGCTTTCAACGTTTCTCAATTATGAGATGAAGCCACTGTCTCTAAGAGCTGCAAGTGGTTTTTACCGAAGAACAACGGAGAGCACAGCTATTCGTTTTGCGGATGGCTTTCTGGAAAGCCTCCGTGAGTACATTGCTAGTATTGATCGAAATGCTGCGACAGCATAGATGTCATGGTATATGTTCTATCGTTCCATCCGACCGATGTATCTCAAGAACAATTTTTTGGCTATTAGCGCCTCTAAATAGGAGTACTGCCCAGCTAAATCCCGCCAATTTGAGCAAATCCTTAAGCTCCTCTGTCAGTTTCTCAGTTTCGGGCAGTAACAGAACTCGATGAGTCTCGATCCCATTTCGAGCCAGCACGCGACCATAATCGATTAGCTGCCCTACTGCCAGTCGAACTACTCCTGGCCCCGCCGATGACTTCACTTCGATTAGCAAATGAGGCTTTCCGCTCCTCTCGACTAATGCGTCATACAGAGAAACAGAATCGGAGCCTTCAGAGATAGTTAATCCTTGCTGGACGCCCCACTCGCGCAACCAGTTTGTCACTAAGTCATGGACCCGACGCTTCGGCCGTGATACTTCATATTCGACTTCGCCCGCGTCGGAGTCGCGTATACGCAAAGCGTTCAACTTTGTAGGTTGAGTCGCGTAGCGATGGCCTCTTGAATCGACTTCGACCACGCGGGTGTCGTCTATTCCGCCCTTCTTGAGGAGAGCAATCAGTTCGTCTCGCCGAGCGCTACGCCCACTGACGAAAGCCCTGGCGCGCGACCATCTTCCGGTGTCGCTCAGCTTTGCGAATAATAAAGCCACCTCTAAAGACAGGTCGGACGGACCCATGCGTCGAACTATCTCAAGTGCTGCGTTGCTCCACGACCATTCGTTTGCACCGACAAGCGCGACCCTATATCGGCGATCGGGATCAACATCCGTACCCTCCCATCGACCTTTAGCGGCATTAGCTGAAGCTCCGGTCATGCTATGCAGCACAAGACCTGGATCGAGGCCGAATGAATTAACCAGGAACTGAACAGTATTCCCTTCTTGGACGCTACGCTCTAGTGCAGCTATGAATCCATCGGGTTCCGATATTCTCGCATTCAATCGCGAGCGCAGTTCCCACTGATCTGAGGCACTATCGCAAATTGCGCAGTTCACGGCTCTGGAGCCGGATTTCATCCACTCTGCGAGATTTACGCCTTCACGCTCAACATACCCGAGCAACGCGCCTGCGCTCATTACAAAGCACGCATCGGCCCACGTGCTCGGAGGCATAAATCGCTCTTCAACAGATTGTGTGAGAGCCTCAAACCTCTTCTCGTCACACGGTGCATCTGCTGCAAGAAATAAAACCCGAGGAGGGGGATCCCGATGTAATCGGCCTTGCCACAGTGACTTACGAGCAGACCGGGTCTGCACTTTAGTCGCATGTATGCCATCACCTGGAACGGCAAGACCCGACTCAAGAACATCAACTATCGGCATCCAAGGCTCTTGACTGTTGGAGGTCCATCCATTGGACCTCTCAGCAGCATACAAATATCGCTGAAGTTCTGCTCGCACTTCCCCCCCTACGCCTCGACTATCGGCGGCAAATCACGATCTCAGCCAATTGTAGGATCATGCTTCTCCGCACCGATCTTGTACAGCTTGATCGTCCACACCACATCCTTGGGTGCCATCCTTCCCGTCCATTTCGACGGGATCGGAGACCAGCCGCCGGGTGCCCAGGATGTCGTGCGCGTCGGCCGGCCGGTCACGGGGGATCACCTGGCGGAAGACGATGTCGACGAGCGGGTCGTGCAAAGAAATGTCGATTAGGAGCGGCAATCTGCAAAGATTTGCAGATTAGGGGGGTGGACGACCGCACGCGGGCGCTGCGCACCGGCGCGGTCCCGCGTATCGACGCCAATCGGCACGGCCGGGCTATCGCGCCATTTCGAGCGGAGATTGCGCCAGAATTTGCCGTATCGCGCCAAATATGCGGTAATCGCGCCAGAATTTGGCGCGATTCGAGGTTCTCATGGCGCGAAAGCAAGCCTTCTCCAAGGAGGCCATCGCCGAAGTGGTTGCCGGCGACCCGGACGGGATGGGCATCGAAGCCCTCCAGCGGGCGTTTCCGGATGCGTCCCGGCGCAGCCTGCAGCGGTATCTGGCCGCGCTCACGGATGAGGGAGTGCTGGTCGCCGAAGGCAGCGCGCGCGCGCGTCGGTACGTCGCCGCCGGCGCTCGCGAGGACGGCTTGCCGCCAGCGGCCGCAACGGGGCCCGCCGGCCTGCCGCTGTCGCCAGCGGGCATCCGGGTCCGGGAAGTCGTGCGGCGCCCGCCCGCACAGCGCCGCCCGGTGGGCTATCGGCGCGAGTTCCTGGACGGGTATCGCCCCAACCGCACGCATTACCTCCCCGCCTCCTTGCGCGCGCAGCTGCATCGGCTGGGCCGCTCGCCCGCGCAGGGCCGGCCGGCGGGCACCTACGCGCGCCAGGTGCTGGATCGCCTGCTCATCGACCTGTCGTGGGCATCGAGCCGGCTGGAGGGCAACACCTACAGCCGGCTGGACACGCAGAACCTGATCCAGTTCGGGCAGTTGCCGGCAGGCAAGGATCAGCTGGAAGCGCAGATGATCCTGAACCACAAGGCGGCGATCGAGATGCTGGTCGAGCAGGCGGAGGAGATCGGTTTCAATCGCTACACGGTGCAGAACCTGCATGCATTGCTGGCGGAAAACCTGCTGCCGGATGCCGCCGCAGGGGGCCGGCCGCGGCGCACGGAAGTGGCCATCTCCGGTTCGGTGTATGCGCCGCTGGCCATTCCACAACAGATCGAGGATTGTTTCGACCTGCTGCTGGCCAAGGCCGGCGCCATCGAGGATCCCTTCGAGCAGGCCTTCTTCGCGATGGTGCATCTACCGTACCTGCAACCGTTCGACGACATCAACAAGCGCACTTCGCGACTGGCCGCGAATGTTCCGCTGATCCGCAACAACCTGTCGCCGTTGTCGTTCGTGGACGTGCCGGAGGACTTGTACATCGAAGGCGCGCTGGGCGTTTACGAACTCAACCGCATCGAACTGCTCCGCGATGTCTTTGCCTGGGCGTACGAGCGTTCCTGCCAGCGCTATACGGTGCTGCGCGATGCGCTGCCGGCACCGGACCCGCTGCGCTTGCGGCACCGGGAAGCGATCCGGGCGCTGGTGTCGGATATCGTGGCCCAAGGCGTCCGGCGTAACGATCCGGGCCGCATCCGGCAACTGGCGGCCGCGCTGGTCGACCCGGAAGACGTGGGCGACGTGGTGGCCCTGGCGACCAACGAGCTGCATCAGTTGCACGAAGGCAATATCGCGCGTTACCGGCTGAGGCCTTCGCAGTTCCGGGAGTGGTTGGCGGTGCAGGAGTGACGGCGTAGCGCGTGGCGATCGCTTCTTGAGGCCGGGCTGCCTGGTTGAGGCCGGGCTGCCTGGGCATGCCACCGGCGTTGGCACGGGTTGGCGCGGCTGTCGCAGCCCCGTAATGGTTCACGGGCCGTTGCGCCTTCGCGTATTGCATGGCCTGTTCGCGCAGCCCCATGTCCAGCAGGGAAAGGAAGACGTCGCATGGATGCGCGCGTTGGACCTGGCCGGTTCCATGCCGGACCAGTACGCCAGCGAGAGCTACAGCGTCGCGCCCCGGACGCTACGTCAGACGCGGCTTGATGCTCGATGGCAGTACGATGAAGTCGTCCGTTTTCTCGAGCGAATTCATCGCCGACAGCAGCGCCCGCGGTGGCGCCATGAGCTTGCGCTCGGCCAGGTTCAGCCATCCGCCCGCGCTGGTGACCCGTGCGCTGAGTTTGCCGTCCGCGCGGAAGATCTCATGCCGAAGCAGGAAGCGGCTGCCATCCGCCGCGTGGCCCGCGAGTGCGTAAGTCACGGTGATCTGTTGCTGCAGTCCGACTTCGTTGAAGTACTCGACCTCATCCTTCCTGACCACCGGGCCGATCCTGAGCCGCAGGAACTCTTCCATCGGGAAACCATGTTCGATCAGGAACATCTGCCGCACGTCGGCGGCCTTGTCGAGGTAGGCCGTATTCTTCATGTGGGAGTTGAAATCCATATCGGCCCAACCTGCATAAAGCGTCTTCGCATACATCCGATTGCTCCGATAGCGGGAACTTCGATGGAACAACGGCGGTAACAGAGCAGGGCGGTCAGGATCGGGCGCTGAGCCTCCGGTTGCGGTCGTCACCGTGAGGGCTCAGCGGCTGACGCCGCTCCCGTACTCGAGCACCACGTGGCCACCAGCGAGCGATTCGGCTTTCACCAGAAATCCCAGGGCCAGGTTCATTCATCGCATCGATTGAATGAACCTGATCCTTTTACTTCAGGCGTTTCCCGCTACCGGTAGCGCAGCAATCATGAAATGGCGCGGGAGGTCGATGGTGAACACGCAGCCCGAACCGGCCACGTTGCGCACGCTCAGGACGCCATTGTTGGCCTCGACGCTGCGGCGCGAGATCGACAAGCCCAGGCCCAGGCCGCTGCGATCCTCCGCGCCTTGCGCGAAAGGCTTGAACATCTCCTCCGCCAGGCCCGGCGGCAGGCCGCCGCAATGGTCCTGCACGTCGATGAGGATGCGGTCGGCCTGCGCATAGGCATTGAGCGTCACTTCGCTGCGCGGATGGGTGAACTTGAAGGCGTTCTGCAGCAGGTTGCCGATCGCCGACAGCAACAGGTCGCGGTCCGCGTCGACGGCCAGCAGCGGGTCGACGTCGGAAACGGTCAACACGCATCCCTTGACCTGGGCCTCCAGCGTTGCCGACAGCTTGATCTCGGCGATGAAATCCGCCAGCGAGAACAGATGGTGCTGCACCTGCAGGCCCGCGGCGATGCGCACTTCGGCCAGCGAACGATCGATCAGGTTGGCCAGCCCCACCAAGGCACGGTCCAGCACGCCGCCGGTGGCGCCGTTCAAGCCCACGTTGCCCTGCTTGATGACGGACAACGCCAGCGTCGCAGTACACAGCTGGTTGCGCAGTTCGTGGGCGAAGAATCCAAGGCGCTCGTTGAGCGCGACGGCCTGCTTGCCGGCGATGACGGAATCGCGCTGGTAGCCGAATTCGGTCACGGCGCTGGCGATGGCGTTGTCCAGGCAGCGGTTGAGCGTGCGGAATTCGTCGATCTCGATGTCGACGCCGGTCTCGAACGCCAGGTCCGAAATCGACTGGCACAGGTCGCCATAGTCGTGGACCACTTCTTCCACGGTGAATCCGTGTTCCTGCAACTCCCTGCCGTGCCGGGTCGCCGAGTCGCTCATTTCCGAAAGTGCGGGCTTGCCGCCGCCCGCCGGGCCGGACACCTTGTAGCTCTGCATGGGGGCTTCGGTCTGTTCCACCACCAGCGTCTTGATCAGCTGGTCCAGGAAGATGCTGACGCCATTGGCCAGCTCCTTCGCAGGCACGCCAGGCGGCGAACGCTGGGCAACCTTCACCCGGCAACGGGCAATCAGCTCGGCCCGATTCGCGGTGAGGAACTTGTGCATCATGGCTCATATGATGCGCCTTATCCGCTGCACTGCGGCAATTGCCGACTAGCGGTAGCGACACGCCAACCCTAATGGGAGTGGCTGCGCTGGGTCGAAAGCGTCCAACTCTCTGGACAAATGGGCTCAGGTTCCGAGGTTTCCCCCGTTTTGCTGCAATCAATTCAACGGCTTGGCTACTCCCCCCCTTTGAAAAAGGGGGAAGGCAAGCGTCAGGAAATGCGGGGAAACCCCAGAACCCGACCCCATTGCCGTATGCGCGTCGGCATGCGCAACGCCCCGGAAGGAGCGCCGCGACCCCGGCGGATGCGCGATGGGATCACCCGGCCTGGTCGGCCGGCGGCTGGTAGATCTGGATGAGATTGCCGCAGGTATCGGCGAACACCGCGAGCGTCACCGGGCCGGCTTCGGTCGGCGGCGTGGTGAACTGCACGCCGAGCTGGCGCAGCCGGTCGTGCTCCGCACGCACGTCGTCCACCTCGAAGGCCGTGATCGGGATGCGCTGCTCGAACAGTCCTTGCTGGTAGGTCCTGCCGACAGGGTTGGCATTCGGCTCCAGGGTCACCTCGGCATCTCCGCCCTCCGGCGATCGCACCGTGATCCACCGGAACCCTCCTCCCACCGGAATGTCCTGGCTCGGGACGAAACCCAGCACCTTGGTGTAGAACTCCAGCGCCTTGTCCTGGTCGTCCACGAGCACGCTGGTCAACTTGATTCTCATCGGATGTCTCGCTGCGGGCAGTTGCGGCCGATTGTCCCAGGCCCGCGCCCGCTATGCTTCTCCGAAATTGCTACGGCGTTTGCCACGCCCGCGCCATCAGGGTCAGGCAGCCCGGTTGGTACTGCACCGGATCGCCGCCGGATGCGAGTTGCCGGAACCGCGACGGGGGCATGCCGAACCGTCGGCTGAACAAGCTGCTGAAACTGCCCAGGCTGGAGAAGCCGACCGCCAGGCAGACGTCGGTCACCGGGAGCCTGCCGAGCAGCAACATCTCCCGGGCACGCTCCAGCCGGTGCCGTTGCCGCAGTTGGTGTGGCGTCTCCCCGAAAACGGCCGCGAAACGGCGGATGAACTGGTACTGGGAAAGACCGGCCTCGGCGGCGATGTCCGCCACCGTCCCGGCGTGGGGATCGGTGTCCTGCAGCCGGCGGCGCGCCCGGCACAGGGCGTGATGTTGTCCAGGTGAAATCATCTTCGGAAGCGTGATTGGCATGCCTGCGCAGTCAAACAAGACAAACGACTGGTTAGGGCGCAGTGATGAATCGGAAGCGGCCACTATCGTAATGCCGCCCGGATGGCCTGGAACCTGCGGCCAGTTGATCGCGGCCGAGTGGTCCGTTCGTACCGTTCGCTTCGTTGCCCACGCGCGGTCAACGGCAACGACGGCCACGCCCGCAGGCCGTTGCGAGCGACCCTCCGGGCCGCGCCACAGTGGAATTGTGTAACCCGGCGCCCCATGGGTACCCTGCGCCGGTCATGGTCCGCTTTCGCCGCCGCCGTTGGTTGCCGCTCCTGCGCGTTCTCGTGCTGGTGCTGTTTGCGCTGGGGTCGGTGCTGCAACCGGTGATGGCGGCCGCCGGCGAGATGCACGAACTCGCGCACGATGCCTCGGGCATGCACGCTCATGATCTGCACGCCGACGAGGTGGACGCGGCCGGCGAGCAGGGCCAGGACGAAACCAGGATCCTGAACGTGCTGCTGCATTTCGCGCACTGCTGCGGCGCGACCGCGGCGCTGCTGCCCGCGCTGGGTTCGATTCCCGCCATGCCTGCGCCCGGCGGACTGGCGATCGCGAAGGCGCCGATCCCGCCGCAGGTGCGCCTGGCCTCGCCGTTCAAGCCTCCGATTTTCGGGTGATCCCGCCGCCGGCCCGGTGCCGGCACCGTCACCCCGAATCTCCGGAGCAATCCCCATGCGTTTGCGACTCGCGGCCCTGGCCGCGCTCGTGGCCGTGTGTGCCGTGGCCTTTCCCGCGCACGCCGCCGCCCCCCTGACCCTGGACGACGCCTTTCGCCGCGTCGCCGACACACACCCCGACCTGCGGCTGTTCGGCACGCGCCGCGACGCGCTGGAGGCCGGGCTGGACCGCGCATCGTTGCGCCCCGCGCTGGTCGCCGGCGCCAGCATCGAGAACGCGTTCGGCACCGGCGAGGCCAGCGGCCTGGACGGCGCCGAGATCACCCTGAGCCTGGCCTCGGTGCTGGAGCGCGGCGGCAAGCTCGATGCGCGCCGGACCCTGGCGCAGCGCCGCATCGATGCTCTGGCGGTCGAACGCGAGGCGCAGCGGCTGGACCTGCTGGCCGAGGTGGCGCGCCGGTACCTGGCGATCGTCGCCGCCCAGCGGCAAGGCGCGATCGCACGGCTCGACATCGGGCAACGCCGGCGCACGGTCGCCGCGGCACGCCGGCGCCACGAGGCGGGCGCCTCGCCCGAATCGGTGGTGCTGACCGCGCAGGCCGCGCTCGCGCGGGCCGAGCTGGACCTGGCCCGCGCCGGGCAACGCGAGGCGGCCGCGCGCCAGCACCTGGCCGCGCTGTGGGGCGAACGCGCGCCCACGTTCGAGGTGGCCGGCGGCGATCCGCTGGCGCTGCCCGAGGTGGCCGGGTTCGCGGTGCTGGCCGATTGGCTGGCGCGCACGCCGGAGCTGGCGCAGTTCGTCGGCGAGGCGCGCATCCGCGAGGCGCGGCTGCAGCTCGCCCGCAGCCAGGCCACGCCCGACCTGGACTGGCAGGTCGGCGTACGCCGACTGCAAGGCAGCGACGACGTCGGCCTGGTCGGCAGCGTCTCGATCCCCCTGGGCAGTGCGGGCCGCGCGCAGCCGGGCATCCACGCCGCCCGGGCCGAGTTGGCCGGGCTGGAGATCGAGCGCGAGGCCAAGGGCCTATCGCTGTACTCGACGCTGGCCGAGGCCCACGGCCGCTACCGCGTCGCCCAGGTCGAGGTCGAACAGCTGGCGCGCGACGTGCTGCCTCGGCTGGCCGAGGCGGAGGCCGCCGCGCGGAAGGCCTACCGCGCCGGCGCGGCGAGCTACCTCGAGTGGGCGACGTTGCAGGCCGATCGCACCGCTGCCCGCCGCCAACAACTGGAGGCCGCGCTGGACGCGCAGCGCGCCCTCATCGAAATCCAGCGGCTTACCGGCCAGGCGTTCGTCGCCGGCGCGGCCCCGCAGACCGAACAAGGAGCCACCCCATGAAGCCGAGCCACCTGGTTGCCGCACTGGCACTCGCCCTGGGCCTCGCCGCCTGCAGCGAGGCGCCGACTCCGGCCGGGGACGCATCCCATGCGGAAGGGAGTGCCGGGCATGGCACGGAGACCGACGAGCACGGGCACGAGGAATCCGGCGGACACGCGGAGTCCGGCGAGCATTCCAAGGAAGCCGCCAGCACCGTCATCCCCGCCGCCATTGCCGAGAAGTCCGGCATCGAAGTACAGCCCGCCGGCGAGGGCGTGATTGCCGACGAACACGAAGTGCAGGGCCTGCTGACGCCGATCGAAGGCCGCGTGGCCGAGGCGAGCGCCCGTTTCCCCGGCGCCGTCCGTTCGCTGCGCGCCGACGTCGGCGACCAGGTCCGCGCCGGCCGGACGCTGGCGACGGTCGAGAGCAACCTGAGCCTGAGCACTTACGGCGTGACCGCGCCGATCTCCGGCGTGGTCACCGCCCGCAATGCGTCGGTCGGCGGCCTGGCGCGCGAAGGCACGCCGCTGTTCGAGATCGCCGACCTGTCGCAGCTGTGGGTCGACCTGCACGTCTTCGGCGCCGACGCCCAGCACATCCAGCCGGACGTGCCGGTCACCGTGACGCGCATGAGCGACGGCAAGACCGTGCACACCACGCTCGAACGCGTGCTGCCCGGCATGGCCACCGCCAGCCAGAGCACGATCGCGCGCGCCACGATCGAGAACGACGACGGCCTGTGGCGGCCGGGTTCGGCGGTCAAGGCGCGGATCACGGTCGAGCGGCAGCCGGTCGAGCTGATGGTGCCGCTGTCGGCGCTGCAGGCCATGGACGGCCGGGACGTGGTGTTCGTCCGCACCGGCGACACCTACACGGCCCGTCCGGTCGAAGTCGGCGTGCGTGATGGCGAGCGTGCCCAGATCCGGTCCGGCCTGCGCAAGGGCGAACAGGTCGTGGTCGAGGAGAGCTACCTGATCAAGGCCGACATCGAGAAGGAAGGGGCCTCGCATGACCACTGAGCCCCGTTCCCGCGAGCCCGGGGCGTTGGAGAAGATCGTCCGCTTCTCGATCCGGCATCGCTGGCTGATGCTGGTGCTGACGCTGGGCCTCATCGGTGTCGGCATCTGGAGCTTCACCCGGCTGCCGATCGATGCCACCCCCGACATCACCAACGTCCAGGTCCAGATCAACACCGAGGCGCCGGGCTACTCGCCGCTGGAGTCGGAGCAGCGCGTCACCTATCCGCTCGAGACCGCGCTGGCCGGCCTGCCGCAGCTGGACTACACCCGCTCGCTGTCGCGCTACGGCCTGTCCCAGGTCACCGTCGTGTTCGAGGACGGCACCGACCTGTACTTCGCGCGGCAACAGGTGGCCGAGCGCCTGCAGCAGATCGGCCCGAAGATCCCGGAAGGCCTGGAACCGCAGATGGGGCCGATCTCGACCGGCCTGGGCGAGATCTTCATGTACACGATCCATGCCACGCCAGGGGCCGCCAGGCCCGACGGCACGTCGTGGACCGCGACCGACCTGCGCACGCTGCAGGACTGGGTGATTCGCCCGCAGATGCGCAACACGCGCGGCGTCACCGAGGTCAACACCCTCGGCGGTTACGAGCGACAGGTCCACGTCACGCCCGATCCGTCCCGACTGGTCGCACTGGGCTTCACCCTGGGCGACATTGTCGAGGCGATCGCCGCCAACAACCAGAACATGGGCGCGGGCTATATCGAGCGCAACGGCCAGCAGTACCTGGTGCGGGTGCCGGGCCAGGTCGGCGGCCTCGACGAGATCCGCGACATCGTGCTCGACCGCCGCGACGGGCTGCCGATCCGCGTGAGCGACGTCGCCCAGGTCGGTGAAGGCAAGGAGCTGCGCACCGGTGCGGCGACCCAGAACGGCGGGGAGGTCGTGCTCGGCACCGTGGCCATGCTGGTCGGCGCCAACAGCCGCGAGGTCGCGCAGGCCGCGGCCGCCAGGCTGGAGGAAGCCAGTGCCAGCCTGCCGGGCGGCGTCGAGGCGACCGCCGTCTACGACCGCACCGAGTTGGTCGACCGCACGATCAGGACGATCTCCAAGAACCTGGTGGAGGGCGCGCTGCTGGTGATCGTGGTGCTGTTCCTGCTGCTGGGCAACATCCGCGCGGCGCTCATCACCGCCGCGGTCATCCCGCTGGCGATGCTGATCACGGTCATCGGCATGGTCCGTGGCGGCGTGTCCGGCAACCTGATGAGCCTGGGCGCGCTCGACTTCGGCCTGATCGTCGACGGCGCGGTGATCATCGTCGAGAACTGCCTGCGCCGCTTCGGCGAGATGCAGCACCGGCTGGGCCGGGTGATGACCGACGAGGAGCGCACCGACCTGACCGCATCGGCCACCGTCGAGGTGATCCGCCCGAGCCTGTTCGGACTGGGCATCATCACGGCGGTGTACCTGCCGATCTTCGCGCTGACCGGCATCGAGGGAAAGATGTTCCATCCGATGGCGATCACCGTGGTGCTGGCGCTGACCGGCGCCATGGTACTGGCGCTGACCTTCGTGCCGGCGTCGATCGCGGTGTTCCTCGGCGGCAAGGTCGAGGAGAAGGAGAACCGGGCCATCCGCTGGGCCCGACGCCGCTACGCCCCGCTGCTGGGATGGTCGCTGCGCCATCGCGGGTGGGTGCTTGGCGGCGCCGCGGCACTGGTGGTGGCCTGCGGACTGCTGGCCACGCGCCTGGGCGGCGAGTTCATCCCCGGCCTGGACGAGGGCGACATCACCATGCACGCGATGCGCATCCCCGGCACCGGCATCGAACAGGCGGTCAGGATGCAGGTCGCAGTCGAGGAGGCGGTACTGCCGATTCCCGAGGTCGAGCGGGTGTTCAGCAAGATCGGCACCGCCGAGGTCGCCACCGATCCGATGCCGCCGAACGTGGCCGACACCATGATGATGATCAAGCCGCGCGACGAGTGGCCCGATCCGCGCAAGCCGAAGGCGCAGCTGATCGCGGAGATCCGGGCGGTCGTCTCGGAGGTCCCGGGGAACAACTACGAGTTCACCCAGCCGATCGAGATGCGCTTCAACGAGCTGATCTCCGGCGTACGCGCCGACGTCGCGGTCAAGGTGTTCGGCGACGACCTGGACACGCTGGTGGAAACCGCCGAACGGATCGAGGCGGTCGCCCGGCGGATCGACGGCGCGGCCGACGTGAGGACCGAGCAGGTCACGGGCCTGCCGCTGCTGACGGTGGTGCCCGACCGCGAAGCGCTGGCGCGCTACGGGCTCAACCCGAGCGTGGTGCAGGAGACCGTCGCCACTGCGGTTGGCGGCCGGGTGACCAGCCAGTTGTTCGACGGCGATCGCCGCTTCGACATCGTCGCGCGCCTGCCGGAGCATCTGCGCGAGGACCCCGCCGCACTGGCCGACCTGCCGATCCCGCTGGGCGCGGCCGCCAATGCCGACGAGTCCAGCCGCGATCCGGCCTGGTCGGACGACCCGCCGCAGACGATCCCGCTGCGCGAGGTGGCCACGATCGAGAAGATCCTCGGGCCCAACCAGGTCAATCGCGAGAACGGCAAGCGCCGGGTGGTGGTCACTGCCAATGTGCGCGACCGCGACCTGGGCAGCTTCGTCGACGAGTTGCAACGGCGCATTGCCGGGCAGGTGGACATCCCGGCGGGCTACTGGATCGACTACGGCGGCACGTTCGAGCAGTTGATCTCGGCCAGCCGGCGACTCGCGATCGTGGTGCCGGTCACGCTGGTGATCATCTTCGGGCTGCTGTTCATGGCCTTCGGTTCGGCGAAGGACGCCGCCATCGTGTTCAGCGGCGTGCCCCTGGCGCTGACCGGCGGCGTGGTCGCGCTCGCCTTGCGCGACATTCCGCTGTCGATCACCGCGGGCGTGGGCTTCATCGCGCTCTCGGGCGTGGCCGTGCTCAACGGCCTGGTCATGGTCGCCTTCATCCGCAAGCTGCGCGAGCGGGGCGATCCGCTGGACGATGCGATCGTCGATGGCGCGCTCGGGCGCCTGCGGCCGGTGCTGATGACCGCGCTGGTCGCCTCGCTGGGCTTCCTGCCGATGGCGTTCAACGTCGGCACCGGTTCGGAGGTGCAGCGGCCGCTGGCGACGGTGGTGATCGGCGGCATCGTGTCCTCGACCCTGCTCACGCTGCTGGTGCTGCCGGCGCTCTATCGCTGGCTGCATCGCGACAACGGGCGCGACCAGGAGATGCTGGAGGACTGACCCGATGACCGATTCGTGCTGCAGCGGCAGCGCCGATATCCGTGCCATGGAGGCGCGGCAGCGGCGGGTGTCGATGATCGGCTGGCGGTCGGCCCATGCGGATGCCCCATTTTTCACCGCTGGCGTTTGCACCGGCTTCACCACGCAAGAGATGCCGCTGCGGATGAGTTTCCGGGCTGGGCATGTGATCTATATTCGTGCTTTCCACCGGAAGCACATCATGCCGAAGATCGCCCGGAGAGACCTCATCAAGGCGCTGGCTGCAGGAGCCCTCGCATCGCCGATGCTGTCGGCTGCGCGGCCGGCGGACCAGGCCTGCCGCTCGGCAAGCCCGCGCTGGGGCAAGGGAATGGAAGGGCAGCGCAATGCGGATCTGGGCAATGGGACCTATCTCAATCCCATCGTGGCGGGCGACCATCCTGACCCGACGATCCTCAAGGATGGCGACGATTACTACATGACGTTCTCGTCGTTCTATTCCTATCCGGGCCTGGTGATCTGGCATTCCACCGACCTGGTCAACTGGGCACCCATCGGTCCTGCGCTGCGGAAGGAACTGGGCGTGATCTGGGCGGTCGATCTTTGCAAGCACGGCGATCGCTACTTCATCTATCTGCCGGCGAATCCGGACGATCGGGAATGGTCGATCTACGCGATCTGGGCCGACGACATCCGGGGGCCGTGGAGCGAGCCGGTCGACCTCGGGATTTCCGGCTGCATAGATCCCGGCCACGTCGTCGGGGAAGACGGAAAGCGCTATCTCTTCGTCAACGGCATCCGCAAGATCCGGCTCACCGACGACGGACTGGCGACGGATGGAACGCTCGAGCATGCCTACAGTCCATGGCGCTATCCCGATGACTGGATCGCCGAGAACTTCGCGCCCGAAGGCCCGAAACTGATCCGGCACGGCGACTGGTTCTACCTGGTCACGGCAGTGGGCGGCACGGCCGGTCCGGTCACCGGTCATATGGTCATCGCGGCCCGCTCGAAATCGGTGCACGGCCCGTGGGAGCATTGCCCGCGCAATCCCTTGGTGCGCACCGTTTCGGAATCCGAGCCGTGGTGGTCCAGAGGGCATGCCTCCTTGGTGGAGGGCCCCGCCGGCGACTGGTGGATGGTCTATCACGGTTACGAGAACGGATTCAGGACCCTGGGGCGCCAGACCCTGCTGGAGCCGATCGAGTGGACCGCGGACGGCTGGTTTCGCGCCATGGGCGGCGATCTGTCCCTGCCCATCCGCAAGCCGGCGAAGGGCAGGCCCGGCCCCGCCGGATTCGCGCTGTCGGACGATTTCTCGACCGACCGGTTCGGCATCCAGTGGTGTTTCCACGATCCCGAACCGGACGAGATGGCCCGTGTCGAGCGGACCGGCCGAGGACTGATGCTGGCGGCGGCCGGAAGCTCGCCGGCGGACAGCACGCCGTTGGCCTGCATCGTGGCGGACCGCGCCTACCAGGCGGAGGTCACGCTGCAGCTTTCCGGCGAGTCCGAAGCCGGCCTGCTGCTGTTCTACAACCACAAGGCCTTCGTGGGCGTTGGCTTCACGCCGGACACGATCAAGACCTATCAATACGCGGAAGAGCAGGTCTGGGCGCGGCTCCCGCACGCCAATCGGCGTATGCGCATAAAGCTGACCAACGACCGCAACGTCATCACCTACGAATATTCGTACGACGACGGCCGCTCATGGCAGCTGCACCTCACTCGCGTGGAGGTGTCCGGCATGCACCACAACGTTTTCGGCGGCTTCCTTAGCCTCAAGGTGGGCATCTACAGCGCTGCGAAGGGAGTGGTCCTGCTTAGCGACTTCCGGTACCGGGGGGTGGATCGATCTGCAGACTTGTAACGGACACACTGATGAATCCTTCTTTGCGAAGTGCACCAAACGTGTCCGTTTCTGGCGCGATAGCCGAGATGCACTCGACCTCAAACAAGGATGGAAGGCTGATGTCCGTTTCCGGCCGCGGATTCAATCGGTCGAAAGCGGACACCAGGATAGATGTCGCCCGCGACATCCATTGGGTTCAAAATTCAGGGTGAGAAATTAATCACCAATCGTTACGCACGCCTGTAATGGACGCTTCGGATACTGCTCGGCTGTTGCTTTGACGACACGCTGCTTTTCCACTCATCGAAGGGTCTATTGCTCATGCGCGGTCCCCGTTCTCACTCATGCACTCGCATTGCGATGGCAATTGCGATTGTTTTTTCTGCTCCCATGGTATCGATCGCGCAAGAGACGGTAGAAGCTCAGCCTGAGGCGAAAGAAGTCCCTGCTCCTGGGGGAAGCGACAAAGTCAGCGAGTTGGATGCGGTGGTGGTCACGGGTTCGGCGAGGACTCAGCGCCGTTTCGACGCCTCCTATGCGGTCAATTCCCTGACTGCGGAGGAAGTGCAGAAGCTTGCACCCAAGAGCTATGCGGACCTGCTGGGCAACGTGCCAGGCATCCACGTCGAGTCGACCGGCGGCGAAGTACAGAACATCACCCGTCTCCGAGGCATTCCGACCGACCGCGGCTACATCATTTTCCAGCAGGATGGCTTGCCGCTGTTCCACGAAATCGACGGGCACTTCTTCAACTCGGGCGAAGGCATGCATCGCTTCGATGTCATGAACCAGCGCGTCGAAGTCGTGCGTGGCGGTCCGGCGCCGATCTATGCCAGCGGCGGCGCGGCCATCGTCAACAACATCCTGGCCGAGGGCGGCGACGAGACGAGGGGCAAGGCCCAGCTCACGCTCGGCGATACCGGGCTCTACCGCGCCGAGGCATTTCAATCGGGAGCCCTTTCCGAGGATACCTACTACGCCGTGGGCGGCTTCCTGCGCCACCATGACGGCTATCGGGACAACGGATTCCCCAACGATCAAGGCGGCCAGCTACGCGCCAACCTCAAGCACTACCTGGAAGACGGCTGGATAAAGTTCAGCGGCACCTATGTCGACGACCACAACGTCTTCTACCTGCCGATTCCGATCGCCGATCCACGCGATCCCTCGGTGTCGCTGAACCCGTACCTGGATTACTTCACAGGTACCATGAACTCCCCTTCGCTGCGTAACGTGACCCTCAAGTATCTGGATTCCGCAGGCGTGATGCAGGGTCTGCATCGGGATCTGGCGAACGGCCGCCATATGCGCTTCGGAAACGTCGGCTTTCAGTACGAGAACAACGCCGGCGACTGGGTCGTCTCGCTCAAGTCTGGCTACACCAAGGGCAAGGTGAGCTTCGATGCGCTCTATTCCACAACCAATCCGGTCGACGGAAACACGTTCGCCAATAGCTACCTGAGCAGGGCGCAGAGCGCTTTCGGCGCCGGCGTCGCTTCGATGGGCTACGCCCTGGCCGGCACGAACGGTGCGACGGCTTACGATCCTTATTCGGCTTCCGGTTTGGTGATCTCGGCGCAGTATCGCGCCGTCGAGTCGGAGTTCTATTCGGCGCAGGCGGACCTGAGCGCAGCTCGCCGGTTCGAAACCGGCTTCGGCGCGCACGATCTCAATATCGGCGTGTATACCTCGTTCTATGGAACCACGGCGTTCACGGCCTACCAGGACATGCTGCTTGAAGTCGCGGGCAAGCCGAGGACGTTGGATCTGGTGGCCTATTCGGCCCAAGGCGCGCCGCTGGGTTACGTAACCGACAACGGCGTGCTGCGCTATACGACCACGCTCAATGCCGGTGAAGTCGATGCGAAGATGTTCGCGGTGTACGCCAACGATACCTGGGAAATCACCGATAACCTCAAGCTGGACGCTGGCGTCCGCCACGAGCGATACAGCTATGACGGCTATGCCGAGCAGACCGACGGTGCCAACCTGGGCGATGCCGAAACGCTGGCCGACGACACCACCCGGCGCTTCAGCGGCGGTACGCAGACGCACAATCTGGACCCGTCGGTCACCAATTGGACGGTCGGCCTGAACTACGACTTCAATTCCAGTTTCGGCGCTTACGGCCGCGCCTCGCATGTAGAGATCGCGCCGCAGTCCAGCGTCGCACGCAGCATCGATCCGACCATTGTCGAGACCAAAACCGATCAGTACGAGTTGGGCTTGAAGGCGACCTTCGATCGTTCCTATCTGTACCTGACCGCCTTCTACACCAAGTTCGATCCGTTGAATGCCTCGTTCGTGGCTTACAACCCGATCACCGGCCGCAACGACCAGTCGGTACCCTTCATAGGCACCGCGGTGTCGAAGGGCGTCGAGATGGACGGTCTGTTCAGGGCCTCGGATTGGTTCTCGCTGGCAGGCGCGGTGACGCTCAGCGATCCGCAGTACAAGAATCTGCAGAACAGTGCCGGTGCGGATCCAAGCGCGGTGAACGGCAACCAGATCGTTCGCGAGCCGAAGGTTTACGGAAATATCCGTCCGACTTTCAGCTTCATGGCCGGCAATAGCGAGATCGAAGCCTATCTTCGCTACGATTTCGTCGGCAAGGCCTATGTCGATCTGTTCAACCGCACGGCGCTGCCTTCTTACCAGACGCTGGGGTTCGGGCTATCCTGGAAACGCGGCCCTTGGGGCGTGCAACTTGTGGGCGACAACCTGACCGAGGAGAAAGGCTTGACCGAGGGTAATACCCGCACCGATGCCTTGGCGGGACAAGGGTCGAGCGAGGCGATCTACGGTCGTCCGCTGTTCGGCCGCAATTTCCGTCTGGTATTGAGTCGGAGCTGGTAATGCGGCTTGCGCTGTTGCTGTGCATGGCTCTCGCCGCGATCCAGCCGGTATTCGCGGCGACCGCGGAAGACAGGGTAATCGCGGCGCTCGGCAAGCGCTTGTTTCCGGTGGTTGCTGCGATGGACAGGTCGCAGGCGGGCGCGGAAGTCCGCTCGATGCTGGCCGAGCGAGGTCACCGCCTTGCGGCGTGTGCTGATGACGCTCCTTGCAAGGTCGCTGCGTCGGCCTGGAAAGAAGACGAGATCGGGCTGGTATCGGAGATGGCCGCCACCGATGGAGCGTCTGCCGAAGCCCGCGAGCGCCGAGACGCCGTCCGTCGCGAACTGGCGGGGCTCAACGCCATTCTCGACGTCTATGGCAAGGGCGGCACACCGCGCTATCCGGAGATCGACGGCCCGATCGGGAAGAAGGGCAGCCAGCGGCTCGCCGCCGATATCGCCGTGGCCGCTTCCATCGGCGAGGTAGGCCGCGATGAAGCGGTTGCCGCGTTCGACCCCAGCATCGGCCTGGCGCTGGCGCTCATCGACGTGAACGATCGCCTGGACGCCATCGCCTTCGAGCCATTCGACGGCGGATTCAATTCGGATGCCTTCCAGCGCGCCGGGAAGCTGGACTGGTCGCGCTACCGTTACACCTCGATCATCGTGCTCGGGGCAGGGCCGGAAGACCTGCTGACGCCGCTGAGCGCGCGGGGCAAGCTGCACATCAAGGTCGCCGCCCAGCGCTACTTCAACGGTCTGGCACCCTTTATCATCGTGAGCGGCGCTGCCGTGCACCCGCGCGAGACGCGCTTCGTCGAAGCCGTCGAAATGCGCCGCGCACTGATCGAACGCTATGGAGTGCCGGCGCATGCGATCGTGATCGAACCCTACGCACGGCATACGACGACCAACCTACGCAACTCGGCACGATTGCTGATGTCGATGAAGGCGCCGATGGATCGCGACGCGCTTGTTCTGAGCGATCCCCGGCACATCGACGCCGTGGAGAGCGCCGAGTTCATCGCGCGTAACCAGCGCGAGCTGGGTTACCAGCCTGGCAAGGTCGGCGAACGTACCTCGCCCTTCGATATCGTTTTCCGTCCGTCCCCGGATGCCGCCCGGGTCGATCCGCTCGACCCGCTCGATCCTTGAACCCGCGGCCAAGAGCGGACATTGCAGTAACGCACCACTTTTTTAAGGGGTTTCGGGGACATATGATGGGGGAGGATGCGCGCCCGAACGGCTGAGTAT
>NZ_JBFWIB010000050.1:0-1514 GCF_041300785.1 Luteimonas salinilitoris
TGTCCCGACCGTCGCCGTGGCCGGCACGGCGATATCGAAGGTATTGGTGCCGGTCGTCACGGCCGCATCGACGAGCACCTGGTCGCCCGGCTCGGCGAAGCTGCCGTCGCCCGCCCAGTCGATCCAGCCCTGCAGCAGCGTGCCCGGGCCAACATTGCCCGCCGTGACCTCGATCTGCGCGGTCGCGCCGACCGGCAGCGCCGGAACGGCGACGCCGTCCTCGTCGTCGGTGCCGATACTGTTGTCGCCGGTGGCGCCCGCGTTTGGCTGGCCGTCGATTTCGAAGTCGGGCAGGCCGGCACCGAGATAGGGGCTGTCGGCGATGATCGTATGCCTGGCTCCGTTGCCTGCGAGCAGCGTGCCGTAGCTGTTCGGCGCGTCGCCCCAGTCGTAGAAGCAGTCCGGCAGCGCCGGGCCGCCCACGCGTGCCAGGTCGCCAGGACCAGCATTGTGGTTCGCGACATTCGGCGGGTTGTACTTGTCGACGTCCTTGTGGGCTATCGACGGGTTGGCGAAGAACGGATCGTTGAGGTGACCCAGTTCATCGGCCCCGCGGATCTCCCCTATGTTCAATCGGCAGGCTTCGGCCTGCGGACTTCCGTTGCGCGCGGAGAGGTGATTGGTGAAGGCAACGCCTGGCACCATGTAAGGCGGCTGAAAAATTCCGTCGAAACCGTTGTTCTGGGAATTGGTCGGAACATCCGCAACCCAGCCCGTGTCCGGATTGAAAGCAAGGAACTGCAGGCCGCCATAGCCAATGATCCCGGTACCGTTGGCGGCGAAATCCAGGTCGAAGTCATACCCGGCCAATCCCACCAAGTTGACCGGAACAGGAGCACCGATGATGCCGCCGGTCGACGGGCTTATCTGAAGGGCGCTGGCCGAGACGCAATCGTAGACCCATAGACGCCCCTGCCCATCGAAGGCTGCGCCGGTGATCTGGCGTCCGGAGAGCCAGGAGGTGCCGACATATTCGATCTCGGCGGTCGTGGTGTTGATGGAAACCAGCCTGGAACGCTGGGTGGCAGTACATTGGTCGGCAAACTCGGTGCTCCAGGGCAGGAAAGTACCCGCCGTCGAGATATCGTCGATGGCAAAGCCGTAGAGCGTGCCCGACAGGTCGGTCGCGATAGCGTCCACCGTCATCCGCCCATTGACGGGATGGCGAAGGGGTGAGCCGTCGCCACTGACCTGGCTTTGGGCATTCGTGGCGTCGTTCCATCGGAACAGGCCGGTTTCGCCGTTGTCCGGGCCGCCACCCAGTGCACGCGTCCGCGTGAAGTAGAAATCGTCCGCGAACGCCGGCCCGATCCCGAGCAGGACCGCCAGCCCCACCAGCAGGATCGCGGCGACATGCCGCCTGCCGCGTGGGGCATGCACCGTTGCGCGGTGGGGACTCGGGCCGTGCGTTGCTTTCATGCTCGTTTCTTCAATACGTGGCAACGGCATTTCCCGGAGGGAAATGGACATCATCAATAACTCCCGACGAAGTTGACGAACCAGCCCTTGTGGTT
>NZ_JBFWIB010000051.1:0-1406 GCF_041300785.1 Luteimonas salinilitoris
ACTTGCCCGACGCGTTTGGCTGCAAATCAGCTGCGCGGGATGATGGCTTCCACGCGACGATTCTTCGCTCGCCCTTCGGGATCGTCCGTGCCGTCCGGCCTCTGGTTAGGCGCGACCGCGTCGGCTTCGCCGAAACCGACCGCCTGCTGGCGCGTATCCGGCACTCCGTTGGCTACCAACCATATCTTGACCGCGTCGGCGCGACGCTTGGACAACCCCAGGTTGTAGGCGTCCTCGCCCTTGGCGTCGGTGTATCCCTTGAGTTGCACAGTGCCCCGGGTCTTGCCTATCAACTCGGCAAGAGTGCGCAGGCCGGCCTCGGCTCCGGAACGGATTTCGGCCTTGTCGAACTCGAACAGCGTGTCGGCTGGCAATGCGACATAGATTTCGCTGTCGCGAATCTCGCCACCAAGAGCGTCGACGAGGCCCTGCAATTGCGAGACCTCGCCGGAGAGCCCGCTGACCGTCCCGGTCAATGCGGAACCTCTTGTAACAGGCGGTTGCGCGTTGCCTTGGGGTGGAGTCGTTGGGCTGGCTGTTTCGGTACTCGGTTGCCGGGCTTCCTGCTGCGGCTCTGCCGGCGCGTCTGGCCGAGAGCAGCCGCAGGCAAGGCCGATCAACGCGATCAGCGGTAGGAGTTTCATCGCTGAATCGCCACGCCGTCGAAGGGAGCGACTTCCGGAATGTTGATCGAAACCGTTTGCGAAGTCGTCGGTGGCGCCGGGAATTTCAACCAGATCACGCCATTCGAATTCTTCTTGATGTCGAGCTTGAGCATCTTGTCGTTGATCGTATTCAACGGGGCCGCCATCGGTTTTCCCGAGCTGTCCTGCAGGGGACTGTAGCGCTGCGAGGTAGCGTCGTCCAAAACGCTGACGTCGCTCAGCGGAAACGACGGATTCCACAAATTCTCGTCGCCGGTGCGGACGTTGAACTGCACAGTCAACACGTTTCCGGTCACAGCGACCTTGGACAGATCCCACTGCGAGCCTTTCGGGCCGGTCTGCGTAGCGATAGGCGCCGCGGCCGCAGGGGGCGTTGTCCGCTCCGGTGCGACGGTTGGATTCGGTGGTGTTGTAGCTTCGGCAGCAGCGCCAGACGTATCGGCCGGCGACTGTGCCGCGGCTGTATCGGGCGATGGCTGTTGCTTGCAGGCGGCAACCAAGCAAAGAGTGAGCAGCGATAACGTCAGGCGTGTGGTCATAGTCCAAAACTCCGTTTGAAGGCGACATTCGTAGCAACTGGCACATTAATTAATTGTGCAATCCCACATCAACCTCGCCAGATTTCCATGCGTGCAAGCAAGCCAATCAGGGCGGGCGCGGCGCCAGACGCCGCTTGCGGACAATTCTATTTTTGTTTCTATCGGCCGAATATCAAATAACTATTTATAAATTCGCAACGAT
>NZ_JBFWIB010000052.1:0-1352 GCF_041300785.1 Luteimonas salinilitoris
CTGAGGTTTCCCCACGTTTTCATGCCTCGAGCATCATCTGGTCGATCACCGCGGGCGGCAGTGATCGTAAGCGATCCAGCCATTGGGAGACGGGCTCCATCGGCCAGCCTCTGACCAAGGCCTCCCGGCCCACACGCAAGGTCGAGTACAGCTTGCGTGTGGTGCGGATCGGCGACAGCCACTGGGCGATGCCGGTCTTTTCGCATCCCAGGCCCGCCAGCCAACTGGCGAAGGCCGCCAACGTGCCGACCAGCAGCAGGATCTGCAGACGCGCACCGCTGCGCGTCAGGCTATCTTCGAAGCCTTGCCCATACCGGTGCGACTTCAGATCGCGGAAGGAGCATTCGATCTGCATCCTGCGTGCGTACAGGCCCACCAGCTGCCGGGCGCTGGCCTCGGCCAGACTGGGCGAGGCGATGATCAGCCAAGGCTCGCGCTCGCGCGCCGCAGACTTGCGACTGGATGAGCTGCGTGCCACTTCCGTGCGACGCCGCCGATTGCAGTGCTTCCGGCCTTGCCGCGCCTTGGCGTACACAACCAGATGGCAGGTCAGGGGATCGCCGCGATTGGTCTGCATCAACGGCAGCTCCCGCGGCGTCTGGGTGGCCAGCACATGCAGTTGTCGGCAGTCCACCCATTGCTCGATACGATCTTCGACGTCCAGTGGCTTGACCTGCGTGCGGCCGCGCAAGCGACCCAGCCAGTCCCAACCCAGTGCCGAGACGGCGCGGAACCAGGGCGTGCGGAAGCCCGCATCGGTGACCAGGATCGGGCGAGCGCCTTCGGGCACCAGTGCGTGCAGCCGTTGCAGGAATCGCTTCTCCGCAGCAGGTGCGCCTTGCTTCTTGCCGGGGAACACCATGTCCAGCAGCGTCAGTGTTCGCCCTCCCACCGGCACCGCCGCACGCAACAGACACCACGACTTGTCGGCCTTCAGATCCGTCCAGTCGATCACGATCACCGGCTGCGGACCGCGCAGCAGCCAGCGCGCCATATCGGCATGGATCCCCTCGCGTTCGGCGTGCAGGTGCGGGTTGCCCAGCAGCCTGTCGAACGCCTTGAGCGGCGGCCGGACGCGCTCGGCACCGGGCCAGGAGCGGGCAACATCCATCAGTGTCAATCTGCGTCCTTGAAGCACGGCTTCCACGGCGCTTAGCAGAGCATGCTCGCGCAGCGCGTGCATCGGTTCCAGTGATTCCGGCAGGCACTTCTGCAATACTCGGCTGGCGCGCATGGTCGTCAGTCCTTCTTTGGCTTAGTCACCTTGAAGACTGCGCCATGCGCGCACTTCTTTCCAGTCAGATCGCCGCTAAGCGGCTGACCTCACAGGGAAAAACGTGGGGAAACCTCAG
>NZ_JBFWIB010000053.1:0-1181 GCF_041300785.1 Luteimonas salinilitoris
CTAACAATTCATTCAAGCCGAACCGGTAGTTCCTACGGTTCAATGGACACCCTGATCTCACTTCAGGAGTGTCTTCAATGCCCAAGCCAGGTCCCAGAACGACCTATCGATACAGCGACACCTTCAAGGCCACTGCCGTCCGATTGAGCCAGCTTCCGGGCGTGGCGGTGCGTGATGTGGCCGAGTCGCTTTACATCCATCCCTTCATGTTGTCTCGTTGGCGCAAGCATGCACGCGAGGGCCGGATCATGACCAAGGGTGTCGAGGTGGACAAGGCAGTAGCGGCCGAGCTCAAGGCGCTGCGGCAGGTGAAAAAGCAGTATGAGCAGCTCAAGCTCGAGCATGACCTTTTAAAAAAAGCCATCGCGTTCACTTCCAGTCCAAGGCCGACATCTTCGCCTTCATCGCGCAGCACGAAGAAGCCGCGCCGATGAGAGCGCTGTGCCACCTACACGGAGTCAGCCCTTCCGGTTACTACGCCTGGCGGCGCCGACCGGCCAGCCCGCGTTCTGTCGATGACGCGCAGGTGCTGGAGAAGATCCGCGCCGTGCATCGCGACAGCCGGCAGACCTATGGCAGCCCACGCGTGCATGCGACGCTGCGCCGCCAGGGCGAAGCAATCGGTCGGCGCCGCGTCGAACGCCTGATGCGCGAGGAAAACTTGCGCGCCTGCTCGGCGCGGCTGTACCGGCGGAGGCCGGGGCTGGCCCGGTTCCTGTCCAGCGTGGAGAGCCGGGCGCACCGAGTCGAGACCTGCCGCGCCAACCAGGTCTGGGTCGCGGACGTGACGTATCTGAAGGTTCAGGGCCAGTGGCGCTATCTGGCCACCGTGATGGACCGCCACTCGCGTCGCCTGCTGGGCTGGTCGCTGGGGGTCGACCGCACGGCGGCCCTGACCCGCCGCGCCCTGGCGGCGGCATTGCGGACGCGAGCACCGGCCCCCGGGACAGTGCTGCACAGCGACCGGGGCATCGAGTTCCTCGCCCGCGACTTCCGGCAGCATCTGGCCCGTGCCGGGCTGGCACAGTCGGCCAACCGGCCGGGCCGCATGAACGACAACGCGCACATGGAGTCCTGGAACAAATCGATGAAATCCGACATGTACCACCGCCGGACCTTCGACACCGACGGTGCCCTCCGCAGCGCGGTCCGCGACTACATCGACTTTTACAATCACCGGC
>NZ_JBFWIB010000054.1:0-1085 GCF_041300785.1 Luteimonas salinilitoris
CAGGAATTGCCAAACTAAGTGCGACATCCGAGACCCCCGATAACAGAGCGGTGAGCTGGCAGACTGGCCGGACCTCTGATCTGGCGAGAAAGGAGTCCCGGCCGTGATGTACCACCAGCTCACCGAAGTCGAACGATACATGATCTCCAGCCTGCGCAAGACCGGGCACCGGGCGGCCGAGATCGCCCGGATCCTGGGCAGGCATCGCAGCACGATCTACCGGGAGTGCCAGCGCAATTGCACCCAGGTGCGCGAGCGGCCGGTCTATTGCCCGAGCAAGGCCCAGGAACGCCGCAATGGCCGATTGCGGCGAAGTCGGCGCGGCTCACACCATGACGCCTGGCAGTACGCCCGGGTCGAGGCGCTGTTGCGCCAGCAGTGGAGCCCTGAACAGGTCGCGAGCACGCTCAAGCAAAGCGAGTTCCAGATCAGCTCCAGACCATCTATCGCCACGTGCGGCGGGACTGGCGCGCCGGCGGCACGTTGTATTTGGACCTGCGCCGTCGCTACAAGCGCCGCAAACGTCACTACGGTCCGGAGCGCCGCGGCCGCCTGCGGGGTAAGCGGATGATCGACGAACGTCCTGCCGAGGTCGCGGCCCGCGAGGTTCCCGGCCATTGGGAGATCGACACGGTCATCGGTGCGTCCTGGGAGAAGCCGTGCATCGTCACGTTGGTGAAGCGCGCCACCGGCTACCTGCTCATCGGCAAACTGCCCAACCGGACCACCAAGGCATTGAACCGGCGCACCATTGCTCTGATCAACCGTGCCGGGATGCCCTTCACCACCATCACCTCGGACAACGGCACCGAGTTCCATGGCTACGCGCACATCGAGGCCGCCACCGGCGCCACCGTTTACTTCGCCAGGCCACATCATCCATGGGAACGCGGCAGCAACGAGAACACCAATGGACTGATCCGGCAGTACCTGCCGAAAGGCCGGAGCATGCGCCTGCTCACTCAACGGCAGTGCGATGCCATTGCCGAGAAACTCAACACCCGACCGAGGAAGCGATATGAATATCAAACCCCGCGACAACGTCTACTCGGCTACTGAGGACTGTCGCACTTGGTGGTTGAATT
>NZ_JBFWIB010000055.1:0-920 GCF_041300785.1 Luteimonas salinilitoris
GACGCCGGCGGGACAGTCGACGTAGGGCACCTCCCTCCATCCGTTGCGGCTGCCGACCATGCCGCACAGCACGACGACCTCGTCGTCCCAGTCGCCGATGCAGGCGCGCAGCACCTCGGCATGACGGCCGCGGCAGGCGGTGGCGCCCTCGGCCGCGCGCCGCTGCGCCGTCACGGCGCCGGAGCCGTCGATGCGATAGGCGCGCAGCTGGCTGGTGCCCCA
Source organism: Luteimonas salinilitoris (assembly GCF_041300785.1). NCBI lineage: Bacteria > Pseudomonadati > Pseudomonadota > Gammaproteobacteria > Lysobacterales > Lysobacteraceae > Luteimonas > Luteimonas salinilitoris. The sequence goes on from NZ_JBFWIB010000055.1 coordinate 223, forward strand.
GTCGATCGCGATCATGCGCCGCGCTCCGGGAATTCGGGCGGACCGATCGCGGCGGCGCCCCGGATCATCGGCGGCGCCTCACCATTCGGCCACGCTGCCGTCGGCGTGGCGCCACAGCGGATTGCGCCACGCCGGTGGCTTGCGGCTCGCCGCCTGCAGGCGCTCCTCGTCGATCTCCACGCCCAGGCCCGGGCCGGGCAGGGCGCGGATGTAGCCGTCCTCGCAGCGGAAGTCGTCGGTGTTGCGCACGTAGTCGAGCAGGTCGGCATGCTGGTTGTAGTGGATGCCGATGCTCTGTTCCTGCAGCACGGCGTTGTGGGAGACGAAGTCGACCTGCAGGCAGGCGGCCAACGCCACCGGCCCCAGCGGGCAATGTGGCGCCAGGGCGACGTCGTAGGCTTCGGCCATGGCCGCGATGCGGAAGCATTCGCTGATGCCGCCGGCATGCGACAGGTCCGGCTGCAGGATCGACAGGCCGCCGGCGGCGAGCACCCGCTTGAACTCGAACCGCGAGTACATGCGCTCGCCCGCGGCCAGCGGGATGGCGCTGGCCGCGGCCAGGCGCGGGTACTGTTCGGCCTGCTCGGGAAGCACTGGCTCCTCGACGAACAGCGGCCGGTAGGGCTCCAGCTCGCGCAGCAGCACCCGCGCCATCGGCGCGCCGATCCGGCCGTGGAAGTCGATGCCGAAATCCACCG
>NZ_JBFWIB010000056.1:0-880 GCF_041300785.1 Luteimonas salinilitoris
GCTGGCAGACTGGAAGGGATCTCTCCGGCAAGAGGCGATCCCTCATGTACAGCCAGCTCACCGAGCAGGAACGATACACCCTGTCCGTCCTCCGCCGCGATGGGCAGTCCTTCCGATCCATGGCCCGGATCATGGGACGCTCGCCCAGCACGATCAGCCGGGAGTTCGAGCGCAACCGCTGTCACCGGACTGATGGCGCTTACCGTCCCAGCAAAGCCCAGGAGCGTACCAACGGGCGCCGGCGTCGATCCCGGCAGGTCAGCCAGCACGGCCCCGATGTCTATGGCCGAGTCGAGGCGCTCCTGCGTCATGCGCAATGGAGTCCCGAGCAGATCGCCCGCTGGTTGGTGCGACACGGCGTGGCGCGCATCAGCCACATGACGATCTATCGGCACGTTCGCCTGGATTGGCGCGAAGGCGGCGCGCTGCGATGGTGTTTGCGACACGGTGGCAAGCGGCGCCGCAAGCGCACGTTCGGCCCGGAGCGGCGGGGCAAACTGCCGGGCAAGCCGATGATCGACCGTCGGCCGGCGGACGTCGAGACCCGGCAGCAGGTCGGTCACTGGGAAGGCGATACCGTGATCGGCACGGCCAGCGAGCGCCCGTGCCTGCTGACGCTGGTCGAGCGCAGCACCGGACTGGCCCTCGTCGCCCGACTGCCACACCGGACGGTCAAGGCGGTCAACCGCGCGGCGCTGGACCTGATTCGGCGCCGCGGTCTGCCGTTCAAGACCATCACCTGGGACAACGGCACGGAGTTCCATGGGTACCAGGCGCTGGAGCAGGTGGCCGGTGTGCGCTGCTACTTCGCCTATCCGCACCGCCCATGGGAGCGCGGCAGCAACGAGAACTTCAATGGCCTGCTCCGGCAATACCTGCC
>NZ_JBFWIB010000057.1:0-826 GCF_041300785.1 Luteimonas salinilitoris
GGGCCTAACAATTCATTCAAGCCGAACCCGCTTCGCGGGTCGGCTTAATTCAGGCGTTAGGTGCCAATGGCAAGTTCGTCGCGATTCTGGGTACTGTTTTCACTGCTACTTTACTTTCCAGCCGCTCTGTACGTCTTGGCCGGTTTAGATGCAGACTGGTCCAGTGGCCTTAGGTTTCTGGTTCCCAACTACCTGTACATGGCGGCGCCACATCTTCTGGTTGGCTTGCTAGCAATTCGGCGCAGGGCTCGCTGCCCTCTGCTACTTGGCATGCTCGCCCTTCTCAATGTGATCTTGTTGCTGTTCCAAGGGTGGGTGCTCACCATGTCGGCTCATGATGGTGCGCATGCGTGGATCCTGTACATCCCACTCTGGGGTCTAACTCTCGCTGTCTGCGGAATTGCTTGGGTGGTGGTCAGGTACAGTGGGCCAATGAGTACAGGCGGTGCCACCTAGATCGGGCTGGCACCTAACAATTCGTTCAAGCCGATGCCGCTTCGCGGCACGGCTTAACTCAGGCGTTAGGCCCCTAGGAGGTAGATCGCATGTACGGCAGCGGCAACAAAAAGAAAACCAGCTATCTAGGCATTAGCATTCACGGCAGTGGCAACGAAGAGAAAACCAGCTATCTAGGCATTGGCATTGCTCTAGGTGTCGCAATCGGTGCAGCATTTGGTGTTGCGCTGGACAATCTGGCTTTGGGCATTGGCTTTGGTATTGCAATGGGTGTTGCGATCGCACTTGCGCTGTCCAGTAGACAGTCCGGCAAGACTGGCGAGTCCGGACGAGACGCTGAGAGCAGTGGGGACAGCAATGGCGACGGGGC
>NZ_JBFWIB010000058.1:0-745 GCF_041300785.1 Luteimonas salinilitoris
GCCTGGATCGCGCGGTCGATGGCCGCCAGTTCCCTCGTGAGCGCCGCGATCGTGCGTGCCATGCGCTTGCGCACCACCGGCGAGGTCAAGGCGGTCTGCTGCTTCTGTGCCTGCAGCGTGGTCACGACCTGCCCGCGACGACGCAGCCAGTCGCGCAGTTCGCGCTGCCAAGGCACCGGCGCCTCATGGCGGCGCAGGCGGTCGGCGAACAGGCGCGCCATCAGGCAAAGCAGCCGGGCATCGATGGCGTCGGTCTTCGCCAGCTCGCCTGTCGCCCGGGCGAAGTCCCGTGCCTGGCGGGGGTTGATCCGCGAGACCCACAGCCCGGCATCGCAGCAGGCCTCGAGCAGTGCGTCCTCGTAGCCGCCGGTCGCCTCGACCAGGATCCGCGCATCGAGGACCGGGCCCAGACGCCGAACCAGCTTGCCGATCCCGGCCGCGGTGTTGGCGAAGCGCACCACGCCCGGCACCCCATCGATTGCGACATCCAGCGCTGCCTTGCCCACATCGACCCCGACTGCCGTCATGCCCATTCTCCGTTACAGTTGGCCTGTCGAGAGCATCGCGCCCGGGCCCACGCTTATCGGTACGAGGGTTGCCTCGTGCAACTGTCCGGGCGCAGGGCGCGAGATCCGGCGTGCGGCCCCTGCTGAATTACGGTGGTGCTGACACCGAGGCGTTATCGGGCGCGCACGCCGGGCTCTCGGCACTTAGGCTAGGGGAAATTGAAGACATAAGGCGTTAG
>NZ_JBFWIB010000059.1:0-587 GCF_041300785.1 Luteimonas salinilitoris
ACCATCAACGACCTCGGCCGCGCCAAGAAGGTGCAGATCACCAAGGAAAACACCACCCTCATCGACGGCGCCGGCGACACCGCGGGCATCGAGTCGCGCATCAAGCAGATCAAGGCGCAGATCGAGGAGACCTCCTCGGACTACGACCGCGAGAAGCTGCAGGAGCGCGTGGCCAAGCTGGCCGGCGGCGTGGCGGTGATCAAGGTCGGCGCCTCGACCGAGATCGAGATGAAGGAGAAGAAGGCCCGCGTCGAGGACGCCCTGCACGCCACCCGTGCGGCGGTCGAGGAAGGCGTGGTCCCGGGCGGCGGCGTCGCCCTGGTCCGCGCGCTGCAGGCCATCGGCGACCTGAAGGGTGCCAACGAGGACCAGAGCCACGGCATCCAGATCGCCAAGCGCGCGATGGAAGCGCCGCTGCGTGAGATCGTTGCCAACTGCGGCGAAGAGCCGAGCGTGGTGCTGAACAAGGTTGCCGGCGGCAAGGGCAACTACGGCTACAACGCCGCCAACGGCGAGTACGGCGACATGATCGAGTTCGGCATCCTGGACCCGACCAAGGTCACCCGCATGGCGCTGCAGAACGCGGC
>NZ_JBFWIB010000006.1:0-200547 GCF_041300785.1 Luteimonas salinilitoris
CACCCCTCACCTTACGCTGATCCCAGTTGATCGGAGGCGGTCGATTTGATCGCGAGAAATCATGCTGATACAAGTCACAGATCTTAAGTTCTTGAGCAACTCGAAGCCGCCTATATCTCGAATATCGAAGTAATCGCTTTCTCCGTCCCAGAATGGGCAAATGATTTGGTAGATATCATTGCCGCCATCGAAGCAAAGATCCGTTACCTTTTCCAGATCATCATCCGTTAGCTTCACATCTCTCAAGAAATCTTCGATCTCTGGGATAGGTTCGCCGTAATCAACTTCGCCAGTGTAGTTCTCGGCGTACTTTGGGTCGCTTCGGAGTTCATTAAGACGTTTCGTGAAGGACCCCTCCTTGAGGAGTTGATCAAGAATCACTAATTTGAAGTTTGAGTCTGGGAAGTCGTGCATAGGAAACTCTCGTGAGGCCTAACGCTTAGTAGACCCCAGATTGGGGTGATAGCGCGGAGTATTCAGCCTCTTCCAGGAGCCGTCAATCGGAGTATTCCTATACGGAATCAACGGTTTGGATGATGGCTGCCGCGCGTTGCGAGGGCCACGATGGCATTGCGTATCTCACGGAATGAGGTGCTATGTCTTATCAGGCGGGAAATGGGGCGGTAACAGAAGCAAACGGGACGCGCCAGCCGCGACTGTTGGACGAGGTTCGCGGCAGGTTGCGCGTCAAACGCTACAGCCTGCGTACCGAACGCGCCTACCTGGGCTGGATCCGGCGGTTCATTCTCGCCAATGGCAAGCGGCACCCGCGCGAGATGGGCGGGCCGGAGGTGGAGGCGTTCCTCACCCGGCTCGCGGTGCGCGGCAAGGTCGCCGGCAGCACGCAGAATCAGGCGTTGTCGGCGCTGCTGTTCCTGTACCGGGAGGTGCTCCGCATGGAGCTGCCCTGGATGGAGAACGTGGTTCGCGCGAAGCGGCCGGCACGGGTGCCGACCGTGCTGTCGCAAGAGGAGGCAAAGCGGTTGCTTGCAGGCATGGAAGGGCGCACATGGCTCCTGGCCAGCCTGCTTTACGGCACGGGCATGCGCCTGATGGAGGGGGTGCGCCTGCGGGTGAAGGACGTGGACTTCGCCCGCAACGAGATCACCGTCCGCAACGGCAAGGGCGGCAAGGACCGCCGGACGGTGTTGCCAGCCTCGCTGGTGCCGCCGCTGCAACGCGAGGTCGAGCGCACCCGCGTGTGGCATGAGGACGACCTGCGGGCCGGATTCGGAGAGGCGTGGCTGCCGCATGCGCTCGCTCGCAAGTATCCCGGGCCGCCGCGGGAGCCCGGCTGGCAGTACGTGTTCCGGCACGGCGCCGCAGCATCGATCCGCGCGATGGCCGCGAGCGCCGGCATCATGTCGACGAGGCGACACTGTCGCGGGCGATCAAGCGGGCATGCCGCAACGCCGACATCGTCAAGCCGGTATCTGCGCACACGTTGCGGCATTCGTTCGCCACCCACCTGATCGAGGCGGGATACGACATCCGCACGGTCCAGGAACTGCTCGGGCACAAGGACGTGGCGACCACGCAGATCTACACCCATGTGCTCAATCGCGGCGGCCACGCAGTGCGCAGCCCGCTGGATCGCTGATCTCCGCGCTACGCCACCCGGCTGCGGCGCGCACGCTCCAAGTGCACCAGCAGCAGCGAGATCGCGGCCGGCGTCATGCCAGGAATGCGCTGCGCCTGGCCAACGGTCTGCGGGCGCACGCGCTCGAGCTTCTGCCGCACCTCGGCCGACAGGCCGCGCACGGCGGCATAGTCGAATCCGTCCGGGACCGGCGTGCCCTCGTGTCGCTGCTGGCGTTCGATCTCGGCGCGCTGGCGGTCGAGATAGCCGGAGTACTTGGCCTCAATCTCGACCTGCTCAGCCACCGCCGGATCCACCGCCTCCGCTGCGAACGCCGGCACCGACGCCAGCTTCGCGTAGTCCAGCTCCGGCCGCCGCAGCAGGTCGAGCGCGCTGGCCTCGCGCTTGAGTTCGATGCCGAGCATGTCGATGGCGGCGCGGCCGGCGGCATTGTTCGGCGACGCCCACAGCCCGCGCAGGCGCGCGGTCTCGCGTTCCACCGCTTCGCGCTTGGCGTCGAAGCGCGTCCAGCGCGCGTCGTCCACCAGCCCCAGTTCGCGGCCGATGCCGGTCAGGCGGAGGTCGGCGTTGTCCTCGCGCAGCTGCAGCCGGTACTCGGCGCGGCTGGTGAACATGCGGTACGGCTCGCTGGTGCCGTGGGTGATCAGGTCGTCGATCAGCACGCCGATGTAGGCCTGGTCGCGGCGCGGCGACCAGGTTTCGCGCTCGCGCACGGCGCGCGCGGCGTTGAGCCCGGCGATGAGCCCCTGCGCCGCGGCTTCCTCGTAGCCGGTGGTGCCGTTGATCTGCCCGGCGAAGAACAGCCCGGCCACCGCCTTGGTCTCGAGCGAGGCCTTCAGCCCGCGTGGGTCGAAATAGTCGTACTCGATCGCGTAGCCGGGTCGGGTGATGTGCGCGTTGCCGAAGCCGCGGATCGAGCGCACCAGTTCCAGCTGCACGTCGAACGGCAGCGAGGTGGAGATGCCGTTGGGGTAGATCTCGGCCACGTCCAGGCCTTCGGGCTCGACGAAGATCTGGTGCGCGTCCTTCTCGGCGAAGCGCACCACCTTGTCCTCGATCGAGGGACAGTAGCGCGGGCCGGTGCCTTCGATCTGCCCGGAGTACATCGGCGAGCGATGCAGGGCGCCGCGGATGATCTCGTGCGTGCGCGCGGTGGTATGCGTGATCCAGCAGCTCACCTGCCGGGGATGATCGGCGGCGCTGCCCATGAACGAGAACACCGGCCGCGGATCGTCGCCGGGTTGTTCCCCCATCGCCGCGTAGTCGAGGGTGCGGCCGTCGATGCGCGGCGGCGTGCCGGTCTTGAGCCGGTCGACCACGAACGGGCCTTCGCGCAGTTTCGCGGCCAGGGTGGTCGCGGGCGGATCGCCGGCGCGACCGGCGGCGTACTGGGTCTCGCCGACGTGGATCCTGCCGCCCAGGAAGGTGCCCGCGGTCAGCACCACCGCCGGCGCCTCGAAGCGCAGGCCGGCCTGGGTGACCACCCCGCGCACGCGGTCGCGCTCGATGACGATGTCGTCGACCGCGGCCTGGAACAGCGTGAGCCCGGGCTGCGACTCCACCGCCCGGCGGATGAAACCGCGATAGAGGTTGCGGTCCGCCTGGCAACGCGTCGCGCGCACCGCCGGGCCCTTGGACGCGTTGAGCCGGCGCCACTGGATGCCCGCCGCGTCCGCCGCCCGCGCCATCGCCCCGCCGAGCGCGTCGATCTCGCGCACCAGGTGGCCCTTGCCGATGCCGCCGATCGCGGGATTGCAGCTCATCGCGCCGACGGTCTCGATGCTGTGCGTGAGCAGCAGCGTGCGCGCGCCGGCACGCGCCGACGCCAGCGCAGCCTCGGTGCCGGCGTGGCCGCCGCCGATCACGATCACGTCGTAGCGGTGGAAGGCAGCAGTCATGACGGACGATTCATCGGAAAAGAGACAGGCGACGCGATCGCGGGACGGCTCCGCCACGACATCGATGGCAGCGGATCACGCATTCGCCGCGGCGGATATTATCGCTCGCACGCCGCCGCATTCAGCCCATGCGGCGCAAGTTGGCACGCTTTCTGCGAACGTATTTCCCCGCACCCGGGGAGGCGAGCGCCATAAGGGGGGCGCGGCCGGAGATTGGAACAGGGCTGGCCGAGCGTGACCTGGGGAAGCGAAGGGGCCGGATGTCGGGGGACATCCGGCCCCGATTTTTTTGGCCTGGCGGCGCCATGGCGGCGCGCCGGCCCGGGATTTGGGCGCCGACGCCCGGCGGGAGCGGAACAGGGGGGATCCGGAAGTCCCCCGCCGGGAGTCGGCATTGAGGTGAGCCGTTTCGTGTCGAAATCCGACGCTGGCGGTCACCTGGCCGTAGCTTGCGTCGACTCGATCGCCAACGCAAGTGTTTTAGAGCTCCTGAATGCGACGCCGGTCGCTATCCCGCGATCGCGGCTGCACCCGCTCTGCACGCGGAGCGCGGCGCACCGGTCGTTCGACACGTTGCGGCGACTGACGCTGAGCGGCAGGCGGCGACGGCTGGATCTGCCGCCGCTCGACCTGGCGCCCACGCCAGGGCGCGCCCGTCGGCCGCGGACGATCCTGTGCCTCGGGCCGGCGCACGCCGGACGGCCGCGGCTCGCTGATCCGCTCCGGCCGCTCGCGATGCTCCACGCGGCGGATGTTCTCCAGGTCGCGCCAGGGCGGACGGCCGGAACCGCCGTCGTGGTCGGGACGCCCGGGACGGTCCGGCCGCGGACGCACCACGATCGGGCGCTGGTAGTACGGCGGGTAGTGGCCGTAGCCGTAACCCGGATAGCGGGAGTAGCCGTAGCCCGGGTAGCGCGAATAGCCGTAGGGATAGCCGTAGCGCTGGCCATAGCCGATGCCGCCGCGCAAACCGCCCGGATAGCCGTAGCCGACGCTGCCGTAGGGCGCGCCGTAGTACGCATCCGACGAACGACCGTAGTAGTAGTCGCCGCCGCCGCCGCGATAGCCATAGCTCGCGCAGCCGCCGAGCAGAGCGACGGCGAATAAGGCGATGGCGAGATTGCGGGTCCTCATGATGGCCGCCCCTGTCCTGTATGTCCCCGCAGCATCGGCCCCGGGCATTGAATCCGTGCTTAACCTCTACAGTAACCGTTGCGATAGCTGAATGCCGCGCCCTCGGCTACGCTTGCTGAAATGCCTTCCCAAGCCTTCGCACCGCCCGCCTTCGCCGACGTGCTGGCTGCCGCCGCGCGCATCGCGCCGCATGCGCACGCCACCCCGGTGCTGCGCATGCGCTCGCTCGACGCGCTGGCCGGCTGCGCGCTGCACTTCAAGGCGGAACACCTGCAGCGCGGCGGCGCGTTCAAGTTCCGCGGCGCCTGCAACGCGGTGTGGTCGCTGGATCCGGAGCAGGCGGCGCCCGGCGTGGTCACCCATTCGTCCGGCAACCATGGCGCCGCGCTGGCCTTGGCCGCGGCCACGCGCGGCATCGCCTGCCACGTGGTCGTGCCCGAGAACGCGGTCGCCGCCAAGCTGGCGGCGATCACCGCCTACGGCGCAACGCTGCACCGCTGCGAGGCGAACCTGGCGGCGCGCGAAGCCGCCTGCGCCGCCGTGGGGCAGCGCACCGGCGCGACACTGGTGCATCCCTATGCCGACGCGCGCGTGATCGCCGGCCAGGGCACCGCGGCACTGGAACTGCTCAACGCCGGCATCGGGCTGGATGCGCTGGTGGTGCCGGTGGGCGGCGGCGGCCTGGGCGCCGGCACCGCGATCGCGATCGCCGGCGTCTCGCCGTCGACGCGCCTGTTCCTGGCCGAGCCGGCGGGCGCCGCCGATACCGCGGCCTCCCTGGCCCGCGGCGCGCGCGTCACCGACATCGTGCCCGAGACCGTCTGCGACGGCCTGCGCGCCACCCTGGGCGCCCCGAACTTCGACATCCTGCGCGCGGCCGGCGCCGAGGCGATCACCGTGGACGACGCCGGGACGCTGGCGGCGATGCGCCTGCTGTGGCAACGCGGCAAGCAGCTGGTCGAACCCTCTTCCGCGACCGCGCTGGCGGCGGTGCTGCAGCAGCGCGAGCGTTTCGCCGGGCTGCGCGTGGGCATCGTGATCAGCGGCGGCAACGTCGATCCGCATGCCCTGTATGAAGCGGGCGCCCTGCACGGAGCGCGCGCATGAGCCGCCGCCGGCGCGCGGGTCCGCTGCGCTGGCTGTTGCGCCTGGCGGTGCTGCTGGCGCTGTGGCTGGCCGGCGTGGCGACCTACATCATCTGGGCCGGCGAGCGCGACCAGGCCGCGCCGGCCGATGCCATCATCGTGCTCGGCGCCGCCGCCTACGACGCCCGCCCCTCGCCGGTGTTCGAGCAGCGCATCCTGCACGGCGTGCACCTGTACCAGCGCGGCCTGGCCGGCACGCTGATCTTCACCGGCGGCTACGGCGGCAGCGGCGCGCGCTTCGCCGAATCGCAGGTGGGGCGGCGCTACGCACTGCGGCAGGGCGTGCCGGAAGACGCCATCCTGATCGAGACCGTCTCGCGCACCACCCAGCAGAACCTGACCGAAGCGGCGGCGCTGATGCGCGAGCGCGAACTCACGCGCGCGATCCTGGTCAGCGATCCGCTGCACATGGCGCGCGCGCTGCGGCTGGCGCGCGGCGAAGGCATCCAGGCGCTCGGCTCGGCCACCCCCACCAGCCGCTTCCGCAGCCTCGAGGCGCGCTGGCAATTCCTGCTGCGCGAGGTGTACTTCTTCCATCGCGACCGCTGGACCGCGCTGACCGGCGCGCCCGCGGTGCAGTAGCCGAGGAACGAATAAAGAGAAACGAGGAACGAGGAACGAGTGGGATGTACCGGCGACGGTCACCGGGGGACCGGAAACTCTCGTTTCTCGTTCCTCTCCACTCGTTTCTCGCTCTGCGGCTACAGCTCCTCGCCATAGCGGGTCAGGCCTTCCACTAGCAGGTAGCGCGTGGCCGCGGCGCGGTCGGCCACGCTGAAGTCCTGCAGCACCTCGACGATCTGCCGGAACGAACGACAGCGCGCGGTGCGGCTGCCGGGGTCGTTGCCGGTGGCCGTCATGCCGACCATGAAGCCGTCGTACAGCAGCATGGCGCTGACGCCGGCCTGCTTGAGCACGTGCGCGGCCGCCGCGGGGTCGTAGGGCTGGGGCTCGCCCTGGGAGCCGTTGACCGCGATCGCCGCGACTGCTTCGATAAAGCGTTCGCGGCTGGTCGTTCCCAGCGCGTTGGCGGCCTGCTGCAGGCCAAACAGGCTGCGGTCGGCGTCGGGATCGAACAGCGCGCACAGCGTCTGCGCCTCGCTGTCCGACTGCGAGGCGGCATGCACCGCCTGGTACAGGCGATCGATGTCGCGGTCGGGCGCACGCATCATCACGTCCTCGGCACTGGCCAGCACCAGCGACGGATCGATGGCGGACAGGTCGATCTCGTACTGCTGTTGCGCCGCCGCCGGCAGCGCCAGCGCGGCCACGGACAGCCCGAGAACGAGCGAACGCATGTGAGCGACCATCATCGGTACCTGATCCGCAATGCCGGCGAGTCTATGGCGCTGCAGCTGAATTTCGCATGTCGCCACGCCTTCCGCGGCACGGGGCGCCGACCGGCAAGTTTTCTCGCCGCGAATCGACGCGGATGGAGCTGGCTGCAGCCGACACCGGACGCCCCCTGTGGGAACGACGAACCGAGCGCGGCGAGTCAACGGCGAAGCCGGCCCGAAGGGGCGAGCCGCGCAGCGGCGAACCAAGTCGCGACTGGCGGCGTCGCGACTTCCGTCGCTCCCACAAAAAGGGACACAAAAAGGGACACCTCATGCGCCTGCGGCTCACGCCACTGCGGAAGGCAAACGCTCAGCGCCGCCGCAGCGGGATCCGGTCGGCAGGAAAGCTCGCGATTTCGGCGCCGTGTTCGCGGATCGGCGCGCCGGGCTCCGGCGCCCAGGCCATGGCTGTGATCACTTCCCAGCTGGCCGGCAGCCGGCCGGCAGTCTCGCGCAGCGGCTCGTAGGCGGCGGCGGCGCGGGCGAAGCGCACGCGGCCGGTCAGCGTGCGTCGGCGCGTGGCGAGCGCGTTGGTGGCGCCGATCGCGCGCAGCTCGTGCATCAGCGCCGGCAGGTCGTCGTAGCCGCGCCGCAGCAGTTCGCGGTCGAGCACCGGATCGCGGAAACCCGCCTGCATCAGCGCATCGCCGAACTGCGCAATGGTGGCGAACGGGCTGACGTGCGCGACATCGTCCGCCTGCGCGAAGGCCTCGCGCAGTTCGAACAGGGTGTCGTGGCCGAAGGTCGAGCACAGCAGCAGGCCGCCGGGACGCAGCACGCGGCGGAACCCCGCCAGCACCGCCGGCAGGTCCTCGACCCACTGCAGGCACAGGTTCGAGAACAGCACGTCGACGCTGCCCTCGGCCAGCGGCAGCGCGGCGGCATCGGCGCAGATCCGGTCGAGCGGCCGCGGCGGCGACAGCCCGTCGCGCAGGCGCCAGCCGCGCGGACGCGCCTGCCGCAGCATCGGCAGGGCGACGTCGAGCGCCAGCACCCGCGCCTTCGGCCAGCGCTCGCGCATCGCCGCGGCGGCGTGCCCGGGGCCGCTGCCGAGATCGACCACCGTCGCCGGCACCGTCTCGTCGAGGTACATCAGCGATTCCAGCAGCCAGTCCTCGACCTCGCGCTGCAGGTCGGCGGCCTGGTCGTAGCTGGATGCCGCGCGGGAGAAGGCGCGGCGGATGTGGCGGGAGTCGAACATGCGGGACTTCATTGTAGAAACGAGTGGAGAGGAACGAGGAACGAGTAGAGCATGCGGCCGCTTTGTTCTCGGCTTGTTCTTTGTATCTGGAGCCGGGAAGCGGATGCGGTCGGAATCAACATGGTTCAGCAGGAATGAGTAAGAGGAACGAAAACGAGTGCGAGCCCCGTGCTTTTACTCGTTCCTCGTTTCTCGTTCCTCGTTGCTCGCCTCTTCCTCCAGCCCGGCCGAGAACCGGCGCAGCGCATCGGCCACCGCGTCGGCATGGGTGAGGAACGGTGCGTGGCCGGCATGCTCGATCTGCTCGAAACGCGCCTGCGTCGCGCAATCGGCGGCGGCGCGCATGGCGCGCGGGTCGACCACGCGGTCGCGGCGCCCGGCCAGCCACAGGCTCGGCGGCGACAACCGCGGCAGCGCGGCGCGCAGGTCGGTCGTCTGCAACAGCTCGAGCCCGTCGGCCAATACCGGCGTCGCCGGCTCGCCGCGCGCGAACAGGCCATCGCGCAGCGCGCGCAGTTCTTCCTTGGCGTGATCGGAACCGAACGCCTCCAGCGCGATGAAGCGCTCCAGCGTGCCGCGCCAGTCGCGGCGCAGGCCATCGGCGAAGTCGGCGAACAGTTCCGCCGACATGCCGTACTTCCAGTCATCGCCGCGCACGAAGCGCGGGCTCGCGCACAGCAGCGCCAGCCCGCGGACCGCACGCGGCCGCGTCGCCGCCGCATGCAGCGCGAACAGGCCGCCGAGCGACCAGCCCAGCCAGAGCGCGCGCGGCACCCGCGCGACCAGGTCCGACACCACCGCTTCCAGCGCCAGCGGAGTGGTCGCCGCGGCGCTGTGGCCGTGCCCGGGCAGGTCGGCCACGTGCAGGGTGAAATCGTCTACCAGGCGCTCGACCAGCGGCGCGAACACGCCTCCGTGCATGGCCCAGCCGTGCAGCAGCAGCAGCGGCGGGCCGCTGCCGCGCGTGTCGATGTGCAATGCGCTCACCGCGGCGACCCCTGCTTCGGCGGATCGTCCGCCGGCACCGCGCCGTCCGGTTCCGCAACCCGGTGCGACAACCGGTTCAGCGTCGCCAAAGCGTCGTCGCGCCGGTCGGCGGGCACCAGCAGATGATCATGATGGAAGCCGGCCAGCACGTTGCAGGCGATGCCGTCCCCGGCGAGCGCGCCGGCAACCGCCGCGGTCAACCCGACCGCATGCAGCGCCGAATGCACTTCCAGCGTCAGCCAGGCGGCGACGAACCCGTAGCGCAGCCCGCGGGCGTCGGCCTCGGCGCGAGACAGCACGCAGGTCAGGCCCTCGTCCTCGCGCACGCAGGCGTCGGCCACGGCGGCCAGGCCGGGATCCGCATCGGCGGCGCTGACGAACACGTACTCGCCTGGCCGCGCGTGCACGCGCAGGCCGGCGAGCATCGCCGCCAGGTCGGTTCTCCCGCTCATGCGCCGCGTGCGACGGGTGACGCGCCGGCCTGCGCCGGCGCACGGTCGCGGGCCCGCGCCAGTGCCTCGACCAGCGCGTCCACCTGCGCCTCCTCATGCACGGCCGACAGGGTGACGCGCAGGCGCGCACGGCCGTCGGGCACCGTCGGCGGCCGTATCGCAGCGATCCAGAAGCCTTCCGCCTCGAGCTGCCGCGACATCGCCAGCGCCCGCGCGTCGTCGCCGCAGGGCAGCGGCTGGATCGCGGTGTCGGACGGCAGCAGTTCGAGCCCGTGGCGGCGGGCGGAGCCGCGGAAGCGCCGCACCAGCGCGGCCAGCTTCTCGCGGCGCCAGTGCTCGCGCCGCGCCAGCTGCACCGCGGCCAGCGAAGCGGCGGCCAGTGGTGGCGGCAGCGCGGTGGTGTAGAGATAGGGACGCGCGGTTTCGGCCAGGTGCTCGACCAGGTCGGCGGCGCCGACCACGGCGGCCCCGTATCCGCCCAGCGCCTTGCCGAGCGTGACCAGCTGCAGGGGGACGGCGTCGCCGTCGAGGCGCGCCTCGGCGACGCTGCCGCGCCCGTCCGCGCCGCACACGCCGATGCCGTGGGCATCGTCGACGTACAGCAGCGCCCGCTGCGCCCGCGCCACCAGCGCCAGCTCGCGCAGCGGCGCGACATCGCCGTCCATGCTGAAGACGCCGTCGGTCGCCAGCATCGCGGCGCCGCCGGGCACGCCGCGCAGCTGCCGCAGCGCGCCCTCGGCATCGGCGTGCGGGTAGCGCCGCAGGCGGCAGCCGGCCAGGCGCGCGGCGTCGATCAGGCTGGCGTGGTTGAGCCGGTCCTGCACGCAGGCGTCGCCTTCCCCCAGCAGCGCCTGCATCACCGCCAGGTTGGCCAGGAACCCGCTGCCGAACAGCAGCGCGCGCGGCGCCTGCAGCCAGTCGGCCAGCGCGCGCTCGAGCGCGTCGTGCGCGGCATGGTGGCCGCAGACCAGGTGCGAGGCGACGCCACCGGCGCCGTCGCGCGCGGCCGTATCCATCAGCGCATTGACCACCTGGAACTGCTGCGACAGGCCGAGATAGTCGTTGCCGCAGAAATTCAGCAGCCAGCGGCCGTCGACCTCGCAACGCGCGCCGTCGCGCCGGGCCACCGTGCGGCGGACGCGTACGCGCGCCTGCGCGACGCGCTGCGCGCGCTGCGCGGCGATGCGTTGGCGGGGGTCGTCGCGCTCAACCACCCTGCTGGATCCAGACCGCGAGCGCCCCCAGCGCGATCGCCGGCAGCAGCGCCAGTCCGCCGAGCGCGACTCCGATCCGTGCGGCGGCCGGCAGCCGCTGCTCGCGCATCTGCTGCGCATCGGCCACCGACTTCTGCGCCTGCAGCAGCGCGGCCACGAACAGCGCCGCCATGAACGCCAGCCCGGCACCGCTGCCGCGATAAAACAGCACCACGCCGAGCGCCAGCACCGCCACCGCGGCCAGGCGCAGCAGCAGCAGCAGCAGGCCGATGCGCTGGCCGCCGCGCAGCCCGGCCAGGAAGTTGCTGATGCCGATCAGTGCCAGCAGCACCAGGTACGCCCAGGCGTACCAGGGCATCATGCCGCGCGGCTCCGTGCCGAGCGGCTCTGTGCCGGACGGCTCTGTACCGGGGTGTCCGCGATGTCGGCGTGCACGGTGCCGCCGTGATCGTGGCCGTCGGCATCGACCGTCACCGGCATCGGCCGCAGGCCCAGGCGCGCGAACAGCGCCAGGTCGCGCTCGGTATCCGGATTGCCGGTGGTCAGCAGCTTCTCGCCGTAGAAGATCGAGTTGGCGCCGGCGAGGAAGCACAGCGCCTGCAGTTCGTCGCTCATCTCCTCGCGCCCGGCCGACAGCCGCACCATCGACTTCGGCATCAGGATGCGCGCGACCGCGATCGTGCGCACGAACTCGAACGGGTCCAGCTCGGCGACGGTGTTCCGCTCCGCCAGCGGCGTGCCTTCCACCTGCACCAGGCGGTTGACCGGCACCGAGTCCGGGTGCGCCGGCAGCGTGGCCAGGGTCTGCAGCAGTCCGGCGCGCTGCCGGCGCGTTTCGCCCATGCCGACGATGCCGCCGCAGCAGGTCTTCATGCCGGCGTCGCGCACGAGCGCGAGCGTGTCCAGCCGGTCCTGCATCTCGCGGGTGTGGATGATCGCGCCGTAGTACTCGGGATCGGTGTCGATGTTGTGGTTGTAGTAGTCCAGCCCGGCGGCCTTGAGTGCGTTCGCCTGGAAGCCGCTGAGCATGCCCAGGGTGGCGCAGGTCTCCAGCCCGAGCGCCTTCACCTCGCGGATCATCGCCGCCACCTTGGGGATGTCGCGATCCTTGGGCGAGCGCCACGCCGCGCCCATGCAGAAGCGCGAGGCACCTGCCGCCCGGGCTTGCTTCGCCTTCTCCAGCACCGCCTCGGTGCTCATCAGCTTGGTCGCCTCGACCCCGGTGTGGTAGCGCTGCGCCTGCGGGCAGTAGGCGCAGTCCTCCGGGCAGCCGCCGGTCTTGACCGAAAGCAGCGTGCTCACCTGGACCTCGGTCGGGTCGAAATGCTGCCGGTGCACCGCCGCGGCGCGGTGCAGCAATTCGGGGAACGGCAGGTCGAACAGGGTCTCGACCTCGTGCCGGCTCCAGTCGTGGCGGAGCGCGGGGGTGGCTTGGCTGACAGCGGGCATGGGTGTTTTCCGACAGACGCGACGGCGCGAATGCGCCAGTCTGGAAAGCATGCCGAGGCCTGTCAACCGAAACCCGGGGCCCGAGGTTGACGGCTGGCCGGCGCGCTTGGGCCGCCTGTTCTGCCCGCCGCGCTGCCCGGTCTGCCATGAGTGCGCCGGCGAACTCGACGGGCTCTGCCCCGCCTGCGCCGCGGCGCTGCCCTGGAACCGCTGCGCCTGCCGCTGCTGCGCGCTGCCGCTGCCGTTCGCCGCCGAACCGGCCTCCGCATCGGCGGGCCCGGTCTGCGGCGCCTGCCTGCGACGGCCACCGCCGCTGCACGCGGTGCACGCCGCCTTCGTCTATGGTTTCCCGCTGGACCGGCTGCTGCCGCGCTTCAAGTTCCATCACGATCTCGCCGCCGGGCGGCTGCTGGCGCGCTGGATGGCGCGATCGCTGGCCGCAGCGGCGCGGCCGGAGGCCTTGATCGCCCTGCCGCTGCACCGGACCCGGCTGCGCACGCGCGGCTACGACCAGGCACTGGAGCTGGCCCGGCCGCTGGCACGGGCGCTGGAGCTGCCGCTGCTCGAGGGCAGCTTGCGACGGACGCGCGCCACCGCGCCGCAATCGCGGCTGCAGGCGCAGGCGCGGCGACGCAACCTGCGCGACGCGTTCGCGGTGCCGGATGGCGCGCGGCTGCCCGCGCACGTCGCGCTGGTCGACGACGTCATGACCACCGGCGCCACCCTGCATGCGGCGGCGAAGGCGCTGCACCGCGCCGGCGTCCGGCGCGTGGATGCCTGGGTCTGCGCACGCACGCCGTGAAGTCAGTGGGCGGAGCGGCAACCGGCGGCCGATGGTGGAGATGATCCTGGAAGCTGTCGCGACGGATGCGTGGGCCGGTCCGATTGCGACGCGTCCGCAGGCTGTCGCGACTGCCGTCGCTCCCACATGCCAAGCCCGTCATGCCAGGGCAGTGCGCGCCTGTCCCTGCACAGCTCCCGCTCCCTTCATGGGGAGCGGGAGCTGTGCAGCGCGCGGCTGGCGGCGGACTATTCCGCCGCGACCGCCTTTTCCTGCCTGCCGGCGACCAGCCACAGCACGGCGCCGACCACGACCAGGCCGATGCGGATGGCGGTCCCGGTCGAGGGCCCCCAGTTGTCGATCCACATCAGCAACTTGAACTCCATGCCCAGGTAGTGCAGCAGGAACGAGCCGAGTCCGAGCACGAACATCAATCCACCGATCGATTTCATCTTCTTCCCCCTCTGGTTGGCCCCGCTCCCCGCGGGTGCGGCGAGTGTGCCATACCCGCCGCCGCACCGCGCCGTCAGCGCAATGCCAGGTCCGCGGCGATCCCCGCGAACACCGCCATTCCGAGCCAATGATTGTGCAGGAAGGCGCGGAAGCAGGCCTCGCGGTCGCGATAGCGCGCCAGCAGGAACTCGTATGCCACCAGCAGCGCGGCCAGCCCGAGGCCGCTCCAGTAGAAGACGCCGAGTCCGGCCTGGCGCCCGACCAGCGCCAGCGCCACGAACACCAGCGCGTACAGCACCGCCTGCGCGACCAGGTCCAGCTCGCCGAACAGGATCGCGGTCGACTTCGCCCCGGCGCGCAGGTCGTCGTCGCGGTCGACCATCGCGTACCAGGTGTCGTAGGCGGTGGCCCAGAAGATGTTGGCCATGTAAAGCACCCACGCCATCGGCGGTACCGTGCCCTGCACCGCCGCGAAGCCCATCGGGATGCCCCAACCGAACGCCAGGCCCAGGTACACCTGCGGCAGGTAGGTGTAGCGCTTGAGGTAGGGATAGCTGGCGGCCAGCAGCACGCCGACCACGCTCAGCAGCACCGTCAACCGGTTGAGGGTCAGCACCAGCGCGAACGCCGCCAGCATCAGCAGCGCGAACAGCGCCAGCGCCTCGCGGCCGCGCACCGCGCCGCTGGCCAGCGGCCGGTCGCGGGTGCGCTCGACCTGCGGGTCCAGCCAGCGGTCGGCATAGTCGTTGATCACGCAGCCGGCCGAGCGCGTCAGCCACACGCCGGCGGTGAAGACGAACAGGATCCACGGCGGCGGTACGCCGTCGGCGGCCAGCCACAGGCCCCACCAGGTCGGCCACAGCAGCAGCAGCCAGCCGATCGGGCGGTCGCCGCGCACCAGCTTCCAGTACAGCGCCAGCCGCTCGCGCCAGCGCGGCATTCCCGGCGGCGGTGCATCACGTTCGTAGCCCATCCGGCAAAGATTACCAGTGCCCGGCGCCGCGATCGCACCCCCGTAGCGGCGGCGCAGCCACACGGACCCGCCCGAAACACATCGCGGCCGGGCCGCCGGTGCTACCGCGCAAGCGACTCGGCCGATCGATGACGCTTACGAGGAGGCAGGCACCTGGTCGGCCTTGTATTCGTAGTAACCGTAGCTGTAGTAGCCCACCGCGCGCCGCTCCACGGCGTTGAAGATGGCGCCCTTCAGCTGGACCCCGTTCTGCTCGAAGCGCTTCTTGGCCAACACGATCTCCTTGGGGTGGTTGACCCCGAAGCGGGTCACCAGGAGGTTGGAACCGGCATACCGGCCGACGATCGCCGCATCGGTGACCGCCAGGATCGGCGGCGTATCGACGATGACCAGGTCGTACTGCGGCGCCAGCGCCTCGAGCAGCTGGACGAAGCGGTTGTGCATCAGCAGTTCCGAGGGATTCGGCGGGATCTCGCCCCGCACCAGATAATGCATGTTGTCCAGGCCGTCGAACGCGCGGATCGCGGCAGCCGCGTCGATCTTGCCCACCAGCACGTCCGAAAGTCCGCCGGTCGGCGAGGTTCCCAGCACCCTGTGCAAGCTGCCCTTGCGCATGTCGCCGTCGATCACCAGCACCTTCTGGCCCGCCTGCGCGATCACCGCGGCCAGGTTGGCCGACACGAAGGTCTTGCCCACGTCCGGCCGCGGACCGGAAATGCTCAGGACATTGTTCTTGGCCTCGATCATGGCGAAGTGCAGGCTGGTACGCAGGCTCCTGATCGCCTCGATCGCCAGGTCGGCCGGATTGTTGATCGCCAACAGGTGCTGGCGGCCATCGCTCTTGCCGCGATGGCCCAAGGTCCGCAGGTCCTTGGCCGGACTCAGCGGAATGGCGGCATAGACCGGCAACCCGAGCTCCTCGATCCGCGCCGGATCTTCGATACTGGGATTGAGCATCCGCTGCAGCAGCACGAAGCCGACCGACAACAGCCCCCCCAGCAGGGCGCCGACCAGCACCACCAGCTTCTTGCGCGGCTTGACCGGATCGGTGACGTCCACCACCGCGGGGTCGACGACCCGCACGTTGCCGACGGTGCCGGCGCGGGCCACATCCAGCTGCTGCGCCTGGTTCAGCAGCGCCGTGTACAGCTCGTTGCTGACCTGCAGGTCGCGGGTCAGCCTGAGCAGCTCCTGCTGGGTGTCGGGCAGCTGGTTCACCTGGCGCTGAAAGCCCTGCTTGCGGCCTTCCAGTTCATCGATCTGCTTCATCAGGGCACGAGAGGCGGGATGCGTCCGGGTGAAACCGCGGTCCACCTCCGCCTGCTGCAGGCGCAGCTGCTGGATGCTGGTCTCCACCGCGACCTCCTGCTCCAGCAAGCCCTTGGTCTGCATGGTGATGTCGACCGTGTTCGCACTGGTCTGGTAGGCGTTCATCGCCGCCTGCGCGGCCTCGACCTGCTTGCGCACGCTGGGAAGCTGTTCCTTGACGAACTCCAGCTGGGACGAGGCCTCGGCGGAATTGCGCTCCACGTTCTGCTTTACGTAGGCATCGGCAACCTGGTGCAGGAGCGCCTCGGCATACTGCGCGTCCTCGTTCTCGAAGGTGAGTTGCAGAATGCCGGACTCCTTGCCGAACTCGGAAACCTTCACCCTTTTCTGCAGGGCGGCGATCACGCTCAAGGTCCGCAACTTCCGTACGTGGAAGCGGGTGCCGGGATTGGCATTGAGCTTGCCGACCTGCAGCTCGATGCCCTTGCCTTGCGCGGTCACGCCTACTGCCCCCCGCAACAGCAGATCACCGTTTTCGGCGTACAGCTCATAGCTTCCGGGCGCATCCCCCGCTTTCAGCGTCAACTCGGTGCCGAGCAAGGCGGCGGGCACGGTCAATCTGAAGATGTCGAGCAGCTCTCCACCCCAGCCATAGCCGTTCAGCCCGAACCGCGGTTCGGCCACCTCATCGGGCGACTGGGGCTGAAACCTTCGGGCCATGAAATTCCCGAAGACCGGAAAGCGATAGGGCCGCACTTCGGTATCCAGCTGCAACTGATCCACGGCGCTGCCGACCACCGAACGCGAGGTGATCAGGGCAATCTCGGTCGTCGCCGTCGAACTGGCGTTGCCCATTCCCAGGGACGGCAGATCCGCCAGTCCCGGAATCGAGGGTAGCTTCGATTCGACCTGCACGATCGACTGGGCCCGATAGACGGGATCGGCCAACACCGCATAGACGGCACTGGCGAACAGGAACAGCGCGGTGATGGAAATGATCAGCCACTTGTGGTCAATCAGGATGCCGAACAGCTCGCGTAGATCGATGACGTCTTCATTGAGGGCAGCGTCGGCCCTCGAGGTTTGATTGCTCATCAAGTTGTTCTATCCGGCAGTAATTTAAAGGCGCATCGGAACCGTTCAGAGGTTCCGGCGTGCCTGTTGTTCCGGCAAGCGAATATTGGGCGTTCTGCCCCAATATCTGTGCCTCCGGGGCGGGCGCATGACCGGATCCGATGGCCATTGCCCGGCGTGGCGCACCGGGCGTGAACGGGCCATCCTCGGCCCGCCTTCGTTCCGGCGATTCGAGACTTCGAATCACCGGAACAACAGGACCCCCCCACAGGATTGTTATTGGATGTACCGCTTCCAGCTCGCGACGCAGTCTTCTATCTGCCCACAGACGTGCTCGAAGGCGGGCCGCTGCTGCCGATGCGGATCATGGATCTCGCAACCGTCGCGCCACTTACCCAGCAGGAATAACTTGCCGCTGACCTGCGGCAGGTCCCTGCCGATGCTGGCCAGATGCCTGTGTTCCATTGCCAGGATCAGGTCCGATTCGACCAGCAGCCGCGGATTTACCTGTCTGGCCCGATGCGAAGTGCCATCCAGGCCACGTTCGAGCAGCAATTGCTGGGCAGTCGGGTCGATGGGCTTGTCCACCAGCGCCTTGAGCCCTGCCGAAGCAATCTCCACGTCGTCGCGGTTGATCATATGGCGCATCAAGATTTCTGCGGTAGGGCTGCGGCAGATGTTACCGACACAGACAAGAAGTATCTTCCGAAACACTCAGATCCTACTGATGATTTAAAACAGATTTGTTGCACTCTGTCGACGCCTGTGCAGCAACGATACGAACGCCGGAGCCGCAACTTTCACGTACCGCCCTTGTCGCCCACCGGGTGCCGTCCATGCCAAAACCGGCTTGGCTCAGATCCGGAGGCAGATATTTGCAAGGCGGTTCTAGCATACCCATGTTGCTCGGCATGCGGCAAACAATTGCCGATGCATTCTCCAGGGCGAAGTTCCGGAAGGATGATAGCGACCACATCATTACAGTGACCCATGCCGCCAGGGAACACCCGGCCATTCCTTCGATGAACGACTTTTCAGGCCGGGCGGACGCCCGAACCGCTGCCGGTCGGCCGATCTGCAGTCGGTCAATGGCGCGCCCATGGACGGTTTTACCGCCTATGAATGCGTCCGCGCTTCCCTCGAAGGACCGGACGCCATTTGATTCGCATGTTGCAGTCATCGATTAGTTACGAAAGCATCTATTTTATCTTCGGGCTGTTTTCCGGCGACGCTTCCAGACAGCGTCTTCACCGAATCACAGCGGATCGACAAGTACAACCGAGCGTTCCATCACAGGTCAACGGACACCGCCGTCCTCATATCTTCTGCGCACTCTGACTTCTCGTGCTGCGGGCGAGCTGGATTTGCGAAAAGATTCCACCACTCTTCGCCATCGACCTTGGTCTGATTTATTTATTCTGTGACTTGGGCCCAGCCTTTTGCCTTGACAGGAACTTGACGGTGACCTAATTTTAAAAGTGCGTGACCTTTCTCCCCTCCCCCCATCTCGTCGGAGAGTCATGTGAAAAGACCATCTTTCACCCATGGTGTGACTGCCGTGCTGGCAGTGTTGTCCGGAGCCGCTTTCGCCGCGCCCCCCCAGGCAGCTGAAAAAGCACAAAGAAGCGACCCGTCGCCCGTCGCAACCGCCAGGGTCGAGGCCGGTGTCGCCAAGGCCGCGGGCGCGCATTCCGCGATTGCCCTTGGCACCAATCTGAGCCCGGGAACGAAGGTCGGTGTCGGTGCTGCCGCGCTGGCTGCCTTCGCCACCACCGGTACCAGCGGAACGACGGGGACCACCGGAACTACCGGCACCACCGGTACGACGGGGACTACCGGAACCACGGGCACCACCGGAACCACCGGCACCAACTGAGTATTTTCTCGGGGCCTGAGGCCCCTGAAGCCCCAAAGCATGGCCCCGCCGGGCTGCGCCCGGCGGGGCTTTTTCATGGATGCTCTCCAGTTCCCCCGCTTACGGAGCATTGAATGTATTTTTTGCGCCTGTCCGCTGCCCTGTGGATAGTTTCGTTGACCCTGTCCGGCTGCATCTGGGCCCCCGGCCAGAATATGTACAAGGCGTCGTCCCGGATCGACCACAGCCAGACCATCGGCGACGAGCAGATCGAACTCATCCCCATTACGCCGAAGCTGATCGCCATGGACCAGGCGGCACGGCAGGCACCGCAACTGCCCGCGGCGTTGACCGAATACCAACCCGGCCCCTACCGGATCGGCCCGGGCGACATCCTGTACATCACGGTATGGGAGCATCCGGAATTGACGGTGCCCGCCGGGCCGCAACAACAGCTCAACGCCGCCGGGCGCCTGGTGCAATCCGACGGCTCGCTGTTCTATCCCTATATCGGCAAGATCCAGGCCGAGGGCGCGACGCCGCAGGAACTGCGTGACACGTTGACTTCGGAGCTGGCCACCTACCTGGAATCGCCGCAGGTGGACGTGTCGGTACTGAACTACGCCAGCCAGCGTATCTGGGTGAGCGGCGCGGTGACGAATTCGGCGCCGATTCCGGTGACGGTGACGTCGCTGACCTTGAACGATGCGGTCAGCCAAGCCGGCCTCCATCCGACCGAAGCCGATCTGTCCGGATTGCGCCTGAGCCGCGACGGCGTCACCTACACGCTGGATATCGACGACCTGGCCGGGGCGCCGGTCTACCTGAAGGGCAACGATCGGGTCTACGTTCCGTTCCTGGACGAGAAGGAGGTCTTCGTCGTCGGCGAGGTCAACCAGCCCGGCGCGCTCAACTTCAGGACCGGCACCATCACGCTGAGCCAGGCGCTGGGCCGCGCCCGCGGTCTTTCCCAGACCACCGCCAACGGCAACGCGGTCTACGTCATTCGTGGCACCCCGGATCTGCAACAGGCGCCTTCGGCGATCTACCAGCTCGAGGCCAAATCGCCATCGGCATTCGCCGTGGCCAGCCACTTCCAGCTGTTGCCGGGCGATGTGGTCTTCGTCGGCGTATCCGGCATCACCCGCTGGAACCGTTTCGTGGTCCAGCTGCTGCCGTTCTCCGGACTCATCACCAACGCGGCCCGCACCAGCAGCGATATCAACGACTAGGCCCACCATCTCCGGGATTTGTTCATGGGTTTTGTCGCTTCGCACGCCGCGGTCAGACATTCTCGCGGTGGCCGGCAGAGGTTGCTGCCGCCGGTTCGAAAAAAAGCCTGGCAGGTCATCCTTTCCGGTGGCCTGCTGCTGGCGACGGCGCTGCTGGTCGCCGGCTGCGGCAGCACCAGCCTGGGCCGGGCCAGCCTGGAAGGGCTCCGCCTGGCCGTTGCCCGCGACCCGGATGTCACGCCGACAGCCGAGCAGGTGGCGGCCAGCCCGTACGCGCAGATCGAGGTCGTCGGTCCGGAGGGAGGCGCCGTCCTGCTGCTGGGCAATGTCGACGATGGCCGCCAGGCTTTCTACAGCGGCGACCGCAAGATCGTCTATCTGCGCGACGGCCTGCTCAGCGGCAGCTATGGCCTGGCGCAGGACGCAGCCGATATCCGCATCGAAGGGGACAATCCCTTCGCCCGCCTGCCGCAACTGCAACAACCACAGCAAGTGGCGCGCCGCTACGACTGGATGCCAAGCTACCGCTACGGCGTGCCGGTCATCGGCCAGCTGCGACGCGTCGGCAGCGCCCGGGTGACGATCCTGGGCGTCGAACGCGACCTGCTGCATTTCCGGGAAACCCTGCGTGGACCCGGCGTCGACGCGACCAACGAGTACTGGGCCGACCCGGCCAGCGGTTTCATCTGGAAAAGCCGCCAGCTGCTGGCGCCGGGCATCACGCTGGAAATCCTCCAGCTCAAGCCCTACCAGGCGGAGGGCGCCGGATGACGCCGCGCCTTCACCTGCCGCTCGGCATGATCGCCTTGCTCGCGATTGCCACGAGCGCGCCGGCACTGGGACAGGCACCGGCGCTGCGCGCGACGGTGGAAGGCGCGGTGCAACGGCCCGGCGTCCATGAATTCCCGGCCGGCTCGCGCCTGGCCGACGCGGTGCTGGCGGCGATGCCGGACCCGCGCGCCTATCCCCTCGGCGCGGCGCTGCTGCGGCGTGACGCGGAGATCACGCAGACCCGCGCCAGGGCCGGCCTGCTGTACGACCTGCAGGCGCTGCAATCGCATGCGCAGACCGCCGACGAAGTCGCCGCCGCCGCCGCGCGCCTGCGGCAATGGCTGGCCGGGTTGCCGGTCACCGGCCGGGTACCCAACCGGCTGGAACCACGCGCGCTGGAAGCGGACCTGCGCGAGAACCGTCCGCTCGCCGACGGCGACCGCTTTCTCTATCCGCTCCGTACCGACAGCATCCGGGTCGTGGGCCTGGTCGCGCAGGCGTGCGAGCTGGAACATGTTCCGCTGCGCGACGCCAAGGCCTATCTGCGCGATTGCCCGCCGGCACCGGTCGCGGACCGGGACTGGCTGTACGTGATCCAGCCCGACGGTCATGTGGAACGGCTCGGCATCGCGGCCTGGAACCGCAGTGCGTCCCATCCGCTGGCGCCGGGCGCGGTTCTCTACGTTCCCTTGTCCGAACGCGAGCTGCGCGATATCGATGCCGGGTTCAACGCCGCGCTGGCCGACTTCATCGCCACGCAACCGCTGCCCGCGGCCGGAGCCGCGCGCTGATGCCGCCGACATGCCGAGACATGTCCCGTCCGGTCCTTGGGCTGCTTGCCCTGGGCGTGTGCGCCGGCGTCCATGGGCAGACCTTGTCCAGCCAGAGCGACTGGGGCGGGGTCGGCCTGATGCAGACCCCGAGCGCGCGCATGGCCGAGCCCGGCGAACTCGCCTTCACCGCGACCCATACCTCGCCCTACAGCCGCTACAACGTCTCGATGCAGCCGTTCTCGTGGCTGGAGGGCACGTTCCGCTACATGAACGTCACCAGCCTGAACTACGGCCCCGAAGGGCTCAGCGGCGACCAGCACTACAAAGACAAATCGATCGACGTCAAGCTGCGCCTGTGGCGCGAGAGCCGGTGGCTGCCCGAGGTAGCCCTCGGCATACGCGACCTCGGCGGCACCGGGCTGTTTTCCGGCGAGTACCTGGTCGCCAGCAAACGTTTCGGGCCGGTCGACGTCAGCTTCGGCGCCGCCACCGGCTACCTCGGCAACCGTGGCGACTTCGGCAATCCGCTCGGCGCCCTGGACGACCGCTTCGAGACCCGCCCGAGTCCGAGCAGTTCGGTCGTCAATGCCGGCAAGTTCGGCTTGGGCAGCATGTTCCGCGGCCGGGTCGGCATGTTCGGCGGCATCGCCTGGCAGACGCCGTGGGAACGGCTGGAACTGAAGCTGGAGTACGACGGCAACGACTACCGCCACGAGCCCCGGAACATTCGGATACGCCAGAGCAGCCCCATCAACATCGGCGCGGTGCTGACCGCGCATCCCAACGTGCAGTTCAGCCTCGGCTGGGAGCGCGGCAACGAGGCCATGGTCGGCATCACTCTGCGCACCAACCTCGACCAGGCCATCTCCATGGCCAAGCCGCTCGACCCGCCGGCGGTCGCGCCACGCGAGCGCGACGCGACCGCTGAAGGCACCGCCGCCGCCGGCGCACGCGCCGATGGCGGCAGCGCGCCGGGCTTCCATCGCGACGCCGCCGACAAGGCCCACGCCGAGCGCGAACGCAACCTGCAGGCGCTGGCCGGGACCGACTGGGAGGCCGTGGCGGACCTGCTGCACGACAACGCCGGATTCAATGTCGAGCAGATCCAGCTGCGCGGCAGCGAGCTGCTGGTCACCGGTGCGCAAGGGCGCTATTTCTACCCCGCCAAGGGGCTGGGGCGCAGCGCCCGCATCCTGGACCACGCGGCCGGCCCCAATGTCGAGTGGTTCACGCTGGTCAACACCACCTTCGGCATGCCGATGGCCGAGGCCAGCATCCACCGCGGCAAGTTCGCCGACTACCTCGAGGGCCGCATCGGCCTGGACGACCTGACCCGCAACGTGGAGCTCAATCCACCCAGCCGACAGCGGCGCGACGTGCTGTACCAGGCGCCCCTTGATCGTTTCGACCATGACCTGGCACTGGGGTTCGGCCAGACCATCGGCGGTCCCGATGCCTTCTTCCTGTACCAGGTTTCGGCCGACTATGCGGCAAGCTATTTCTTCAGCCGCAGCCTGTGGCTCAGCGGCGCGGCCAGCGCCAACCTGCTCAACAACTACGACAAGTTCAGGTACGACGCGCCGAGCAACCTGCCGCGCGTGCGCACCGACCTGCGCCGCTATCTGACGACTGCCGACGTCACGTTCCCCAACCTGCAACTCACCGGCGTCCGCCAGCTGTCGCGCGATGTCTACGGCATGGCCTATGCCGGCATGCTGGAGTACATGTACGGCGGCGTCGGTGGCGAGGTGCTGTACCGGCCCTTCGGCGAGCGCTGGGCGCTCGGCCTGGAGGCGAACTGGGTCAAGCAGCGCGGCTTCCGGCAGAACGCCAGTTTCCGCGACTACGAGGTCGCGACCGGCCACGCCACCTTGTACTACCAGCTCGGCGAGGATCCGCGCATTCGGGCCACCGTCAGCGCGGGACGTTACCTGGCGGGCGACTGGGGAGCGACCTTCAATCTTGCCCGGGTCTTCGACAACGGCGCCATCATGGGCGCGTACTTCACCATGACCGACGTGTCTTCGGAGCAGTTCGGAGAAGGCAGTTTCGACAAGGGCATCTACTTTTCCGTGCCCTTCGAGCTGTTCCTGCCACGCTCCACCCGCGCACGCTCCACCGTGCTCTGGAATCCGCTCACCCGCGACGGCGGCGCCCGCCTTGGCCGCAAATACCACCTGTACGACCTGACCGACGAACGCGACCGGAGCTTCTTCTTCGAGAATATCGACCGGATCGATGAATAACTGCTCGCCGCCAGAAAAAAGTTGCAAAAAAAACTACCGCAGCGCCGGTATCGGTTTGCGTCCGACCCCGAGCCATGTGTTGCGATCAAGCGCACACTCCGCTTCGGTCGATATCGGCATTCGTCACAGTTCCGGTTTTGAAGCAACAATATGTATTGCGCCGCCTGTCTCGACCCATCTATATTTGCTTCGGGGGCATCTGGAATTGATCCCGAAGATTATTGTGCTGGGGTCCGTGCATCCGCGGCGGCCGCTATGGTCGCGGAATTGGCGCGAAACTGTTGAGTAAGTCCAGTCATTATCCAGATGTAATTGCCATGCCTCGGTCATAACTTCGTTGTACTTATTGACGTCTGCAACGTTGGCTTGACCAATGCATGTGCGGCAACGCCGGCTCTCGCCGCGATGCCGTGGTGGTCGGGAGGGAAAAACCGACGCCAGAATCAGTGGAAACGCGAAATGCCATCCATCTCCCTTCGGCGCGGAGCCGAGAGCGCTTGGCCCAGCGCCAGCAAATTCACGGTCGCCTTCGGCCTCGGTCTGCGACTTGGGGATTTGGCCATTCTTGCCGGCGCGGCCGCGCTTGCCTACCGGTTGCGCTTCGGCAACGCCGATTTGTCCCTCGAATATCTGCGCGCGATCGCCCACACCCTGGTGTTCGCCCTGCTCATCCTCAACGGCTCGTCGCTGTACCGCAGCTGGCGCGGCCGCGGCCTGGTTGCCGAAATACTCAAGCTGACCGCGCAATGGGCGCTGCTGTTCGTCGTGCTGCTGGTCTACGCGGCGGCATTGAAGCTGACCGGCGACATCTCGCGGATCTGGGCACTGGGCTGGTTCGGCCTGTCGCTGTGCGGCGCCGTTGCGCTGCGCGTGGGCGTGCGCAGTGCCGCGCATTGGGTGCGCGAGCGCGGCTTGGACTTGCGCAGCGCGGTCATCGTCGGCGCCAATCCGGACGCACAACGCATTCTCGACACCTTGCGCCGCAGCCACTGGGCCGGCATCCGGGTGCGCGGCTGGTTCGCCACCCATGCCGATCGTGGCCAGCTGACCGGCGTGCCGATGCTCGGCGGCCTGGACAACCTCGGCGGCTATGTCGAGTCCTCCCACATCGACCAGGTCTGGCTTGCCCTGCCGATGCACGAGCAGGCGAAGATTTCCTTCGCCCTCACCCAGCTGGAACACTCCACCGCCGACGTCAAGTACCTGCCCGACCTGTTCGGCATGCGCCTGCTGAACCACTCCGTCGACAGCTTTCTCGGCCTGCCGGTGATCAACCTGCGTTCCAGCCCGCTGGAAGGCGAGGCCCGCGTGGTCAAGGCCGCGGAGGACAAGCTGTTGGCGTCGCTGATCCTGCTGCTGATTTCGCCGCTGCTGGCGACCATCGCGGTCGCGGTGAAGCTGAGCTCGCCCGGTCCGGTGCTGTTCCGCCAGCTGCGCCACGGCCGGGACGGCAAGCCGATCGAGGTCTGGAAATTCCGCAGCATGCGCGTGCACCAGGAACACGAAGGCCAGGTGACCCAGGCCACGCGCGGCGACCCGCGGGTGACGCCGTTGGGCGCCTTCCTGCGCCGCACCAGCCTGGACGAGCTGCCGCAGTTCTTCAACGTGCTGCAGGGAACGATGTCGATCGTCGGCCCGCGCCCGCACGCCATCGCCCACAACGAACACTACAAGACCCTGGTGGACCACTACATGCAGCGGCACCGGGTCAAGCCCGGCATCACGGGCTGGGCCCAGGTCAATGGCCTGCGCGGCGAAACCGATACCTTGGAGAAGATGGCCAAGCGGGTGAGGTACGACCTGTTCTATCTGCAGAACTGGTCGCTTGCCTTCGACCTGCGAATCATCGCGATGACCGTGCTGAAGGGGTTCTTCGGCAAGAACGCCTACTGATCACGTTTTCTGCATGCACAGGATGTGCGCTCCCGGGCGGCGGACGGAGTTGTCCGGATTTCCCCAACGCCCGAACACGACAAGACCCACATAAGAACGAGCTCCCCACGTCCATGAAAATCGCCATCGCCGGTACCGGCTACGTCGGCCTCTCCAACGCCATCCTCCTCGCCCAGCATCATCAGGTGGTGGCGCTCGACATCGATTCGGCCAAGGTCGACCTGCTCAACC
Source organism: Luteimonas salinilitoris (assembly GCF_041300785.1). Classification (NCBI taxonomy): domain Bacteria; kingdom Pseudomonadati; phylum Pseudomonadota; class Gammaproteobacteria; order Lysobacterales; family Lysobacteraceae; genus Luteimonas; species Luteimonas salinilitoris. Next base: position 25,969 of record NZ_JBFWIB010000006.1, read on the forward strand.
GGCGGCAGACCCCGATCGAGGACCATGAGATCCAGCACTACCTGAGCAACCACGAGCTCGACTTCAAGGCCACGCTCGACAAGCAGCTGGCCTACGAGGGCGCGGACTTCGTCGTGGTCGCCACGCCGACCGACTACGACCCGGTGACCAACTGTTTCAACACCGGCTCGGTGGAGTCGGTCATCGCCGACGTGCTGGCGATCAATCCGAAGGCGGTGATGGTCATCAAGTCGACCGTGCCCGTGGGTTATACCGCCAAGGTGCGGGAACAGTTCGGCTGCGACAACATCCTGTTCTCTCCGGAGTTCCTGCGCGAAGGCCAGGCGCTGTACGACAACCTGCACCCGAGCCGGATCATCGTCGGCGAGCGATCGGCCCGGGCCGAGATCTTCGCGGGCCTGCTGCGTGAAGGCGCGATCAAGCAGGACGTGCCGGTCCTGTTCACCGATTCGACCGAGGCCGAGGCGATCAAGCTGTTCGCCAACACCTACCTGGCCATGCGCGTGGCCTTCTTCAATGAACTGGATACCTATGCCGCCAGTCACCGGCTGGATACGCGGCAGATCATCGGCGGCGTCGGGCTGGATCCGCGCGTGGGCAGCCACTACAACAATCCCTCGTTCGGATATGGCGGCTACTGCCTGCCCAAGGACACCAAGCAGCTGCTGGCCAACTATTGCGACATTCCGCAGAACCTGATCAACGCCATCGTCGCGTCGAATTCCACCCGCAAGGACTTCATCGCCGCCGAGGTGATCCGCCGGAGCCCAAGCATGGTCGGGATCTATCGCCTGGTCATGAAAGCCGGCTCGGACAACTTCCGCACCTCGAGCATCCAGGGCGTCATGAAGCGGATCAAGGCCAAGGGCATCGGGGTGATCGTCTACGAACCGGTGTTGAGCGATACCGAGTTCTTCCATTCGCAGGTCGTCAACGACCTGGCTGCGTTCAAGCAGCAGGCAGACGTCATCGTGGCCAACCGGGTCACCGACGACCTGCGCGACGTGGAGCACAAAGTCTACAGCCGCGACCTGTTCGGCGCGGATTGACCGGCCCTTCTGGACGATCAGCACATGAAGATTCTCGTCACTGGCGCCGCCGGCTTCATCGGATATCACAGTTCACTGCGCCTGCTCGGCGACGCGCATGAGATTGTCGGCATCGACAACCTCAACGATTACTACGACGTGCGCCTGAAGCACGCGCGGCTCGCCCAGCTCGAGGGAAGGCCGGGATTTTCCTTCCTCAAGCTGGACCTGGCCGACCGCGACGGCATGGCCGCGCTGTTCCGCGAGCACGGCTTCGACCTGGTGCTGCACCTGGGTGCACAGGCCGGCGTGCGCTACTCGCTGGAGAATCCCTTCGCCTACGTGGACAGCAACCTGACCGGCGCGCTGACCGTGCTGGAAGGCTGCCGCCACAACGGCGTCAAGCACCTGGTCTTCGCCTCCTCGTCGTCGGTCTACGGCGCCAACGCCAGGCTTCCGTTCTCGGTGGACGACCGGGTGGATACGCCGGTGTCGCTGTATGCGGCGACCAAGAAGGCGGACGAGATGATGTGCCACGCCTATGCGCATCTGTACCGCTTCCCGATCACCTCCCTGCGCTTCTTCACCGTCTACGGTCCCTGGGGCCGGCCGGACATGGCCTACTTCAAGTTCGCCGACGCGATAACGGCGGGCAAGCCGATCGACGTCTACAACCACGGCGACATGAAGCGCGATTTCACCTACATCGACGATGTCGTCGACGGCATCCAGTCCATCGTGGCCGCGGAACCCGCCGCACTCGCCGATCCGGTGCCGCACCGGATCTACAACCTGGGCCACAACCATCCGGAGCGGTTGCTGGACATGATCACCCTGCTGGAGGCGCAGCTGGGCAGGCGCGCCGAGAAACGCATGCTGCCCATGCAGCCGGGGGACGTGTACGCCACCTACGCCGATATCGACCGTACCCAGCTCGACCACGGGTTCGCGCCCAGGACCGACCTTGCCACCGGGCTGGAGCGTTTCGCCCGCTGGTACCGCGACTTCTATCCCGTTGAACAACCGCAAACATCCGATGCCGCACTCCAACCCCTATGACTTTCCCGTTGTCCGTGTGGGAGGACTCGCCACCGCCTCGGTCACCCGGCGGCAACTGGCCGACTGCATGGTGCAGGACTGCATGGCCGCGCGGAACGATCGCGAGCGCTGGCTGCCAAAGGTGGTGCTGTCGTCCAACGGGCAAGGCATCGCCCTGGCCGGACGGGACCCGGCGTTCGCCGGGGCCATGGCGCAGGCCGACATCATCCATGCGGACGGCATGCCGGTGGTGCTCGCCAGTCGCCTCACCCGGCATCCGTTGCCCGAGCGCATCGCCACGACCGACTTCTTCCATGACGCGGCCCATGCGGCGGAACGGCACGGCCTGCGCTTCTACATCCTGGGCGCGAAGGAACAGCAGAACCGCGCCGCCGTGGAAGCCATCCAGCGCCTCTATCCGAAGGTGGAGATCGTCGGCAGCCGCGACGGCTATTTCGCATCGGACCAGGACGATGCGGTCTGCGAGGAGATCCGCCGCAGCAGAGCGGACGTGCTCTGGGTCGCGCTGGGCAAGCCGCGGCAGGAGTACTGGGCCATCAGGAACCGAAGGAACCTGCAGGGCGTCGGCTGGATCAAGACATGCGGCGGCCTTTATGCATTCCTGGCGGGAGACGCGCCCAGGGCGCCGCTGTGGATGCAGAAGCTCGGCCTGGAATGGCTGTTCCGGGCGCTCGACGATCCGAAGCACCTGCTCTGGCGCTACGTGATCACCAATCCCGTTGCCGCCTATCGCCTCGTCCGGTACACGCAACGCGCTCCCGTTTTTTGAGAACCCCCGCGGTCCGGGGCCGAACGTTTCAACCAGGTCAGGAGATTTCGTGATGTATGCGGTCATCGACGGTGGTATCGCGCCCGTTGGGCGGGTTCGTGTCAGTGGTGCGAAGAATTCCGCAACACGGCTTCTGGCCGCCGGTCTGCTCAGCGACCAGGGCGTGGAACTCGCCAACTTCCCGACCCGCCTCGTCGATGTCGGGCACAAGATCGATTTCTGCCGCAGGACAGGCGCCAGGATCGATGTCGATCATGGCAACGAGACCGTCACCATCGACGCCTCGCAGCTGGAATCGCACCTGCTCGATCGCGACGCGTTCGACGTTCCCATCCGGACGACGTACCTGTTGGCGGCCTCCCAGGTCATCCGTTCCGGTTGCGCCCGCATTCCGTATCCCGGCGGCTGCCCGATCGGCGGCGGCACTGGGGGTGGCCGCGGCTACGACCTGCACATGATGGTCTGGCGGCAACTCGGCGCCGAGGTCGCCGAGAAGGACGACCACATCGAGATCGTCGCCGGCGACGGCTTCGCCGGAGGCGTCATCAATTTCCCCATCAGCACCGTCGGGGGCACCGAGAACGCGCTGCTTTGCGGCAGCGTGGCCAAGGGAACGACGCAGATCTTCAATGCCTACATCACCCCGGAGGTCGAGGACCTGATCGCGCTGCTTCGCCGCATGGGCGCGGACATCTCCGTGTACGGCACCAGCCATATCGTGATCGAAGGCCGCGCCGGCAAGCTGTCTGGCGCGCGGATGTCGGTCATGCCGGACCGCATCGAGGCGCTGACCTGGATCGTCTATGCGATCCTCGGCAAGGGCGAGCTGACGATCGACGGGGTTCCGTTCGCCTCCATGGAAGTGCCGCTCATCCACCTGCAGCAGGCCGGCATCGATCTGTTGCGCAATTCCAGCGCCATCCACGTCACCCCGGAGTGCCTGGTCTCGGGCCGGGTGCAACCGTTCGAACTCGCCTGCGGCGCCCATCCCGGCATCATCTCCGACATGCAGGCGTTCTACGTGCTGCTGGCACTGGCCGCCGCGGGCACCTCACGGGTGTTCGACTACCGCTATCCGGAGCGGATCGCGTTCGTGCGCGAACTCGCCAAGCTGGTCAAGGGCGACCACCTGGCGGCCGAGCGCGGCAAGATCACCATCCACGGGCCGGCGGCGTTCAAGTCCGGCGTCGCGAATTCGACCGATCTGCGCGGCAGCATGGCCGCGGTGATCGCGGCGCTGTGCGTCAACGGCAGGTCCACCATCCTCAACGTGCACATGGCCCTGCGCGGCTACAACGACCTGGAGGGCAAGCTCACCCAGCTGGGCTCGCGCATTGCCATCCACGAGGAGGAAGTGGCCGCAGAGGCCGAACCGCGGGAAGCCGTCCATGCCTGACCACCGCCGCTCCGGGCTGATCACGGGGCTCGAACGCAGCGCGCCGGGCGCGGTTTCCACGGATGTCGATCTGGCGCCGCTGTCGCGCTGGAAGATCGGCGGGCGCGCCTCCGTCTATGTCGAGCCCCGCAGTTCCGCCGAGGCCGCGGCGGTGATGGCGGTGATGTCGGATCGGCCCGAGCCGCTTTTCGTCATGGGTGACGCATCGAATGTCCTGCTCGACAGTGCCGGGTTCGACGGCGTCGTCGTGCGGATCGGGCGGCGCATGTCGCGCATGGCCATCGTCGGTCGCACCGTCTGGGCGGAAGCCGGCATCTGGGTGCCCCGGTTCGCGCGCAACGTGGGCTGCAGCGGACTCGACGGCATCCAGCATGTGATCGGCATTCCGGGCACGCTCGGCGGCCTGGTGCTGATGAACGGCGGAAGCCAGCGCAAGGGCATCGGCCTCAACGTCTCGAGCGTGCTTTGCTCCGACGAACAAGGCCGCTTGTTCGAACTCGATCGCGCGGCATGCGAGTTTTCCTACCGCGCGTCCAGCCTGCAGCAGCGGCGGGCGGTGATCCTGGAAGCGACGCTGGCGCTCGAGCGCGGCGACGCCTCGGCCATCCGCCGCGAAATGATCGAGATCATGCGCTCCCGACGGGCGAGGTTCCCGAAAAGGCTGCCGAACTGCGGATCGACCTTCCTGTCTGATCCGGCCATGTACGCGACGGTCGGGCCTCCCGGCAAGGCCATCGAGGACGCCGGTCTGAAAGGCGTGCGCCGCGGCAATGCGCAGGTCTCTCCCATGCACGCCAACTTCATCGTCAACCTGGGCGGCGCGTCTTCCGACGACGTCCTGTGGCTGATCGCCAGGCTGCGCCACGAGGTGCGCGTCAGAACCGGCTATGCCATGGATTGCGAGGTGCGCCACCTGAGCCCGGATGGCCTGCTGCGTCCGGCGCATGAGGCGGCCGAGGAGCGATGGCCCGTCCGCGCCGAAGCGGCGGACGTGGCATGAAGGGGCTTTTCCGCGACGCGTTCACCATCCTGTTCGCCCGCGGCTTCATCCGCCTGGCGCAGTTGCTGTCCTTCGTCCTGCTGGCCCGGCTGCTGTCCCCCGCCGAGTTCGGGTGGTTCGGCATCGTCACCACCGCGATCACGCTGTCCGCGTTGCTGGGCAGCCTGGGACTGCGCCAGTCGATCGCCTACCAGATCGGTCGTGCGCAGATCGCGGTCGGCGAGGGCGCCGCCACGGCGCTGACCCTCTGGCCGCTGCTGGCGGCCGTCAGCGCGGCGGCCGTCTTCTTCACCTACGGCCGGGCGCTGCCCGGGCTTTCCCCGGTCGCGTCCGGCGGCGCGATCTTCGTCGGCGTCGCCGGCATGATGGCGATCATGGTGCTGCAAGGGGTGTTCCTCGGGCGCGGAGATATCCGTGCCTTCGGTTTTACAGAGGCGCTGCCCCGCGTCCTGCTCGCACTGTTCGCACTGCTCCTGGCCGCGACCGCAGCCACCACCATCTCGAGCGCCATCTGGGCATATGCGCTCGGCTTCGCCATCGCCGTTCCCGTCGCCATTCGGCTTGCACTTCGCGGCGTTGCCGATCTGCGGCCGAGACTGGGCCGCCTCAAGGGTCTGATCGGCTACGGCATCGCGTTCGCGTTCAACCTGTTCCTGGTGACGCTCTGCTCACGCCTGAGCATGTTCGTCATCGAGCATCATTTCGATGCTGCGGCGGCCGGCATCTTCTTCGCGGCGGCCCGCGTCAACGAGATCCTGCTGGAGGGCGCCACGGCGTTCGGACTGGCGGTGTTCTCCAAATCCGTCCGCGACGCCAGGACCGAGCAGGTGCTCGCCAAGACGGCGCGCGTGGCCTGCTGGATCTTCTGGAGCTTCACCCTGGGCGCGGTGTTCATCGCGATGTTCGCCCCCTTGGTCCTGCGCCTGTTGCTGGGCGACGGCTACAGCGGCGCCGGCGATGCCCTGCGCATTCTCGCCTTCGGGCTGGGTGCGGCCGCGGCCAACAAGATCATCTACCCGGCGGTCGCCGGACAGGGACGGCCGCTGTTCGGCTCGCCGGTCATCATCGCCAGTCTGGCAAGCAACTTCCTTCTCGCCTGGTGGTTGGTGCCTCGGTTCGGAATCAACGGCGGTGCGCTTGCGCTGGTACTTGGCCAGTACATCATGCTGTTCGGATACATCATCGTCTGCCGCGTGCGGTTCAATCTGCCTTCGCGAGGATTCCTGGTCCCAAGCGCCTCGGATTTCTCGAGCATCTTCGATTCGCTACTCAATCTATCGCTCCGCTTCCGCAAGCGATAGCCAAACATCAGTAAAGGCCGCCAATGCCTAAAGTGACCGTCGTGACGGGCTACTACAACCGTGCAGACGTCGTGGACATGACCATCCACTCCGTCCTGAGCCAGACATTCGCCGACATCGAGCTCATCGCCTTCGATGATTGCTCGAGCGACGGCACTGCGGATCGCCTGCTCGAGTTGTCCGAAGAGCTCAAGGATCCTCGGTTCAGAGTCATCGTGCACGAGTCCAACAGGGGATTCACTCAAGGCATGATCGATGCCATAGCGGCTTCGTCCAGCGACTACATCTGCGTGCAGGGGTCGGGCGACATCTCCCTGCCCGCGCGAATCGAACGCCAGGTCGCGCTTCTTGATGCGCAGCCCCGGGTCGGCGCCGTAGGTTGTTGGTACACCAATGTCGTTTCGACGTCCGGCGCTCGCCGCCCGCGCCAACCTTCTGCAGAGGGCGTCAACTTCGACGGACTGTTGAAGGGAAACGTGTTTTCCCACGGCGAGGTCATGATGCGCCGAAGCGCTTACGACCAGGCCGGCGGCTATCGTGCGGCGTTCAAGAACTGCCAGGACTACGATCTTTGGCTGCGCATGGTTCGCGTTTCGAAGCTCGCCACCGTCCCGGAGTTCCTGTACGAAAGATTCATTCGGTTCGACGGCGTCTCTTATGATCCACGCAAGTTTTCGGTCCAGGCCCGCTACTTTCTTCTGACGCGGCGTATTGCGCAGATGCCTGAAAACGAGGCCGCCACGACCATCGCCGCATTGGCGGCGTCCGGCCCCCTGCCTTTGATAGACAAGTCCGATTCCGCCCTTCAGAAGCGCTATATCAAGGCGGCGCTTCGCTCTGCGGTCTTTGGCGCGTCCAAAGAAGCCGAGGCCTTGGCGGAAGAGAATATCGTGAACCGGCCTGCTCGGTTCGCACTGGTTTCCTTCATCAGAGTCTACGGGTCGCCCTTTCTCTCTCCCCTGCGCCGAATCGTTTCGAAGGTGTTCGGGATGGACCGTCAGAGATAAACCCGCATGTCAGATGTCGTCTTTTCCTCTTCCGTTCTCAAGTTGATCGGTGCCAGGTGTCCTGCCGGGCTGGACTATTGGCTGGGATCATCCGCCAGTAACGATCCCCGGCAGTTGGACCTGCAGGACCACGCCGACATCGTATATTCGCTCTATCTCGTCGGAAAGCCCGACATGATAGATCGGCGTTCCGCAGAGCGCTTCATCGACATGTTGAAGCACGCCCCCCTGCATGGGCGCCCGCTGCATTCACCCGAGCGTCAACCTCCGCCGTCGGCCCATTTGACGGCATACGCGCTCGGTGCCGCTCGATTGCTGCATGTCACCGGCCATGTCGACGATCTTTCGGAGCTTGCCCATGGCTGGGACATCGGCAGGCTTGTCGATGAGCGGATGCTGCCCATCTGGCCGAGGAAGTGGACCCACCACATATGGAGGGTCAGTCACTGGATCGGCGGCATTCCCTCCATCCTGCTTCAACTTGCGCACTACGGGCACGGCGAAATAGACGAGACCTTCGTCGGAACGGTTCTTTCGGCGTGCGAGCGCCACATCGTCGACGCCGATTCCGGACTGTTGCGCCCTTACCGGTCTCGATCCCTCCAGGCCGCTTTCCGCACGCTCTACAGATTGCGCCATGATCCGGATCTGGGCGACCTCGGCGGCGTGGTCCATCTGCTATGGATTCATCACGCGATGGATCGGCCTTACGTCGGCGCCGACGCGCTCAACAGCAGCGCCTGGCTGCAGATGCAAAGAAGCCCTTTCATCGAGGCCATGCCCTATTGCCTGGATTTCGACATCGTTCAACTGGTTCGCACGACGTTGGGCGCGGCGGACACGGGCGACGACCCGGTCGTCGCCCGATCCCTCCGGTTCGCAGGCGATGTACTCGATTTCCTGAAGGGAGAGGTTCCCGACAGCTATTCACTGCACAAGCTTCCCGGTGCGCTGGCCACCATGCACGAATGCGCCTTGATCGCCGGGCGGCGGGAGACGCTTGTCGACACGGACATCGCGCCCGTCGACATCATCAAGTCCGCCTTCTGGATCTGATCCGCACTCATCGAATGGGCGAATGCCCGGGATCGAACCCCGCGACCCACGGGCGAGGGCCGGACCAGCCAGGCCGAATTTTTTCATTCCGAGCAAAAAGCATCGAGATGGCAAGAAGGAATACCCCAAGAAACCTGCCTGGTTGGCCGCACCATCTGCAAAGCGGGGCAGGTTGACAACTCATGACAAATGCATCCCTTCCGCGCGCCAGCGGCCCCATGCGCAGGATCCTGTACATCATCTGGCTGATCCCCTTCTTGTGGATCATCGGGGGCGAGCGGCTTTTGCTGCCGGTTGTCGTCGTTGCAGTATTCGGGCTGTCCATCTTCAATATCGGTTCCCTGCCGCGCCCCGTTTTCTGGCTGCTGCTGTTCCTGGCCGCATATCTGGTGTCCGCCTTGCAGGTCGAGTCCACGGTCAGGTACATCACCTTCTTCTGGGATTTTCTGATCTACCTGTGCCTGTTCCTGGTGGCTTTTCACTTCTACCGGGCCTCGGAGTCGTTTCATGACGTAGAGCTCGTCGTGAGACACCTGGTAATGCTGATGTTCCTTTTTCACCTGCTGGCGCTTACGTATTTCATAATCGGCGATTGGCGATTCGAAACACTGATAGGCAAGCTGATCCCCGCCTCGATCAAGGCGACGCAGGTGGGCAGCAAGGTCGCCGTTCATGGCGTGGGCAGGGAGCTGTACTTCCTGGGCATCGGCACCAGGCTGGCATCCGTCTTCGTATCGTCCATGCAGTACGCGGCCGCATCATTGCTGACCATTCCGTCCGCCTTCTACTTCATGTTCAGGGGAAGCAGAAGCAGCAGGATGTTCTTCGCGCTGGTATTCGTCGTCTCGTGCGTCGGGATGTTCTTTTCTCAGGGCCGTACCGCTATCGTGCTTTCCGCGCTGGCCGTCATCTCCATGATCGTTGCGCATCCGCTGGCGAGGAGCAGGTATTTTTCGAGGTCGGGATCCGTCCTCATGGTCGCGGTCATCGCGGCTTTCGGCGGGATTGTCTATCTGATTTCGCATTCCGTGCTTTTCGAATATTTTGATTATTACTTCGTCCAGCAGCGCGCATCCAGCTACGAGGAGCGGTTCGAGATCTACAGCCTCTCGATGCAGGAGATAATAAAGTCTCCGGTCCTGGGGCACGGAACGCAGACGACCGTCGAGGACATCGGGATACCCCTTGGAAGCCATAACTGGTACATGTCCGTGCTCTACAAGCAAGGCCTCCTGGGGTTCATTCCATTTATAGTTTTTCTGACAATCACCTACGCGAAGTCCATCAATAACATCTTCGCGTTCGGCAGGCTGGACGGCCGGCGCAATTTTTCCTTGATGCTTGCCGTGACCGTTTGCGCGCATGCGGCGCTATGCTTGACGGCCGAGCCGGTGGTCGATGCGATTCACGTTTTCTTCATTTCTATTTACTTCGGTGCGATTTATTCCATTGACAAATTGTGGCGTGTTTCCGCCAATGCATCGAATGCCGATGGCGCCTTGATGGCGCCCACTGAAGGATCGGCAGGGACATTCGGCGACGCTCTGCCCGGCAGAGGTCCGTTGCCATAGGAGGCCGAAGCTCGTCGAGGAACAGATCGCAGTCGCTCCAGGCATGTCCGGGACCGGTACCGCTCGTAGGCGGGCTCTGAACTCCGATCGCGGCGCCTGTTGCCGGAACCGACCACGCGCGCCTCGAGGGTTCAAGTGGGGCAAGGTCATCCGTGAGACGAAAAAGGCCGGATCCGTCGATCGGACCCGGCCTTATGCTTCCAGTGTTCTTGATACTTCGCGCGCTTAGCGGGCTTCGCTCTTGTTGCTTGCCACGATCCCGAGCGCAAGGGCGCCCAGGCAGGTGCCCAGCGAAAGACCCAACAGGAAAATCAGCATTGTCCTTACCCCCTGACGCCAGGCTGTCGCCGGCACTCTCCTAGTCAAACGAACCCGCACGGCCTGCGGCCCGGGCGCCTTTGTGTTACCACGCGCACACTTTGCCTCGACGGCGGCCAGATGCAACCTGCACTGCAGCAAAAGACGACCCAGTGCGCATTCTGAATAGGCGTTGATCCCCATCTTCGATGACGACCGGATCCCATTCAGATGGCCGGGGCTCCACCTCCGGCGCGCCGCCCGCCATGGCCAGAAGCCAAGGCCTCTTCGCTGCAGATACCCATGCAAGGCATTGATCCAACAGACATAGTCCGCGATCGAGCGCGAGTGGGAATGCACAGGATGCCCGCTTTTCGGCAGATGGCTAATGCCGGCCCCGCATCTGCTCCGCATGCCGCCACCTGCGGCGCGAATACGGCTCTTCATCGCCTGACAACGCGGTCGCGACCTGCCGGAACCAGTGCTCGGTAGGCAACGGAGGCGCCAGCCGGCTACCGCCCCATACCGCCAGGGCCAGCAGAACCGCCGACGCCACCAATCCCCGGTCCAGCGGCAGCCAGGTCGCACGCAACGCCCGCAGCGCCAGCCAGGCCACGCCGCCGCCCAACGCGATCCCCGCCAGCACCTCGGACAGCGAGTGCACGCCCAGCATCACCCGCGACAACCCGGCCAGAACGCCCAGGCACAGCCCCAGACAAAGCATCGCGATACGCAGTCGCCTCCGCCGCGGGGGCACCAGGATTGCCAGGAGCATCGGCCAGAACCCCAGGGCCAGCACCGCATGCCCGCTGAAGCAGGTCAGGTTCCAGGCCCGCACTCCGGTCCCCCACCCGTAGAACGCCACCTTGCTGGCCGCCACCAGCAGGCAGGCACCGCCCAGCCACAGCAGCCAGTGCCGGATTGCGGACGCGGATTGCGCGCCCCGACGTGCCAGCAGCCCCGCGGTCAGCAGGGCCGTCGGCCACACCAACAGCAGATCGCCGACCGGCGTCAGCCAGTGCCAGCCCATGCCGGATTTCAGCCCCGACGCGGCGGATACGGTCTGGAGCGGGGGGCGATGAGGCAGGTTCCACGGTACGGGCGCATACGTCGTCTTCGGCGGGGCGTCCCGCATTCTAGCGGCCGCTTACTCGTCGGGTCCGGTACCCAGCCGCAGGGCACGACGGAGATCGTCGCCGGACCCATCGCTGTCCGGCGCGAGGTCGGCGCCGTCGAACGCCGCACCGTCCGCGGTGACCAGGACCAGCGCACGGGTGCTGTCGGCCTGCGCCTGCAGCGACGCGGCGGGCACGTCGAGCACGTGCCCGCTCCGCTTGCGGAAGCAGCCGAGCAGGCCCGGTGCTACGGCGGCGGCGCAGTCCGCGGCGACGCCCGGAGTCGCTGCGGCGGCCCCGGATCCACCGCGCCGCAACACCTCTTTACGTCGCGGAAAGCGGAAAGCTCGCGCCGGACGCCCTGATCGTGGAAAATAGCCGGCTACGCGCCTGTAGCTCAGCCGGATAGAGTAGTGGCTTCCGAAGCCATTGGTCGGGGGTTCGAATCCCTCCAGGCGCGCCAGCTTCGCCGTAAAAACCTCGCTGTGATCGCCGTCGTACGGCCGCCGGGCCGGGATGACCCGGCTATCGCGTGTTCTATACTCCGCCGCTAGCTGTGGCCGCGCGGCCACGCGCCAAGGGTGTTTTCGTGCGCAATTACGATCTCGATTTCCTGAAGAAATTCTCGCTGGTGATCCTGTTCCTGATGCTGGTCACCGCGGGATTGATCGGCGTGGCCGCCTGGCTGCACCGTGCGATCCCGGCCGAGGTGCCCGACGCTGTCGTCCAGCAACAGCTCGACCGGATCGCACCGGCCGGCGATGTCTACGCCGGCGCCACCGGTGCCGCGGCACAGGCCGCCGCCAGCGCCGCGGAAGCCGCGGCCGCGGCCTCGCGGGTCGCCTACGGCGGCACCACCGACGGCTCGGTGATCTACCAGAACCTGTGCGCCGGCTGCCACACCAGCGGCGCCGGCGGCGCGCCCACGCTGGATCGTGCGCACTGGGATGCGCGCATCGCCCAGGGCGAGGACACCATGGACCGGCATGCGATCGAGGGCTTCACCGGCGCGGCCGGCGTCATGCCGCCGCGCGGCGGCAACCCGGCGCTGAGCGACGAGCAGGTGATCGCGGCGGTCGACTGGATGATCGAGAACCTGAAGTAAGCTCTGTCCCGGGCTGTTCGCACGACGCCGCCTTCGGGCGGCGTCTTCGTTTGCGCCCGCCGACCGAGGAGATCCCGATGCGCCCCATGCTGCCGCTCGCCCTGGCCACGCTGCTGGCCGCCTGCGATCCGCCCGTCGCGCCGCCGCAGGCGACCGATGGCGGCACCCACGCCATCGGCACGGTGCAGGGCGACGGCGCACGCAGTCCGCTCGAGGGCCGCGAGGTCACCGTGGAGGGCGTGGTCACCGGCAACTTCGGCCGCCACCTGGGCGGCTGGTTCCTGCAGGACGCCGGCGACGGCGATCCGGCGACCGCCGATGGCCTGTTCGTGCTCGCCGAGAACGCCTTCGAGGTGCGCCATGGCGAGCGCGTGCGGGTGCGCGGCCGCGTGCTCGAGCACGGCGATGGCGACGACGCCACCGTGACCGCACTGCGGCCGCTCGCGGTCGAGCCGCTGGGCCGCGGCGACGTCGATGTCGCCGCGATCGCGGCACCCCCGGACGACTGGGAGCGCTACGAAGCCATGCAGGTCCGGATCGAGGCGCCGCTGACGGTCAGCGGCCAGCACGACCTCGCCCGCCGCGGCGTGCTGGTCACCGCCTTCGACGGCCGCCTGTTCACGCCCACCGAGATCGCCAGCCCCGGCCGCGAAGCGGCCGCGGTCGCCGCCGACAACGCCCGCCGCATGCTGCTGCTCGACGATGCCCGCGCCGACCAGGATCCCGCCCGGGTCTGGTACCTGCCCGACGGCGCACAGGCGCCGCGCGCAGGCAGCGTGGTGGAAGACGTCGCGGGCATCGTCGACCAGCGCTTCGGCCGCTATCGCCTGCAGCTGACTGCGCCGATCCGCCTGCGGGCCGCACCGCGGCCGCCGCCGCCACGGGTCGGCGGCGACGTGCGCATCGCCACGCTCAACCTCGAGAACCTGTTCAACGGCGACGGCCGCGGCGGCGGCTTTCCCACCGAGCGCGGCGCGCGCGCGCCGGCGGAACTGGAGGCGCAGCTCGCGCGGCTGGTGGCGACGATCGCGGCGCTCGAGCCCGACATCGTCGCGCTGATGGAGCTGGAGAACGACGGCTACGGGCCCGACTCCAGCATTGCCCGGCTGGTGGCGGCGCTGAACCGCGACGGCGGCGACTGGCGCTTCGTCGACGCCGGCTCGGGACCGGGTGACGACGTCATCCGCGTCGGCCTGCTCCATCGCGGCACGCGGATACGCGCCGTCGGTGCGGCAGCCACACTCGAGAGCGGGCCGTTCCGCCATCGCAGCCGCGCGCCGCTGGCGCAGGCGTTCGTGCCGGTCGCGGCGGGCACCAACGCCGGCCCGGTGTTCACCGTGGTCGCCAACCACTTCAAGTCCAAGGGCTGCGGCGACGCCAGCGGCGGCAACCGCGACCGGGGCGACGGCCAGGGGTGCTGGAACGCCCTGCGGCACGAGTCGGCGCGGCGGCTGCTGGACTGGCTGGACACCGATCCCACGGGATCAGGCAGCGATCTTGTGGCGATCGTCGGCGATCTGAATGCCTACGCGATGGAAGATCCGGTACGTGAGCTCCGCGAGGCCGGCTGGCGGGATGCACTCGAGTCCGCCACCCGGCCCTATAGCTACGTCTACGACGGCCAGGCCGGCCGGCTCGACCACGCCTTCCTCAGCCCGGCCCTGGCGGCACGCCTGGCGGGCGCCACGGAATGGCACAACAACGCCGATGAACCAACGAACGTCGGCTATCGTGCAGGCAACGGCGGCAACTCCGGTCAGGGGCCGTGGCGCAGTTCCGACCACGATCCGCTGCTGGTCGGGCTGCACCTGCGCACACCGTGAACGCCACACCCCCTATGATCGTGGCCATGGACGCCCCCGCCTTTCCCGCCGAATCGACCACCCTCGTCCTGCCCGGCCCGGCCGGCAGGCTGGAAGTCGCCGTCGACCGACCCGACGAGGCGGCGCCGCGTCCGCTGGTCGCCGTGCTCTGCCACCCGCTGCCGACCGAGGGCGGCACCATGCACAACAAGGTGGTCACGATGCTCGGCCGCGCGCTGCGCGAACTGGGCGCGACCACGGTGCGCTTCAACTTCCGCGGCACCGGCGAGTCGGAGGGCGAGTTCGACGAGGGCAAGGGCGAGCTCGACGATCTGCGCGCCGTGGCCACCTGGGTGCGCGCGCAGTGTCCGGACGACGCATTGTGGCTGGCCGGCTTCAGCTTCGGCGCCTACGTCTCGATCCGCGCCGTGGCGGAACTGCAGCCGGCGATGCTGATCTCGGTCGCGCCGCCGGCCGGGCGCTGGGATTTCGAGGACATCGAACTGCCGGCCTGTCCCTGGCTGGTGATCCAGGGCGACGCCGACGAGATCGTCGACCCGCAGGCGGTCTACGACTGGCTGGAGTCGAGCGAGGCGCAGGCCGAGCTGGTGCGCATGCCCGACACCGGCCACTTCTTCCACCGCAAGCTGATGGACCTGCGCGGCGCGATCAAGAACGGGGTGCGCCCATACCTGCCTGGTCTGCCCGGCGCGCATGGCTGAGGCGGAGACGGCGCCGACGCCATCGCAGGCCTACGACGCCGGCATCGCCCGCGGCGACTGGCAGGACGACCCGGCACAGCGCACGGTGCTGCGCGAACTCGACCGCATCCACGAGGCGCTGCGGGCCGCGCCCGCCCGCGGCGGCCTGCTCGGCCGGCTGCTCGGCGGCGTCCCCGATCCCGTGCCGGGCCTGTACCTGTGGGGCGGCGTGGGCCGCGGCAAGACCTTCCTGATCGACCTGTTCTTCCGCGGCCTGCCGCTGCGCGATCTCAAGCCCGAGGCGCTCGACGGCGCGACATCCGAATACGGCCGCGGCGAGGGCAAGCGCCGCACCCATTTCCACCGCTTCATGCGCGAGGTGCACGCCGGGCTGCGCGCGCACAGCGGCGAGCGCGATCCGTTGGCGGCGATCGTGCACGGCTGGCGCGACGCCGGGCTACGGGTGCTGGTGCTGGACGAATTCTTCGTCAGCGACATCGGCGACGCGATGCTGCTGGCACGGCTGCTGGAGCGGATGTTCGCCGAGTCGATGGGGCTGGTCACCAGCTCCAACACCGCGCCCTCCGACCTGTACCGGGGCGGCCTGCAGCGCGTGCGGTTCCTGCCGGCGATCGAGCTGATCGAGCGCCATTGCCACGTGCTGCACATGCAGAGCGACACCGACTACCGGCTGCGTGCGCTGACCCGCTCGCCGGTGTACCGCACGCCGCTGGACGACGACGCGGACCCATGGCTGCAGCGGCGCTGGCGCGAACTCGGCGGCGACGACGGCCATCGCGACGCCGGCATCGAGGTGGAGGGCCGCCGCATCGCGGTGCGCGCGCGTGCGCCCGGCATGGCCTGGTTCGATTTCGACGCGCTGTGCGAGGGGCCGCGCGGCGCCAACGACTACATCGAGATCGCGCGCGAGTTCCACACCGTGCTGCTGGGCGGCGTGCCGGTGATGGACGGCCGCCGCGACGATGCCGCGCGCCGCTTCGTCACCCTGGTCGACGAGCTCTACGACCGCCATGTCAACCTGGTCTGTACCGCCGCCGCCGAGCCGCCGGAACTCTACGTCGGCGAACGCCTGCAGGGCGCCTTCGAACGCACCGCCTCGCGCCTGATCGAGATGCGCAGCGCCGAATACCTGGCGCGCGAGCACCGCGGCTAAGGCGCTCGCGCCGGCAGACGACAGGCTTCGGCGCGCTCTTACGGGCAAGTCGCGCCGCCGCTGCGCAAACGGCGGCCACGCGGACCACCGTTCATCCGGCCTGCCGCAGCGCCTCGCGCACCGCACCCAGGTAGCCGCGGCCGAACAGGCTGAGGTGGTTGAGCAGGTGATAGAGGTTGTACAGCGGCGCGCGCGCGCGCCAGCCGGCGTCGCTGCCCGTCGCCTGCCGGTACGCGTCGAAGAAGACCGTCGGCGGTTCGCCGAACAGCGTCAGCATCGCCAGGTCGGCCTCGGCCCAGCCGTAGTGCACCGCGCCGGCGTCGATCAGCGCCAGCTCGCCGTCGCCGCAGGGGTGCAGGTTGCCGCTCCACAGGTCGCCATGCAGCAGCGCCGGCGGCTGCGCCGGAACGCGCGCCGGCAGCGCGGCGCACAGGCGCTCCACCGCGACGACGTCGGCACGATCGAGTCGCCCCGCATCGCGCGCGCGGCGCGCCTGCGGCAACAGCCGGCATTCGGCGAAGAAGCGCCAGCCGTCGGCCATCGGCGTGTTGTCCTGGGCGCTGTCGCCGCACCAGCCGTCGCGGTCGAGGCCGAAACGGTCGGCGACGCACGCATGCTGCCGCGCCAGCGCGCGGCCGGCGCGCGCCCACGCCGATGGCGACGGCCGGCCGCGTCCGAGATCCTCGAGCACCAGCGCATCGCCGGCGAGCGCGATCGCCGCCGGCACCCGCAGCCCGCGCGCGTCGCGCAACAGCGCCAGGCCATGCGCCTCCATCGCGAAGAATCCCGCCGGCGCATTGCGGCGACGCTTGGCGATCGCGGCGCGACCGTCGGCCAGCACCAGCGGGTGCAGGCCATCGCCGAAGGCATCGAGACGGGTGCGCAGGTCCGCGTCCATGCCGCGATTGTCGCCTGCGGGGCCCGGAGGCGCCGCGCGCCGCAGACAGCCGGTGGCCTCCGAGTACCGGCGCGGCCTCGCGGATGTGCCGCCGATCGACGCCCCGGCGCGCGACAGCGGCGACGGGTACCATCTGCGCCTGCCTTCGGGAGCCCGATCCTGAGAACGGTCCGCACCACCCGCTATGTCACGCCGCTGCGCGAGGGCGGCTCGCTGCCCGCGGTGATCGAGGCCGACGACGAGGGCATGTACGTGCTCAAGTTCCGTGGCGCCGGCCAGGGCCCCAGGGCGCTGGTGGCGGAACTGATCGCCGGCGAACTCGCGCGCGCGCTCGGGCTTCCGGTCCCTGAAATAGTGAAGATCACGCTGGATCCGGAGCTCGCCCGGACCGAGGGCGATCCGGAGATCCAGGCGCTGATCCGCGCCAGCGCCGGGCTCAACCTCGGCCTGGACTACCTGCCCGGCGCGATCGCCTTCGACCCCGTCGCCGACCGGCCCGACAGCGATCTCGCCTCGGCCATCGTCTGGTTCGACGCCTATGTCAGCAACGTCGACCGCACCGCGCGCAATCCGAACCTGATGATCTGGCATCGCCGGCTGATGCTGATCGACCATGGCGCCGCGCTGTACTTCCACCACGACTGGGACAATGCGGAGAAGGCCGCCGCCAGCCCGTTCCGGATGATCGCCGACCACGTGCTGCTGCCTTTCGCGGACTCGCTGGAGGCGGCCGACGCACGCATGACGGCGGCACTGGACGAGACGCTGATCCGGCGAGCGGTCGACCTGGTGCCGGACGACTGGCTGGACGAGACCGCGGAGGCGGCGACGGCGCAATCGCGTCGCGACGGCTACATCGAGCACCTGTGCCGGCGCCTGCAGGCGCGGCACGTCTTCGTGGAGGAGGCCCTGCGTGCACGCGCATCTGTATGACTATGCGGTGATCCGCGCCGTGCCGCGGGTCGAGCGCGAGGAGTTCGTCAACGTCGGCGTGCTGCTGTCCTGCCCCGCACTCGGCTTCCTCGACGCCGCTGTCGCGCTCGAACCGGCACGGTTGCGCACGCTGGACCCGACCATCGACGTCGACGCCCTGCGCCGCCACCTCGACGCGATCGTGGCGGTCTGTCGCGGCGGCCCGGACAGCGGCCCGATCGGACAGCTGCCGCCGCGCGCGCGCTTCCACTCGCTGACCGCCCGGCGCAGCGCCGTCATCCAGATGTCGCCCGTACACACCGGCCAATGCGCCGCCGATCCCGCCAGCACCCTTCGACACCTGATGCAGCGCATGGTGCTGCCGCCCGCACCGGCGGACGGCAACGGGCGCTGAAGCGGATTCGCGGCGCGATGCGCATGGGCGAGCGATTGGCTGGCTGCGGACCGAACCCGCGCGCGCTTCGGCGGCGCACCCGCGTGGACACGCCGGCAGCTGATGCGGCTGCACGATGTGCACCACATTTGGTGTTGACGGAACATGGCGCCCCCACTATCTTGTGGTCGTCGGTTCCGGCGGTCGCTACCCGCCGGATGAAAACGGGAAGCCGGTGACGCCTTCGGGCCAGTCCGGCACTGCCCCGCAGCGGTAATTGGGAACGACCCCGCCACACAGCACTGAGGCACGGCCTCGGGAAGCGGCGGGCTAGGAACAGAGCAGGAACGAGTAGAGAGGAACGAGGAACGAGTAACAGCTGAAAGCGGGTCGTCTTGGCCTTTACTCGTTCCTCGTTCCTCTTCACTCGTTCCTCGCTCCACGCCCATGAGTCCGAAGACCTGCCGACAGCCGCGCGAAGCACGACGCGCGGTGCCGGCTGCGGAATCTCCGGGGGGAGATGGCTGGCGAAGCAGACGCGCGACCGTCCGTCACCGGATGCGGTCGCGACCGCTGCGACGCCGCTTTCCCATCCTGCGACGAGACCGCTCGCCCGAGGGGGCGAGGCCGCGACGACGTCATCGCCGTCGCGCGCCCGTGTCCTCCGCCGCCTGCGCGGGTCAGGCGGCTGTGCGTCCCGCATGGAGAACACCGAAATGAACCAGAGCGACGCCGTCGTTACCGCCGATCGGGCCGCCGCGCAGCAGGATCCTTCTTTCCTGCTGACCCCGCCGCCCACCGCCACCGCCATGCACGTGACCAAGCGCAACGGCAGCCGCGAGCCGGTCGACCTCAACAAGATCGTGCGTGCCGTGCAGCGCTGCTGCGAGGGCCTGCATGCGATCGACCCGATGCGCGTGGCCACGCGCACCATCTCCGGCCTCTACGACGGCGCCAGCACCCGCGAGCTCGACGAGCTGTCGATCCGCACCGCGGCGCTGCTGACCGCCGAGGAGCCCGAGTACAGCCGCCTGGCCGCGCGCCTGCTGGCCAACGTGATCGGCAAGGAGGTGATGGGGCAGGAGATCCACGCCTTCTCGCAGTCGGTGATGCGCGGCCATGAGCTCGGCCTGATCAACGACCGCCTGCTCGACTTCGTGCAGACCAATGCGCGCAAGCTCAACGACGCCATCGACCCGGCGCTGGACATGGGCTTCGACTACTTCGGCCTGCGCACCCTGTACGACCGCTACCTGCTGCGCCATCCGCATGCACGCAAGGTGATCGAGACCCCGCAGCAGTTCTTCATGCGCATCGCCTGCGCGCTGAGCGAGGACGTGCCCGAGGCGTTGGCGCTCTATCGGCGGATGGGGCAGCTGGACTACCTGCCGAGTTCGCCGACACTGTTCAATTCCGGCACCACTCACGAGCAGCTGTCCTCATGCTTCCTGCTCGACTCGCCGCAGGACACGCTGGAGTCGATCTACCAGAAGTACGGCGACATCGCCCAGTTGTCGAAGTTCAGCGGCGGCATCGGCGTGAGCTACACCCGGGTGCGTTCGCGCGGTTCGCTGATCAAATCGACCAACGGCCACTCCAACGGCATCGTGCCGTGGCTGAAGACGCTCGACTCCTCGGTGTCGGCGGTCAACCAGGGCGGCAAGCGCAAGGGCGCGGCCTGCGTGTACCTCGAGCCGTGGCACGCCGACGTCGAGGAGTTCCTGGAGCTGCGCGACAACACCGGCGACGATGCGCGCCGCACCCATAACCTCAACCTGGCCAACTGGATCCCCGACCTGTTCATGCAGCGGGTCGAGGCCGACGCCGAGTGGTCGCTGTTCGATCCGCGCGTGGTG
This sequence comes from Luteimonas salinilitoris, assembly GCF_041300785.1. Taxonomy (NCBI): domain Bacteria; kingdom Pseudomonadati; phylum Pseudomonadota; class Gammaproteobacteria; order Lysobacterales; family Lysobacteraceae; genus Luteimonas; species Luteimonas salinilitoris. The sequence continues at coordinate 46,410 of NZ_JBFWIB010000006.1, forward strand.
CCGGAGTTCACCGACCTGTACGGCCAAGCGTTCGAGCGCGCCTACGTGCAGGCCGAGCAGCAGGGCAAGGCGGTGCGCACGGTCAAGGCACGCGAGCTGTACGCGCGGATGATGCGAACCCTGGCGCAGACCGGCAACGGCTGGATGACCTTCAAGGACACCTGCAACCGCGCCGGCAATCAGACCGCCAGGGCCGGCAACGTGATCCACCTGTCGAACCTGTGCACCGAGATCCTCGAGATCACCTCGGCCGAGGAGACCGCGGTCTGCAACCTGGGCTCGATCAACCTCGCCCGGCATTTCGACGACGATGGCCGGTTCGATTTCGACAGGCTGGCCGAGACCGTGCGCCTGGCGGTGCGCCAGCTCGACCGCGTCATCGACCTCAACTTCTACCCGATCGAGTCCGCCCGCCGCGGCAACCTGCGCTGGCGCCCGGTCGGCCTGGGCTGCATGGGCCTGCAGGACGTGTTCTTCCGGCTGCGGCTGCCGTTCGACAGTGAACAGGCGCGGGCGCTTTCGGCGCGCATCGCCGAGGAGATCTACTTCCACGCGCTGGAGACTTCGTGCGAGCTGGCCGTCGAACGCGGCCGCCACCCGTCGTTCGCCGACACCCGCGCCGCCGACGGCGCATTGCAGTTCGACGCCTGGAACGCGACGCCGGCGAACGGCGAGCGCTGGGAGGCGCTGCGCGCGCGCATCCGCGAGCACGGCCTGCGCAACTCGCTGCTGATCGCGATCGCACCGACCGCCACCATCGCCTCGATCGCCGGCTGCTACGAGTGCATCGAGCCGCAGGTCAGCAACCTGTTCAAGCGCGAGACGCTGTCGGGCGACTTCCTGCAGGTCAACCGCTACCTGGTCGAGGAGCTGAAGAAGCTGGGCCTGTGGACGCCGGAGATGCGCGAAGCGATCAAGCGCGCCGAGGGCTCGATCCAGGGCGTGGCCGAGATCCCGGAAGTGCTGCGCGCGATCTACCGCACCGCCTGGGAACTGCCGATGCGCGCGCTGATCGACATGGCCGCCGAGCGTGGCGCCTTCATCGACCAGAGCCAGTCGCTCAACCTGTTCATGGAGAGCCCGAAGATCGGCGCACTGTCGTCGATGTACATGCATGCCTGGAAGCGCGGCATCAAGACCACCTACTACCTGCGCTCGCGGCCGGCGACCAGGATCGCCAAGGCGACGATCGGCAGTATCGCGCCAGCCGAAGCCGTCGCCTGCTCACTGGAGAATCCAGAGGGTTGCGAGGCATGTCAGTAGAGTAGGAACGAAAAACGAGGAACGAGAAACGAGTGGAGTCAACTTGCTCTTACTCGTTCCTCGTTTCTCTTCATTCGTTCCTCGCCTTAGCTCCGCATTCGTCGCCGCAGCACCGTCAGCATGCGGCTGATTTCATCGATCAACGCAAACGCCGGTCTCATGTCGTCGTCCTCCAGCCAGCCGATTCGTACGCATAGCAGGAGCTGTGTATGAAGTTCAGCCAAGGATCCGTGCGCAATCGCCATGAACTGAGCCTTCTCCTTCCGCGATTCCCGGCTCCAGCCTTCGGCAATGTTGCTCGGAACAGAGACTGCGGCCCGGGTGATCTGGGCGCGCATGCCGAATCGCTCTTCCCGCGGCAGCCCCGCCGCTTCCCTGCATGCAGTTTCCGCCAACTGCATGGACTTCTCCCAGATCACGGCATCGCGATAGTGCATCCCGGTCTCCTTCCACCCCGATCAGGTTAACCAGGCACGCCTTCCCCTTTTGTCAGGAAACTTCCCATGTCCCCGTCAGCCGACACCCATGCTCCTCCTCTCGTTCCTCGTTCCTCTCCACTCGTTCCTCGCCTTCTCGATCCCGGCTTCGAACTGACCCTGCGCCCCATGCGCTACCCACAGTTCTACGAGATGTACCGCGATGCCATCCGCAACACCTGGACGGTGGAGGAGGTGGACTTCTCGCTCGATACCCACGACCTGAAGCACAAGCTCGGCCCGGCCGAGCGCCACCTGATCGAGCGCCTGGTCGCGTTCTTCGCCACCGGCGACTCGATCGTCTCCAACAACCTGGTGCTCAACCTCTATACCCACATCAACGCGCCCGAGGCGCGCATGTACCTGTCGCGGCAGCTGTACGAGGAGGCGCTGCACGTGCAGTTCTACCTGACCCTGCTCGACACCTACCTGCCGGACCCGGACGCGCGCGCCAGGGCCTTCGCCGCCACCGAGAACATTCCCTCGATCCGCCGGAAGGCCGAGTTCTGCTTCAAGTGGATCGACTCGATCCAGGACCTCGGCCGCATCGAGACCCTCGAACAGCGGCGCCGGTTCCTGCTCAACCTGGTGTGCTTCGCCGCCTGCATCGAGGGCCTGTTCTTCTTCGGCGCGTTCGCCTACGTCTACTACCTGCGCTCGCGCGGGCTGCTCAACGGCCTGGCCGCCGGCACCAACTGGGTGTTCCGCGACGAAAGCTGCCACATGGCGTTCGCGTTCGAGGTGATCCGCACCGCGCGCGAGGAGGAGCCGGACCTGGTCGACGAGGCCTTCAAGGTGCAGGTGGTGGAGATGCTGCGCGAGGCGGTCGACTGCGAGGTGGCGTTCGCCGAGGACACGCTGTCCGGCGGCGTCGCCGGGCTGTCGATCAAGGACATGCGCGAGTACCTGCAGTACTGCGCCGACCAGCGCCTGGCGCAGCTGGGATTCGCCAAACACTTCGGCTCGCACAATCCGTTCGGCTTCATGGACCTGCAGGACGTGCAGGAGCTGACCAACTTCTTCGAGCGGCGCGTCTCCGCCTATCAGGTCGGCGTACAGGGCGACGTAGCCTTCGACGAGGCGTTCTGACGCACCTTCCTTTGTAGAGCGGAGCTTGCTCCGCTGCTCCCGGCTCCGGAAGCCACGTAGCGGAGCAAGCTCCGCTCTACGGGTGCGAAGGGGCCGTCCGCCTCCGCATCGCGATGCGTACGCTCGCGAATCCGCCGTTCCGGTCAACGACCGGAAGCGCGCGATGCGACGACGATCGCGTTAGGATCCTCCGATCACGTCATGGAATCCCGCGATGCCTACTGCACGTCCCGCCGTCTCCGCGCTGCTCGCGCTGCCGCTGTGCCTGCTCGCCGCCGCCGTCCATGGGCAGGACACTCCCGCCGCGCCGCGCGCAGAAGTCGCGACCGCCGCACAGGCATTGCAGGGCAAGGTGGTCGCCTGGCGCCGCGACATCCATGAACATCCCGAGCTCAGCAATCGCGAGACGCGCACCGGAGAGCTGGTCGCCGAGCACCTGCGGTCGTTGGGACTGGAGCCGAAGACCGGCATCGCCCACACCGGCGTGACCGCGGTGCTCAAGGGCGGCAGGCCCGGCCCGCGCATCGCGTTGCGCGCCGACATGGACGCGCTGCCGGTCACCGAGCAGACCGGGCTGCCGTTCGCCTCCAAGGTCACCGACACCTACCGCGGCCAAAGTACCGGGGTGATGCACGCCTGCGGCCACGACGCCCATACCGCGATCCTGATGGGCGTGGCCGAGGCGCTGGCCGGCATGCGCGAGGAACTGCCGGGCGAGATCCTGTTCGTGTTCCAGCCGGCCGAGGAGGGCGCGCCCGAAGGCGAGGAGGGCGGTGCCGCGCTGATGCTGAAGGAAGGCGTGTTCGAGGAGTTCATACCGGATGCCGTGTTCGGCCTGCACGTCTTCAGCACTCTCAACGCCGACCAGGTCGGTGTGCGCGCCGGGCCGATGATGGCCGCTTCCGATCGTTTCGGCCTGAAGGTGATCGGCCGGCAGACGCACGGTTCGCGGCCGTGGGGCGGGGTGGACCCGATCGTCGCCAGCGCGCAGATCATCTCCCAGGCGCAGACCATCGTCAGCCGGCAGATGGACATCAGCAAGCAGCCGGTGGTGGTCACCTTCGGCGCGATCAACGGCGGCATCCGTTACAACATCATCCCCGACGAGGTGGAGCTGGTCGGCACCATCCGCACCTTCGACGAGGACATGCGCAAGGACGTGTTCGCGCGACTGAACCACATCGCCGAGCACGTGGCCGCCGCCAACGGCGCCACGGTCGAGGCGCAGATCCCGGCGGACGAGGGCAACCCGGTCACCTTCAACAACGAGGCGCTGACCGAACGCATGCGTCCGAGCCTGGCCGCCGCCGCCGGCGCCGGCAAGCTGGTCGAGCTGCCGCTGATCATGGGCGCCGAGGATTTCTCGCTGTACGCACAGAAGGTACCGGGGATGTACTTCTTCGTCGGCGCCACGCCGGTGGGCGAGGATCCGGCCGCGGCGCCGAGCAACCATTCGCCGCAGTTCGATGTCGACGAGTCCGCGCTCGATCTCGGCTTCCGCGCGATGCTGCAGGTGGCGCTGGACTACCTGCACGACAACGAGAGCTGATCGACCCGGCGGCGGCCCTGCTTCCGTAGGCGCGCGCATGGCGCGCTCCTACGAGGCGGCGGTTCATGTCGCAGCGGAACCGCGGCGGCCGCTAAAATGGCGCGATGGATTCCTCCCGCCCCCCGGTCCTCGGCCGCGAGACCGCCTACCCGCGCCATTACGACGCCTCGCTGCTGTATCCGATCGACCGCAAGCGCGGCCGCAGTGCGCTCGGCCTGGGCGACGCGCTGCCGTTCGCCGGCCACGACCGCTGGCACGCCTACGAGCTCGGCTGGCTCGACGCCCGCGGCAAGCCGCGGGTCGCCACGGCCACTTTTACCGTGCCGGCCGATTCGCCGCGGCTGGTCGAGTCGAAGTCGCTCAAGCTGTATCTCAACTCGTTCAACGCCACGCGCTTCGACAGCGACGCCGAGGTCCGCGCGCGGATCGCCGACGACCTGTCTCAGGCCGCCGGCGGCGCGGTCACGGTCGCGTTCGGCCTGCCGGCCAGCGATGCGGATGCGGATGCGGGTCCCGGCACCAGCATCGATGCGCTCGAGCTCGATATCGACGGCTACGGCCCGCCCGATCCCGGCCACCTGCGCGCGGACGCCGCCGACCCCGCGGACGAAACGCTGCGCTCGGACCTGCTCAAGTCCAACTGCCCGGTCACCGGCCAGCCCGACTGGGCCAGCGTGCGCATCGCCTATCGCGGCCCGCGCATCGACCGCGCCGGCCTGCTGCGCTACCTGGTGTCGTTCCGCGACCACGCCGATTTCCACGAGCAATGCGTCGAGCGCATCTTCGTCGACCTGCTCGCCCGCTGCCGCCCGCAATCGCTGTCGGTCGAGGCGCGCTACACCCGTCGCGGCGGGCTCGACATCAATCCCTGGCGCGGCACGCCCGGGCTGGCCGCCCCTGCGCCGGCGCGCGAACCGCGGCAGTAGCGCCGCACACGCAATCGGCGTCGCTCCTTGCCGGCGCCCCCTGAATCCCACGCCTCCGACCTTTGGCCTTCGACTTTGACCCAAGGTTACGACGCGTCCGGGGCACGGCGCCGGCCCTGGCCCGAACCGGTACCGCAACGAAATCCACGCACCGGATTCACGCCGCCGCAATGATTCCTTAACAGGCCGCATGGGACGCTCAAGTCTGCAATCCGGCTGCGGAGCCCGCTCATGACCAATCCCTCGAAACCCGACGAACCCCAGACCCTGTCGCCCTCAACGGGCAGCGGCAAGGCCGATTTCTCCAAGGTCGGCAGCAACGTCGACAGCACCGAGGCGGCGCCGCAGGCGGATTTCAGCAAGGTCCGCTCGTCCGCCGATTCCACCGAGGCGCGCGCCGGCAACGCCCGCAGCCACACCGTCGAGAAGGGCGACACGTTGTCGCAGATCTCCAAGCAGGTCTACGGCTCGGCCATGCACTGGAAGGCGATCTTCGACGCCAACCGCGACCAGCTGGACAATCCCGACCTCATCCATCCCGGGCAGACGCTCAGGATTCCGGACCTCGACGACGACGCGCCCGACGCGGCCTGACCGTCCCCCGCTTCCGCCTTTCGGCCACACACAAGGAATGCCGCCATGCAGCGCCTCACCCCGATCCTGACCGCCGCCCTGTTCGGCGCCATCGCCCTGGCCGGCTGCCGCCAGCAGGAAGACACGGCCGCCACGCCGACGCCGCCGCCGGCCACCGAACCGGCGCCGGCCGCCGAGCCCGCCGCACCGGCCGCCACCGCCACGATTGTCGACGTCCAGCTCGGCACCGAAGCCGCCGAGAACGAGGCCGTCGCCGAACCCAAGACCAGCTTCGCGCCCACCGACGACACCATCGTCGCCTCGGTCAGCACCGCCACCAGCGATCCCACCGCCGACGTCGACGGCAAGCTCGTCGCGCGCTGGACCTACCAGGACGGCCAGCTGGTCGACGAGAGCAGCGAGATGCTCACCTTCAGCGGCACAGGCGTGACCAATTTCCGCATCAACAATCCCGAGTCGTGGCCGGAAGGGAAGTACAAGCTCGAGGTCCTGCTCAACGACGAGGTGGTGCAGACGCGCGAGTTCACCGTCGAGTAACCGCCGCCGAATCATCGATTTCATCGCCGCAAGGCGGGCAAGCACGGGCGCGACGCGAGTCGCGCCCTTTTTTTCGATCGCCTCCCCGCCCCGCCACCGTAGGAGCGCGCCGCGCCAGGCAGCCCCTTCCGCCACAGTGAAGAATGGGCCGTCGCCACGGGCGGTGTCAGTGAATAGCTCGCACCTCGAGCCAACGGGTGAGGTGTTGGTCCCTGGCTCCGAAGGCATCACGTTTGCCGCCTGAACGAGATACCACAGCCTTCTGGATTTTGGGGTTATATCCCCATACTATGTAGCCAGATACACAGGCAACCTCTCATGTCCACGCTCGCCCATGCCTTCCCCGGTATCCCGGACCTCGCCCGGGACGATGCCCGCCGCGATCTCGCGCGGATCCTCGCTGCCCTGTTCGAGCAATGGGCGCTGCCGACCGAACAGCAGCTGGCCCTGCTCGGCATGAGCCCCGAGAGCCGCAAGGTGCTAGCGCAGTACCGTCGCGGCGAACGCGCGCTGCCCAACAGCCGCGACACCCTCGACCGCGCCGGCTACCTGCTCGGCATCCACAAGGGCCTGCGCCTGCTGTTTCCCGAGGATCCGGAACTGCGCTTCGGCTGGGTGCGCCGGCGCAACCGGATGCTCGACGGGCGCACGCCGCTCGAGGTGATGCTCGAGGAAGGCCTGGTGGGGCTGGCGCGGATCGCCCGCTTCGTCGATTTCCAGCGGGGACAGTAGATGTCGCTGTACGACCGGCTGACCGACTTCGACGGCCGGCTGCTGCGCAACATCACCTCGCTGCGGGTGTCGACCGACCTGTTCGACGACCTGGTGCCCGACGGCGCCGGACGCGCCGCGGCGCTGGCGGCGGACCTGCGCATGCGGCCCGCCCGCACCGGCGTGGTCGACCGCGGCCTGCACTACTCGCAGGCCATCGGCTATCCCTTCACCAGCGACGGCACCGTCGCCAGCCGCTACGGCGACGGCAGCGTGCGCGTCTGGTACGGCGCCCTGGACGCCACCACCGGCATCGCCGAGACCTGCTGGCACCAGCTGCAGCAGCTGGCCGCGATCGAAGGCGTGGCCGCGCCGGTCACCCGCTACCGCGCGGTGTACGAGGTGCGCGCCCGCGGCCTGTTCCTGGAGCTGCGTGGCAAGGAGGCCGAACACCCCGAACTGCTCGACGACGACTACGCCGCCACCCAGGCCATCGGCAAGCACGCCGCCGCCCAGGGCCTGCCCGGCCTGCTGTATCCCTCGGCGCGCTGGCCGGACGGCAGCTGTCTGGCGGCGTTTCGCGCCGAGCCGCTGAGCCAACCGCTGCTGCAGCACTACTTGACCTACCGCATCGATACGATCGCGCAGACCGTCACCGTCGAACGCACGCCTGGCGTGGTCGAGCGCGTGCTGCATGCGAGCGACCTGCGGCGGTACCGGTAACCACGCGCCGTCACCGGCTTTCCACGCCCGCGACATACCCTGTGGCCGTTTCCATCCGCGTGCCCGCGGGCACAGGAGCGCCGCATGATCCATCACGTCTCGCTCGGCACCAACGATGTCGCCCGTGCCGGCGCCTTCCTCTTCAGCCTGGTCACCCCGGCCGACGGCACATCCGCGAACCGCGGCAACGGCGTGCACATCGCGTTCGCGACCGGCAGCCGGACGCAGGTGGACACGTTCCATCGTGTGGCCCTGGACAGCGGCGCCGTCAGCGACGGCGTGCCCGGGCTCCGGCCCGAGTACAACCCGAACTACTACGGCGCATTCGTCCTCGATCCGGACGGCAACAAGATCGAGGCCGTCACCTATTCCGCCAGATGAGCATTGCCTGCCGAAGCGGACCTGCGTATGCGCACGCCCACGGCCCGTTGCGGCCGGGCGCGCTCACCCGGGTTTAACCACGGATTGACAGGCGCTTGATCGCGCACGCGCGATGATGGACGACCTATCGTAAAAAGGCCCGTGGCCTTCGGAACCGCAGTCGCCGGGAACCCGATCGCCGGAGACCGGTGCCCCGGCTTGTTTCATGACACCATCCGCTTCCCGGCGGGACGTCCTACGGCAATCGGCCAAGGTGCGCCGCCAAACATGACCAGCAATTCATCCTCGGCTTCCGCCATTCGCGCGGAAGACAAGGCGGCCTGGAAACAAGCCGTCGCCGGGTACCAGCAGCCGTCGACGCCCCGTGCGCTATGGCAGATCGTCAACACCTTCGTCCCGTACGTGCTGCTGTGGTACCTGATCTACCTCAGCCTGTCGGTCTCGTGGTGGCTCACCGTGCCGCTGGCCGTGCTGGCGAGCGGGTTCCTCGTGCGCATCTTCATCATCTTCCATGACTGCGGGCACGGCTCGTATTTCAAGTCCGGACGGGCCAACGACATCGTCGGCTTCATCGCCGGCATGCTGACGTTCACTCCCTATTACCAGTGGCGCTGGGAGCACGCGATCCATCACGGAACGGCCGGCCACCTGGACAAGCGCGGCACCGGCGACGTCTGGACGATGACGGTGCAGGAATACCTGGATGCGTCCCGCTGGAAGCGGTTCGCATACCGGTTGGCACGCAATCCGTTCGTGCTCTTCGTCATCGCGCCCCTGTACATGTTCGTGATCGAGCAGCGGTTCCCTTCCGCCAAGGCGAATCCGCGCGAGCGCCGTTCCGTCTGGTGGATGAACCTGGCGATCCTGTGCATGGCGGTCGTGCTGTGCTGGATCTACGGCATCGTCCCGTATCTGCTGATCCAGCTCACGGTCACCATGGTGTCGGGTGCGACGGGCGTCTGGCTGTTCTACGTGCAGCACCAGTTCGAGGACGCGTACTGGGAGCGGGGCGACAACTGGGACTACACCGCGGCCGCGCTGCAGGGCAGCTCGTTCTACAAGCTGCCGAAGATCCTGCAATGGTTCTCGGGCAACATCGGCTTCCACCACATCCACCACCTGAGCCCGCGCGTCCCCAACTACAACCTGCAGAAATGCCACGAGGCGGATCCGATCTTCCAGCAGGTCAAGCCGCTGACGCTTTCGTCCAGCCTGAAATCCCTGGCGTTCCGGTTCTGGGACGAGAAGGCCAAGAAGCTGGTCGGCTACGGGCGCATGCGGCAGCTTCGAAAGGAACAAAGGCATGGGACTCGCACCGGGGACGAAGCGCGTGACGACTGAGCGGTGGGCCGTCACGCCTCCCCCTATGCCGGCCCCGGAATCGTGCGTTTCCGTGGAGAAGCGACCATGCGACCCTGCAGGGTGACCCGGCGGCCTGTCTCGCCGGATCGGCCTGTGACGGAAACCGCCGCGCAGGCATGATCCCGACCGCCGAGCTGTCGATGATTCGCATAGGTCTCATCTCCGACACCCATGGCCTGCTCAGGCCCGAGGCGCGGGCCTTCCTGCGCGGTTGCGACCATATCGTTCACGCCGGCGACATCGGCCGGCCGGAGATCCTGGCGGAACTGGGCGAACTCGCGCCGTTGACCGCGATCCGCGGCAACATCGACACCGCCGCCTGGGCCGCGGCCGTGCCCGAGACGCGACGCGTGGAACTGGCCGGGCTCCGCCTGCTGGTGCTGCACGACCGCAAGCAGCTCGACCGCGACCCGGCGGCCGACGGGATCGACGTGGTGGTCTCCGGGCATTCGCACAAGCCGCTGATCGAGGAGCGCGACGGCGTGCTGTACGTCAATCCCGGCAGCGCCGGTCCGCGGCGCTTCAAGCTGCCGGTCACCGCGGCGGAGCTGGTGGTGTCGGACGGAGCGGTTACACCGCGGATCGTGGACCTGCTCGCATCGTAGGCTGTCGATGGCGCTTCGGGGTCGGTGCGCGGCATGGCTCGCGCCTGGAGCGCACCTCCGTAGGAGCGCGCCATGCGCGCGATGCCGCGGGCATGGCGCCGCCCGCAAATTCCGGTGACCGGCGCGTCTGCCGGTCCAGAATCGCGGCGTCCACCGGATCCTGCCGGTACCCGCGGCATCGCGCGCATGGCGCGCTCCTACGACAGCGGCCCGCGCGATATCCACGCACCCATCGCGCGCGCGCCGCTGCGCACGCGGGCGTCGCCCGCTATTGCGCCGCGCCGTCGGCAGATGCCGCACCGCCGCTCGCGCCCCCGGCCGGCGCTTCCGGCACGTACACCATGCGGCCGTCGGCCAGGCGGTAGGCGACGCCGGCCTTGATGCCCTCGCCCTCGCCGATCTCGCCGCTGGACTCGTATTCGCGCAGCTCCTCGCCGTCCTTGACCAGCATCCGCATGTCGGCCTGGCCTGGGTTCTCGATCACGACCACCGACTTGTCGGAGAACGGGTTCAGCGGATTGCTGACGATGACGATCATCAGCACCGCGATCACCACCAGGAACAGGTCGACCAGGTTGACCACCGACAGGATCGGGTCGTCGTGCTCGTCGGTCTCGAGGAACCGCATCAGGCGGTCGTCCCGGCCTGCACCGACTGCGCGCGTTCGATCGCCACCAGTTCCTGCAGCAGCCAGCGCCGGCGCACGGTCAGGATCAGGAACGCGATCGAGGCGCTGATCAGGGCGAGGATCACCGAGGAAAACGCGACCACCAGGTTCTCGCCGACGCTGGCGGCGTCGTTGCGGGTCAGCGCCAGCAGCGCCGGACCCATCGGGATCATGGTGGCGACCAGGCCCAGCATCGGTGCACTGCGCGCGGTGATGCGCAGCCATTCGAGTTGGCGCATGACCCACAGCTCCAGCTCGGCGGAACTGGCGCCGGTGGCGGCGTGATGCGCGGCCAGCGGCGAGCGGTAGCCGCGGTCGCGGCGCTGCCAGGCCTCGACCGCGAAACCGCCCAGGGCGATGAAGCTGTAGGCCAGTGCCAGCACCACCAGGACCAGCACCGGGACCAGGAAGACGTGCGCGAGTTGGTACAGGGCGGATTCGAAACCGTTCATCGGTGACTCCAGAGAGGACGTGGGGGACGGGCCTGGCGCCAGCCGCCGAGACCGGAGCAGGCGAGCAGCAGCAGGCCACCGAGCCAGGCCTGCCAGGGCGGTTCGGCCGGCGCCGTGTGCGCGACTTCCTGCATGACTTGCCCACGCACGGTCGCCGGTTCCGCGGACTCCGCGGCCGCAGGTTCGGATTCGGGCGGTGCGGCGTCGACCTGCGCGGGCGGTGGCGAGGACGCAGCGGCCGCTCGCGGCGCCGCCGCGTCCAGCCCGAAACCGCCCGCGATCTGCTCGATGAACTCGCGGGTGACGCGCGCGCCGGCATCGCCGCCATGTTCGGCGGTCAGCGCCTGCCAGCGCTCGGCCAGTTCACGGCGGGTCTGCGCGTCCGCCTGCCAGTAGCCCTTGCGCACCGCCTCCATCATCCGTTCGATCAGCTGCGCCTGCGCGGTCGGATTGTGCCGCTCGAACCAGGCGTCGATGCCGAGTTCGCGTTTGTCGAGCACGTAGGTCTCGTGCATCGCCTGCCACTGGTCGGCGCGCACGGTGCCGGGCGCGGTGGCCTGCCATCCGAACAGGTTGTTGGCGACGTCGAGCACCTGCAGGGTGCCGGCGTAGCCTTCCTGCTGCATGGCGCCGATCCACTGCGGGTTGAGGTAGCGGCTGCGCAGCTCGGCGGAGAGGAACTCGGCGGCGGTGGTGGTGCGCGCCGCAGCCGTACGCAGGTCGCTGACGTACAGCGCCGGCGTGCTGCCGTCGACATGGCGCATCGCCATCGACAGCCCGCCCATGTACTCGAACACGTGGTCGGTGTTGAGCGCGCCGTACACGTTCGACGAGCGCGGCAGCACCACGCCGTCGGTGCCGGCGAGATGCTCGGCCAGCAGGTTGCCGTCCTCGCCGCCGGAAGTGCCCCAGTCCTCGCCGCCGTAGCCGTACTGCAGCCGCGCCAGGAACTGCTCGGCCAGCGGCGTCTCGCTGTCCCACTCGGTCGAGTCCATCACCTTGTCGGCAAGGTCGGTGCCGTAGTCGCCCGGGGCGTTGCCGAACATGCGCAGCCGGGAGAGCGCGGCGGCACGCTCGGCATCGACGCCCCGTTCCGCCAGCGACGCCGCGATCCTGCGGCTGTTGGCGGCGATCGCGTTGCCGGGCTCGTCCAGTCGCGACAGCTGCTGCAGCGCGGCGTCGAGCTTGTGCATGAAACCGTCGAACTGGTCGCGGTAGCTGCCGGTCACCTGCACCACCACGTCGATGCGCGGGCGTGCCAGCTCGGCCTGCGGCACGATCTCGATCCGTTCGACGTCGCCGCCCGCGCTCCACGCCGGGCGCAGGCCGGCCGCGTGCAGCACCTGCGCCTCGACCACGCCGAGGTGGCGCACGGTCTCGACCGACCACATCACGAAGGTCAGCTTGTCCGGCGCGGCGCCGTCGTGCGCCTGGCGATGGGCCGCGAGCAGCTGTTCGAACGCCTCCTCGCCCGCCTGCCAGGCCGCATGGGTCGGGATCTTGTCGGGATCGAACGAGTACAGGTTACGACCGCTCGGCACCTCGGGATTGCGCACCGGATCGCCGCCTTCGCCGGGCCGCACGAAACCGCCGCGCAGGCCCGACAGCAGCGCCTCGATCTCGCCGGTCTCGGCCAGGCGGCGGTCGCTCGCGATCGCGCGCTCGACCTGTTCGCGCAGCGCCGGGTCCTCGATGGCCTGCGGCGACTCGCCGCCGCGCAGGTAACGCTGCAGGAATCGGTACGGCTTGCTCGCCTGCAGCTTGCCGAAGTCGTCGGCGAACACTTCCTGCGGGTCGAGGCCGAGCGCGGCGTAGTAGTCGTCGCCCAGCTGCTGCATCACCGTCGACAGCCGGTGCTCCGGTGCGGCCGGCGTGCCGAACACGTGCAGGCCGAGCGGGATGGCGCTGCGCGCGAGCTGGTGCAAATGGTCGTGCAGGTCGCCGAAGAAGCTTTCGAAATCGGCCTCGATCGCGGCTTCCGACCAGCCGATGTCGGCATGCAGGTTCTGCGCGACCACCGCCTCGCGCAAGCGTCGCATGGCGGCTTCGCGCACCGGCCCCGGATCGGTCATCTGGTACTCGTGGACCAGGTGATGCAGGTCACGCAGTTCGTCGTACAGGCCGGCGGGCGCGAACGCCGGGGTCTGGTGGCTGACCAGCACCGCGCGGCCGCGGCGCTTGGCCTGCACCGCCTCGCCGATGTTGTCCTGGATGTAGGGATAGAACACCGGCAGATCGCCGATCGCGATGTTCGGCCAGTCGAACGCCCACAAGCCGCGGTCCTTGCCCGGCAGCCATTCCTGGGTGCCGTGGGTGCCGAAATGGATCAGCGCGTGCGGGTCGTGCTGCTGGCGCAGCCACAGGTAGGCGGCCAGGTATGCATGCGCCGGCGGCACCGCGCCGTCATGGGTCGCCACGCCGTATTCGCCGGCGCGCGGCGGCTGCGGCAGCACCGCCAGTTCGCCGAGCTGCCAGCGCGGGATCGCGAACACACGCACGCCATCGACCGCGATCACCGCGCGGCTGTCGGCCGGATCGCCCCAACGTTCCAGCAATGCCTCTCGCTGTCGATCCGGCAGGGTTTGCAGCCAGCGCTCGTAGTCGGCCAGCGGCAGGGTGGCGGCGAGGTCGCGTTCGACCAGGTCGGGCAGGGTGTCGGGCCGGTACCAGCCGGCCAGCATCGCCTGTCCGGCCTCGATCACCTGCGCCTCGTCGGTCGCGGCGACCGGATAGCCGGCCTCGGCCAGCGCGGCGGTCACGTCGGCCACGCTGCGCGGCAGGTTGAGCTGCGAGGCCGACAGGTTGCGCTCGCCGTGCGGGTAGTTCCAGAACATCAGCGCCAGGCGCTTGTCGGCGGCGGCCGTCGCGCGCAACCGCGCCAGCGACGCGAGCTTGTCGGCCAGCAGCTCGACCTGCTCGGGAATCGGCACCGGCTCACCGTCCTCGACCGCGGCCAGCACCACCGGGTCGCTCATGCCCCAGCTCTCCGGCACCGCCAGCAGGGTCGCCATCGCCGCGGCGCTCATGCCGCTGGTTTCGCTGCGCCACGCCTCCACGGTGGTGCCACGCGCGGTCGACGCGACGAGCGCCGGCACGTCGAGCGCGATGAAGTCGCGCAGGCGCTGCTCCCCGTTGCCCAGGTGGGTCAGGTTGACCAGGGCGACGATGCCGGCGTCGCGCAGGCCGTCCATCAATCCGTCGGGATCGTTGCGCTCGAACCAGAACGTGACCGGCACCAGGCCGCGTTGTTCGCTGGCGGCGATCAGCGCATCGACATCCTTGAGCTGCATCGACGACAGCGCGTGGCTGGAGATCACCAGCGCGATCCGGGCGTCGTCGGCGTGGCCGCGCCGGCGCTGCCAGTCGAGATAGGCCTCGAGCGTGGCGAACGGCTCGGCGGCCTCGGGATGGTAGTAGCCGGTCGCCGGCATCGGCACCGGCGGCGGCACCGCGGCGGTCGCTTCGCCGCGATGCCAGCGGCCGAGCCAGTCGAGCATGCGGCGGAAGTTGGTCTCGCCGCCCTGCTGGTAGTAGTCGGCCACGCGCCGCGCCCGTGCGGGTTCGAGTTCGTCGAAGGCGAGCGGGCCGCCGCCGATCGCGATCCAGGGCACGCCGCGCTCGGCCAGTGCCGGCGCGATCAGCGTGCGCACGCGTTCGGCATGGCTGGTCACCGGCGTATCGATGATCACCAGGCCGCTCGCGGCCAGCCAGTCGCGCGGCTCGCCGGGCGGCGGCCGGTCGATAGACAGATAAGCGACCCGCACGCCATGCGCGCGGCCCCAGCGGTCGATCTTCAGCGTCTTGCCCGGCAGGGTGAAGTCGGTGGTCACCACCGTGACCTGCAGCGGTTCGGCGGCCTGCACCGAACCCGTGCAGGCCAGTACGACCGCGAACAGCAGCCGGCGAAATGCCCCGGTCATGTCAGAAGCTCAGGTTGAGGCCGACGTGGTAGCTGCGGCCGAGCTGCGGGTATGGGTATTGCAGGTCGATGCTGTCCTGGCGGGCGTCGCCGATGTTCTCGACGCCGCCACGCAGGGTCAGCGCATCGGTGATCCGGTAGCTCAGGTCGAGCGCGTACAGGGTGTCGGCGGGGACCGCGATCGCCGGCCCACGGCTGGGGTATTCGAGCTGGCTGCCGATGTACTCGGCGCGCAGCCGGCCGGTGAACGCATCGACCGGCGCCCACGCCAGCGTGGCGGCGCCGCTGTGGTGGGAGCGCATCTCCAGCTTGCGGTCGGCCTCCTCGTCGCGGGCGTCGAGGTAGGTGTAGTTGGCCTCGAGCGCCAGCGTGTCGGTCAGGTCGACCGCGCCGGCCAGCTCGATGCCGGCCAGGCGTGCGCGGTCGACGTTGCGATAGGTGCGGATCTCCATCACCCCCGGCTGCCCGCAGCGCTCCACGCAGACGATCTCGATCAGGTCGCGCAGGCGGTTCTCGAACGCGGTCGCCTGCGCGTGCCAGCCATCGCCGCGGTACTGCACGGCCAGCTCATAGGTGGTGCTCACTTCCGGCCGCAGGTCCGGATTGCCGAACAGCTCGAGCAGGCCGGCGATGCTGGCGTAATACTCCGGCGAGAGCTGCTTCAGCGTCGGCGCCTTGAAGCCGCGGCCGGCGCCGCCCTTGAACACCCAATCGCCGCGCTCGTGGACCAGGTAGGCACGCGGGCTGTGCTGGCCGCCGAAGCGCTGGTGGCGGTCGTAGCGGTCGCCGAGCACCAGGTCCCATCCGTCGGCCAACGTGATCTCGTCCTGCACGAACACGGCGCGGTGGGTCGCCTCGTCCTCGCCGGCGTCGTTGACCAGGGCGTCTTCGAGCGACTCGCGGCGCCATTCGCCGCCGACGGTGACGCGGTGGCGTTCGCCGAACATGCGCGCCAGGTGACCGTCCGCGATCTCGTCGCGCAGATGCTGCGGTCCGGTCGGCGTGCCGGGCGCGCGCTCGTTGATCTTGTCGAGGCTGGCGCGGCTGAGCCGCAGGCCGCTCTCGCCCCAGCCCCAGCGGCCGCGGTGCGACAGCGCCCATTGCTCGCGGTCGACCTCGTCGCGGGATTCGTAGATGTACGGGTTGCTGCCGCTCTGCAGGCCATGCCGCACGCGCTCCTCGCGGCCGCCCAGCCAGCGCAGGTCGACACGGTGGAACTCGCCCGGCGTCCAGCTCAGGGTGGCGCTGCCGCTGTCGGCGTCGCGCGCCTCGCGGCGGCTGGTGCCCGGCACCAGCGGGTCCGGCGTCTCGTCGGTCCGGCTGCGATCAGCGAACACGCTCAGGCCGAGGGTGTCGGCCACCAGCGGGCCGCCGGCATACACGGCCATCTGCCGGCGCGCGCCGCCGGCGGCATCGGGCTCGCCGACGTTGGCGCGCAGGCTGCCGCGCCAGGCATCGGTGGCGCTGCGGCTGATCACGTTGACCACGCCGCCCAGCGCTTCCGATCCGTACAGCGACGACATCGGCCCACGTACGATCTCGACCCGCTCGATCGCCTCGGCCGGCATCCAGCCCAGGTCGTAGTCGCTGTGCGCGATCGCGCCGATCGAATTGTTGACCCGCATCCCGTCGAGCAGGGTCATGGTGTAGCTGGGATCCATGCCGCGCACGCTGACCCCGCGCCGGTCCAGGCCGACACCGGTCAGGCCGATGCCGGGCTCGCCGCGCAGCGCGTCGGCCAGATCGTAGACCGGCCGCGCCGCCAGCTCCTCGCGGGTGATCACCGACATCGAGGCCGGCGCGGTATCCAAGGTGCGCTCGCTGGCGGTGGCGGTGACCACCACCGCGTCGAGGTCGGTGGCGCCCGATTCCATCGGGCTCGCGGCGAATGTGTTGCCGGCCAGGCCGACGAGAACGGCGGCAAACAGCAGGGAAGGCGTGCTGGCAAGGAAGGGCTTGAGGGCAGGCGGAACGACACGAGCGAGGGACATCGGCGGGGACTGCAGGGAGAGGAGGAAGCAGGATGTTATAACATGACATCATTGCATCGAACCTCCAAGCCTCGCCATTGCCCGGCCCCGGATCACAGCCGGGATCTCCCTGCACGAAGAGCTTCAGCCCCGCCGACCGGCCGGCGCCGCGACCCTCCTGCCACGCCTCCGGCATTCACCGCAGCCTTCGCGCCACGGTGCCGATTCCTCCGGAATCGGGCTGACCGCGTCGGGCCGAAGCCCGCTCTCTCCATGGCATCGGGCTTGCCCTGCCCGGGCACGGCCGCCCGCAGGCGGGGATGAAGCCTTCCCCGCCTGCAGGAGCGGCCGGTGCGGGTATCCGCCCATCGCGGCAGAGCTCAGCCTTTCCAGGCGCCCGCCACCTGCCGCGTGGCCGCGTTCAAGCGGTTCCACACGTTGATGTTGGCGATCGCCAGCAACAACGCCGACAGCGCCTGCTCGTCGTAGTGCCGCGCGGCCTCTTCCCACATCGCGTCGGTGACCGCCTCGGGGCGGTCGCTCAGCCGCGTCAGCGCCTCGGTCAGCGCCAGCGCCGCGCGTTCGGCGTCGTCGAACCACGGCGCCTCGCGCCAGGCCGCCACCGCGAACAGGCGCTCGTCGGTCTCGCCGGCCTTGCGGGCCTCGCGCCAGTGCATGTCCACACAGACGCTGCAGCCGTTCAACTGGCTGGCGCGCAGCTCCACCAGGTGGATCGTCCTGGCCGGCACGCCGCGGTCCTCGGTGGCCGTCTTCAGCGCCCACAGCGCCTTCATCGCCTCGGGAAGGACAACCGCCGGATTGGGCATTCTTGCTTGCATCGTGCTATCTCCTGTCACGTTGGTTGGGAGTGGTACGTCACCCGGATGACGAACCGCAACGAGGAAACGTGACGATGACCGACGACGATTGGCTGGCCCGGCAATTCGAGGCCCACCGTGGCCACCTGCGCGCGGTGGCCTTCCGCATGCTCGGCTCGCGCAGCGAGGCCGACGACGTGGTGCAGGAGGCCTGGCTGCGCCTCGACCGCAGCGACGCCGGCGCCATCGACAACCTCGGCGGCTGGTTGACCACCGTGGTCGCGCGCGTCTGCCTGGACCAGCTGCGCGCGCGCAAGTCGCGGCGCGAGGAACCGTTCGATCCGCAGCTCGCCGATCCCGACGCCACCCACGCCGAAGTCCAGGGCCCCGAACACGAACTGCTGCTCACCGATGCGATCGGTCCCGCGCTGCTGATCGTGCTCGACACCCTGACCCCGGCCGAGCGCCTCGCCTTCGTGCTGCACGACATGTTCGGCATGTCCTTCGACGACATCGCCGCGATCGTCGATCGCACCCCCACCGCGGCGCGTCAGCTCGCCAGCCGCGCCCGCCGCCGCGTGCAGGGCACCGACGCGGACGCGGACGCCGACCGTACCCGCCAACGCGAGATCGTCGCCGCCTTCCTCCACGCCTCGCGCAACGGCGACTTCGACGCCCTGCTGGCGCTGCTCGACCCCGAGGTGGTGCTGCGCGCCGACCGCGCCGCGGTGCAGGCGAGCGCCGCCGGCCAGGCCGCGAAGGCACCGAAACTGACCGCCGAGGCCCGCGGCCCCGGTGCGATCGTGGAGACCTTCCTGGGCCGCGCCCAGGCGGCACAGCCGGCGCTCATCGACGGCGCCGCCGGCGCCGTGTACGCCCCGGAGGGACAACCGCGCGTGGTGTTCGCGTTCCGGTTCTCGGGCGGGAAGGTCGCCGGGATCGACGTGGTCGCGGATCCGGCGCGGATCGGCCAGCTGGACGTCGCGATCCTCGACGGCTGACGGCCGAATTCATGCCCCCCCGAAATCCGCTCAGGCGTCGTCCGTGTAGCCGTCGATCGCAGCCTGGACGGGATTCTCGAAGATGGCCATGGCGGTGCGCATTCTCCTGAAGCCGAACGTCCCGTAGAACGGCTCCTTCCCCGGCACTGCGTACAGGAGGATCTTGCGGTGCCCGCGCGAGCGGTCGACCAGCCGCTGAATGACCTGCTTGCCGAGTCCGCGTCCCTGGTGGGCCGGATGCACCGCGATGTCTCACAGGTAGGAACAATCGACGCCGTCGGCGACCGCGCGGCCGGCGGCGACGACCGCCCCGTCGTCGTACGCGAAGCACTTGAACATGCTGTTCGAGAAGGCATTCTCCAGCCACGCCGGGCTCTTATTCCCGAGCGGGGCAAGCCGGTACATCTCCGAGAGATCCGCCCAGTCCACGAGATCGGCCGAGTCACGCCATTCGATCGCCATGATCATTCCCGATGCTATCCAGACCTTGGCCGAGCCGAAGGAATCGAGTCGACAAGAATGCGTTGCTAACGCGCGACGCCATATGCGGCCAGGCGCTGCTCCAGAGTACCAGTATGCAGTTCGAACAGATGATTTTCGAAGTCATGGAAGTACAGAGACAACCCCTCCCCGCGGATCCGGGAGTCTCCCTCCATGGCAGCAATCCAGACGCCGCCAAGCACGAAGAACTTCTCGCGAGACAGCGAGTGGTTGCGGCCCGCACTGTCATAGACCTCATGCGCTCCGAGCCCCTCGCACAGGAAGACGGCCATGCGCTCGAGGTCACGAACGACGAACGTGATGTGGCTGATACCTTCCATGGGCGCTATCGCCTGAATCGGGCCGAGCCGTGAAGCGGGTCCGCATTGAATGAATGGCTAAGCCTGCACGGCACTACGGAAGCGTGAACTTCCGCGTATTGCGTAGTGGCCAGATCGAGGTGAATCTTGCGCCGCCGACCAGGCGGAAGCCGGCGGAAACGCCCTGCACGACACCCAACCTTTCCAGAACATCTCTTGCTCGTCGAAAAGAATGGCGGGGATCGGGCGTCAGCACGAATAGGTTGATTTCCTTCGGACTGACGTCATGGCCCTCAAGTTCGACAGTATCGCCAAGCGCATCCTTCAACTCGCTCTCGATCGTCGCGAGAAACGCTTCATCTGCCAAAGACTTGCGCCAGAACTTGATGACGAGCTGGTAATCCATCGTGCGATTGTAGCCTTGACGCTTGAATTGAGCCGCGCCGCGAAGCGGGTTCGGCTTGAATGCCTTTCCGCCGTCACGCGGCGGCCTGCCTACGATTAGATCGAGCGCGACCCTCCCGTAGGAGCGCGCCATGCGCGCGATGCCGGTGACGTCTACGGGTCCGGCCATCAACGGTTCCGTCGCGAGCCGGAGCGCGCGCCGGTGGCCTTAATTCCTTGGCGGCGAAGTGCCCGCGGCATCGCGCGCGTGGCGCGCTCCTACGGGGGGGTGTGCCCGCAGGGACTACTCCGGCGTGCGTCGGTAGTAGGCGCGGGAGCTGCCCTGTTCCACGCTCAATGCCCGCACTTTGCCGTGCGCGTCGCGGTGGAATTCGTACTGGGTGGCGGTGGTGGCGGCGAAGCGGGTGGGGGACAGTGGCTGCAGGGTCCGCGGTTCGTCCTGGTCCGGCAGCCGGATGCGCATCGCGCCGTCGTCGATCGCGACCTCGACCGTGTCGGCGTCGAACGAGTCGGCCAAGCCGCCGCGATGGTCCATCGGCGCCGCGGGGTCGAGCCGGTAGACGCCGGCGTAGTCGGCATAGATGGGCGCGTTCAGGTCCAGGTCGACGGTGCGGACCAGCGGGTTCACCCCCAGACCGATCGCATCGGAGAGCGCGTTGCGGATCTCGCGGTGCAGGGCGTAACCGTTGGCGCCGTTGGTCAGGATCACGAAGCCGTCGCCGGTTTCCAGGTAGCCCTCGATCCATGCGTGATAGCTGTCGTTGGCGCCGCCGTGGTGGAAGATGCGGGTGGCGCCGGCGCCCTCCAGCCGCGGGCCCAACCCGTGCGGGCTCGGCGCGACCTCGGTCATCATCTGCCGCGCGATCGGTTGCGGCAGCAGCCCGTCAGCGCCGTGATAACTCTGGATCAACGCGCCGACGAAGGCGCCCAGTTCGTTGGCGCTGGTCCACAGGCCGGAGGCGGCCTGCTCGGGAAATGCCTGCCAGCCGCGCGGCAGGGCGGTCGGCGCGCCGTCGCGGTCGTGCGCCCGGGCGATGTTGCCGCGCTCCGCCGGCAACGGACTGAGGAAGGTGCTGCGATGCATGTCCAGCGGATCGAACACCTGCGCGCGCGCGACCGCCTCCAACGGCTGGCCAGCGACGTCCTCGATCATCCGCTGCTGGACCATCGTGCCGCCGCCTGAGTAGTCCACCTTCAGGCCCGGCGCGTGCTGCAGGCGAATGGGATTGTTCTTCGCCGGCGACGTGCCGTCCAGGATCTCCGGCAGGGTCGGCAAGGGCTCGCCCGGCAGGAAGTCCTTGAATCCGTGCACCGTCAGCCCGGCGGTGTGCGACATCAGCATGCGCAGCGTGACCGGTGCGTTCGCGACGCCCGGCAACGACGCTACCTGCCACGCGCGTAGGTAGCCGTTGACGTCGCGGTCCAGGTCGAGCCTGCCGTCGGCGACCAGCCGCAGCGACGTGGCCGCGGTGGCGATCTTGCTGATCGAGCCGACCGAGAACAGGGTGTCGGCGTCGACGGCCTCCTGCGTGCCGGCCTGGCGCACGCCGAAGCCCATCGCCTGCACCACCTGGCCGTCCTTCAGCACGGCAATGGCCACGCCGGGCACGCGGTGGTGCGCCATGCGCGCCTGCAGCGACCAGCGCGGCAGGGGCTCGCCGATCTTCAGCAGGTTCGGGCGCAGGCCGTGCGTCAGTGCGGTTTGCGGCCCGGCCGGTGCAGGCTCGCGTTCGCGGTCCTGCGCCTGCGCGCCGGCCGCGACAATGAGGGCGCAGGCCGTCATCAGCGCCGGGACGATCCCGGCACGGTGCATCGCGTTCGTCTTCAAGGTGAGCTCCCTCAGGTGGCCATTGCGGTCGATCGACGATCAGCCGTTGCCCAGTACCGCGCCATGGGCGATCAGGTAATCGCGCACCTTGCGGCCGCGCGCCTGGTTTAGCGGCGAGCGCCACTGGCCGAATTCGGCGCGCACGCCGAGATTGACGTCGGCGCCGTATGCGACCAAAGACTTGACGCTCTGCAGGTGCCCGCCGCGCGCGGCGTTGATCAGCGCGGTCTCGTCGCCCGGGACGATGGCATCGACGCTCGCCCCAAAGCTCAGCAGCAGCGCGACAGCTTCATGGTGTCCGGCCATCGCCGCCACGATCAGCGGATTGCCGTCGCCGCGCGCCGGGCGGTCCACGTCCGCGCCCTTGCGCAGCAGCAAGGTAATCATGGGCAGGTCACCTGCCTTCGCGGCGGCGATCAGCGCGGTGCCGTCGCCGGGCACCACGGCGTCGATGTCCACGCTGCGTCGCAGCAGCGCTTGCACCTCGTCGATGCGGCCTTCACCTGCGGCTTCCACCAGCAGCCGGGCGTCGGCCATGCGCAGGGAGTCCTCTGCATCGTTCGGCGTGCCCATTCGCGGCGTGGCCGCGAGCGTCAGCGTCACGCTCGACGCCAGCATCAGCCCGAACAGCAGCAGTGCGGGCTTGCCCCGCGGCGAAACGTGCCTGTCCATTTCCAGGAGTCCTTCTATGCGTTGGCGCAGGCCCGCGCGGCCGGCGAAGATGCCGCTGGCCAGCACGAGGGGATCGGGAAGCAGGAGTGCCTGCTCGGCGCTGCGCAGCAGCGAGTTCGCATAATGCCGGCCCTCGCCGGCGCGCGTGGCGGCGAACGCATCGCAGGCCATCTCGCGCGCCAGGTCGAGCCGCGACCCGATCAGCCGCAGGAACGGGTTCCACCAGTAGACGGCGGCGAGCAGGTGTTGGACCAGCGACCACCCCATGTCGCCGCGCAGCACGTGTGCGATCTCGTGGCGCAGCACGTCGCGCAGCGCGGCCTCGGACAGTTCGGCCACCAGCGCCCGCGGCACCAGGATGCAGGGGTGCGCCAGGCCGACCACCATCGGGCTGCGGATGCCGGCGGACACCCGGACCATCGCGTTGGCGGGCAGTTCGCTGCGAACCAGGCGCTCCAGGTAGGGCGAGCTGCGCGCCGTATCGCGCAGGCGCCGCGCCCGGTACCAGCCGGTGCACAGGCGCCCGATACCCCAGAGCGTGCCGAGCGCCCAGGCCAGCAGCGCGACCGGCTGCAACGCTGCCAGCATTGCGCGAGTGGGCAATGCCTCGCGCGCCACGACGGATGCACCGGTGGTTGCGTGGGCTGTCGGCGCGGTGGTCGCCAGCGACGCGCTCGTCATCGCACCGGCTGTCGACGCGTCGCCCGGCAGCAACACCGCCAGCGGCGAGACCGCCGCCAGCAGGAAGACGCAGAGCCACATCCACGGACGCGCCCGCGCGCTCGGCCGCCGCAGCCGGAAGACCAGCAATGCCAGCAGCAGGAGCACCGCGCTCTGCCAGAGATGCTGCGCGCCGATGGCAACGACGACATCCGGCCAACGATCGCTCATTTTGGCTTCCTCGGTTTGGGTGCGGCATCCACCTGGTCCTGCAGGGCCTGCAGCTCGGCCAGGTCGAGATCGTGTTCCTCGATCAGGTGCTGGGCCAGCACGTCCGGCGAACCGCCGAAGAACTGCCGGAGCACATTGTCCAGCGCCTGCCGGCGCGCCTCGCCACGGCTGATCGCGGCGCTGTAGATGAAGGCACGGCCCTCGGTGCGATAGGTCACCAGCCCCTTGCGCTCGAGCACCTTGAACATCGTCAGCACCGTGGTGTAGGCCAGCGGCTTCTTCTTCGACAGCTCCTCGGCCACCTCGCGCACCGAGGCCTCCTTGCGGGCCCAGAGGACCTCCAGGATCGCGCGCTCGGAATTGGTCAGCGTAGGCGAGGCCGGGCGGGCCATCGGCTGCTCCTTACTAATTTATTAGTTGATTGGCGGCATCCTAAACGGGCCCGCAGGTGCTGTCAACTAAAAAACTAGTTGTCTGTCGTCCTCCGCCGAAAAGCGGGACCGCCACCCTCCTCACACGGCTGCCTCGGTATGCACGTCTTGCGGCGGGTCCATGTCCGGCTCCCCAGTGCCCGTCTTCTTGTCGTGGGTGAGCCAATGTAAGCGCCGAGGGGCGAGCTGGGCCCGACCCCTGGCGCCCGATCTGATCAGATCTTGCCTTCTTCGAAAAGCTCGCGCGTGCGCTTCAGCGTCGACTGAATCGCAGCCTTGAACCCCTGATCGCTATCCATCCAGGTCTGGGCGGCCTGCTCCTCGGGGCCGCTGGCCACCTTGCCGCGCAGGCCCAGGTAGCAATAGAAGCGAAGGTACAGCGCGCCGTCCGCGTCCTCCAAGAGCTCGTTGATGATCGCGCCCTCGCGCGGGCTCTGCGCCTGGAAGAAGGTGATCTTCGTACCTGCGTCGAAAGTGATGATCTCGATAAGGTCATCACCCAGGATGGTCGCCTCGCGCACCAGATGCGAGGTGCTTTCTTCGACGATCTCGCAGCGTGTGCACTCATTGGGTGGGAAGAAGAGCTTGGCGTCACGCGCCTTCTGGACCAGCCCCTCCCACACTTGAGCGCGGGTAAGCGGTGCTTGGCCGGCGACATTCACCGGCAGGGTGGCGGTTGAGTAGATCATGATGGACTCCTTGTGGGTGAGGTTGCGTTCGAGTCAGGCGGCCGCCGCGGTTGCAGCGGCGAAGTCGCGATAGGAGCGCAAGGGACGGCCCAGCAACTGGCGCAGTCGCTCGACGTCGTCCGCCTCGGGCACCATCCCGTCGGTGAGGAAGCGTTCGGCCATCTGGCGCATGTCGTAGGCCATCCACGCCGGCATGAACTGGCGCAGGTTCTGCTCGAAGGCAGCCGTGTCGTCGCCGCCGTAAGCAATCGTGCGGCCGAGTGCGTCCGACCAGATGCCTGCCACTTCGGCGCCGGTCAGCGTGTCCGGACCGATCAGGTTGATGCGGGTCAGCGCGTCGCCATCGGGTGCCTGATCGCGGGAGAGCAGCTCGATGGCGGCAATCTCGCCGATGTCGCGCGCATCGATCATGGCAAGGCCCTTGTTTCCGATCGGCATGGGATACACGCCGTAGCCCAGCACTACATCCTTGATCGTCAGGTCGTTGTCCATGAAATAGGCCGGACGCAAGATGGTGGCGCTGAAGCCCATCTGTTCGATCATGCGCTCCACTCCGAACTTGCCGGCGAAGTGCGGCACGTTCACGTAACGATCGCTGTGGATGACCGAGAGGTAGACCACTCGTTCAACACCGGCCTCGCGGGCCACGTTGAGCGTGATGAGCGCCTGGGTGAACTCATCGGGCACTACAGCGTTGAGTAGGAAGAGGGTGGAGACGCCCTGGAAGGCGCTGCGCAACGCATCCACATCGAGCAGGTCACCTTGCACGACCTCCACCCCATCGGGCAGCTTGGCGGCGGCTGGATTGCGGACGAGGGCGCGCACCTTTGCGCCACGCCGGGTGAGTTGCTGGATGACGTGCCGACCGACATTTCCGGTGGCGCCAGTTACGAGGATGGTCATGGGACTGCTCCGGGTTGGTTGGGAGGCCCTATCGTTCGTGATCCACTGACGGTCCGATAGCCCATATACTTGGACCACCCGTCTCACCAGTGGACCACATGGACCTCCTGGCTCTGGCTGACTTCAACCTGGTGGCGCGTCATGGGGGGTTCGGCCGGGCCGCGCGGGCGGCTGAAAGACCCAAGGCCACACTGTCGCGGCGGGTTGCGGACTTGGAGGCGGGCCTGGGGGTGCGTCTGTTCGAGCGTGGCTCTCACGCCCTGAAGCTGACCCAGGAGGGGCGGGTCCTGTTCGAGCGCACCGAGACGCTGCTCACCGAACTGGGCGAAGCGACCGCCGCGATCGCCTCGGGAGGTCAAACCCCGCGTGGCAGGCTGCGCATCAGCGCGCCACTGCTGTTCTCCCAGATGGCGCTGGGCAAACTGTCCGCCGAATTCGCGCTGCGCTATCCAGAGGTGCGCCTGGAGATCACGACAGAGGATCGGGCGGTCGACATGGTGGAAGAGGGCTACGACCTGGTGATCCGGGTCAATCCCGATCCCAACGAGCACTTGATCGGGCGCATCCTGCTCCGCGACCGCCTGGTGGCGGTGGCTAGTCCTGCGTTGCAGCGGCCGATGGAGGATGCGCCGGTCCCCGCGGTAGTGAGAGCGTCAAGCGATCAGTCAACCTGGGAGTTGACGACCCATGAAGGAGACTTGCGGGTTCATATCGACCCGATCTTGCGCCTGGCATCGCTGGTCATGATTCGCGATGCGGTGCGCACCGGGATCGGCGCGGCCGTACTTCCTCTATCGCTTGTGACGGGCGACCTGCGCTCAGGCGTGCTCGAGCACTGGGGCGATGTGAAGGGGCGCCCTATCGAGATCTGGGCCCTCTACCCGTCTCGGCGCCTGCTGAGTACTCGGGTCTCGGCTTTCCTGGAATTCTTGAAAGAAGCCTTCCCGCTCGGAATACCCGAAGAACTCTCCGCCTACATCGAAGGCTAGTTGGCTGGCACGTTCCAGGCGTCCAACTCGACGTTTGTTTTCGGCCAGAAACGGACGCCACTTACCCACGCGCACCTTGCGTCAGAGCGCTCTTGCTGGACAGGCGCTTGCGTCTGCGCCATAGCTTCGCCGCGTAGAACATGGCGATCGCGGCGCTGATCAGGAGGGCCGGAGCCCAGTACTTGCCGACCAAGCGCCCGAGCGCATCGCGTGGAAGCGTAATATCGACCGGCACCGCCAGATCGGTGAGCGGAGCGACGACGCCTTCACCTTCGCCCTCGGGCCAGAAACGCATGGCTGTCACCCTGCCCATCGCATCGCGCATCACCTGCAATCGACTGAGACCCTCGGGATACACGAATGTGTCGGCGGTGATCGCGGTGAGTTCAGAGCGCATCCCCCCAGTGCGCTTGGCGGTCAGGGTTCCGTCGACAACGCGCAGCGTGCGCGTCGCATCCCGGTCGACGCGATACACGCCCTCGTACTGCTTGAGTACTGCAACGTCCACGTGAACCGGCTTCACCGGCGGATACGGATCGCCCAGGGCGGCGGCCGCAAGGCGGCGCGCGACCGTACTGGGCTCATGCGCTGGAGAAGGCGTTTCGTTGTTGAGGAGCACGGCGACCGTGACATCCGCTCCCGGCACATAGAGCAGGTGCGAGGAGAAGCCTGCGATGACGCCACTGTGCTGCAACGCCGGTGCGCCCCGCACTGCAGACGTCCAGATGCCGTACCCGTAGTCGTAGGCCTTCGCCTGGCCGGCCGGCGAGATCATGCGCGCGTAGGTCGCAGGCTTGAGCAGGTCCCCCTCGTGCAGGGCGCGGTTCCAGCGTGCCAGGTCATCGACCGTCGAAACCAGCGCACCTGCGGCATGAGCCTGATGAGCTTGGGTCATGCTGAACAGCCGCGGAGGCGCGGGGGCCCCGCGGTTCATGGTGTAGCCCTTGACCTGATGCACGACGACGGCGTGGTCGGCGGCGTATCCGGTGTCGTTCATGCCCAGTGGCTTGAACAACGCCTGGTCCAGATAGCGGTACCAGCGCTGGCCACTCGCCGCTTCGATCACGGCGCCGACGAGGACATAGCCGGAGTTGCTGTATCTCCACCCTTCGCCCGGCGCGAAGTCCGGCGTGTCGTTCTTGGAGTCGTAGTAGTCCTTGATGCCGGACGTGTGGTTGAGCAATTGCTCAATCGTAATGCGCGCACCGCCCGGATAAGTCGGCAGGTACTTCGAAAGCGGATCATCCAGCGAGACCTTGCCGGCGTCGACCAGCGTCAAAAGCCCGGCAGCGGAGAACTGTTTGGTGACCGACGCGATGCGAAACCGATCGCCCGGCTTGAGCGGCACGTCGGCCGCAACATCGGCCTGGCCGCGCGCGCCCCGATACAACACCTCGTCCCCGCGCATCACAAGCACCGCCCCGCCCGGTACATCCGCGCGGTACGCGTCCGCCAGTAGCGTTTCCGCATAGCCTGCGAACTCGGCAGGTGAGGGCGGCGTTGCGGCGGTCGCCGCCTGCAATGTCAGCAATCCGGTGAGGACGAGCGTCAAGCCGATCCTTCGCATGTGTAGAGCTCCCATCGCAAGATGCCGGACCGGCACCGTGTCCGCAGCGTAGCGGTAAATGAAACGGCCTGGAGCGCCTGTGGCAGGCCGGTATTGCAGTCTCGGTTGCCACCGTGCCGGCACGCAACTGTCGGGGGCGACGAGCCCATCCGGATGCCGCAATGACATCGGCTGCGCAGGGGCGAGTTGCACGCACGTCCGCTTCGGGCCGGATTCGACCATCACTCCCTGGGCTCAGAATGGCGGCACCTATTCCCACAGCGTCGGTTTTGCCACCATGAGATAGAACACCGCCAACATCGCGACGAAGGCCGGGTAGCCCAGTGCTTCCCAGCAGCGCACATAGCGCCAGTATCTGGAGGGCAGCTCGCCCGAGCCGGCCCGCGCCGCGGAGGCCATGGCCGCCATGCGCAGCTGCAGCCACACCACAGGCAGCCACAGCGCGCCGGTGACCACGAAGAGCCCTATCGACAGCGCCAGCCATGGCGTAGTGAGCGGCCAACCTGCCAGGTGCACCAGGTACAGGCCGCTGGCGGGCTGCACCAGGACCGCCGGGGTGGTGAACCACCAGTCTGCGCGGACCACGAGCCGGGACACGACCGCCTGCGCCTCCAGGCTCCCGCTGCGGTTGGCGAAGAACATGTAGAACGCTGTGCCCAAGCCGGTGCCGACCAGGACGACGCTGGACAGCACGTGGATCCACTTCACTACGAAATAGGTCGTCATCATTTCGCTCCCCTGATCAGAATCCATAGGGCCGCGGCAATGGGGACATTCTTCGTCAGCGGCCCCAGGGGATGCAGCCACAGCGAGGGATCGAGCACGCTGGCCACCGCCGTCATCGCCAACATGAGTGTCAGCGCGGTCAGATAGACGCGTCGCGACGGCCACAGCGCCATCGCGATACCGACCAGGAAGTCGGCGCCCGCGCCCAGGGTGACCAGGACCGTGGCGACACGATGGTCGGTAATGCCTGCCTTCGCCAGGAGCTCCATGCTCTGGCCGTTGAACTCCCATAGGCTGACAGCCGCCGTCGCCAGCCACACGAATACCACGCCCATGCGCAATAGCCTTTCATCTCCAGTACTCATCGCAAGGCCACGGTTGAGCCTGCGGAGGGGGCCTGCTGTGAGGCTTCGAGGGCTTCGTCGACGACGTCGGTGACCATCCCCCACCTGGCGAACTCGGGTTCGAACGCGTCCAGCGACAGCAGGCCCGCGGCCGTGAAGGCGCCCGTCGCCAAGGCATCGCCGGCAGCGAGCTTTCGCGCCAGCAGGATCGTGGCCATGCAGGGGATTTCGGGACCATCGTTGTTGTCGGCCACGATGTGCCAGGCGCGCCCTGCGGGGCGTCCGGCATGGTCGAGCCCTTCAATGCGCACGACCATGCCGCCCAGCGACGTACCCAGCGGGTCGAACACGCCGCTGATGCGGTCCAGGATCCCGGCCAGGCGTTCCGGCCGCTTCAGCAGGCCCATGCCGCGCAGCGCCGCCAGCACGGCGAAGGCGCGCTGCGTTGCGCCCACCTCGAGCGCGGCGCGGAACATCACCCGGTCGCGCACGCCATATCGCGCCGGGAACAGTTCGAGATCGGGGATGTCGCACAGCGCGCCGATGCGGGGGCGCAATCGCTTGAACTCGACGCGCTCGGGCGCGGCCCAGCCGGGCGCCTGCGTCCACTGTCCGTCTCGCCAGAGCCCGACCGGCCTGCCGCAGTAGCTCAACACCGCCGCCAACGTCGCCTTGCCCCGCGGTGCGTTCTGCGCAGGCGCGATGCACATGTCGATCGCATGCAGGGCCCGCCAACCGGCGGTGCTCGACAACGGCCGAGGACAGAGCCGGCACCGTGCTCGCGCCGCTGATGGCCGTTCTTCCAGCCCGCTGGAATGCGTCCTGCAGTACCCGTGGAAAATCGCAGACGAAGCGGCGGCCGTCAGCCAGGTCGATGTAGTGCGCCCCGGCACCTGCGGCCGCAAGTGCCACCGCATACGACTGCTCCTGAAACGGGCCGGCAGTGTGGATCACCAAGTCGACGTCCAGTACGGCCAAGGCCTGGCTGAAGCCGGGGGCATTGCAGTCGATCGGGACGGCGCTGGCCCGCCCGTCCAGGGTGTCTGCGAATCGTCGGGCCTGCCCCGCATTGCGTCCCGCTACCAGCAGGTCGATGTTCGCATCGCCCGCAAGCGCCCGGCAGATGCGAGCGCCGAAGTTTCCGTAGCCGCCCAGTACCAGTGTCTTCATCCGCTCCCAGTGCCCCTTGGACGCAGCAAGCAGTATCGCCGAACAGGCTCGTTTGGCGCACCGTCGAATCGCCCAGGGCTGACGGTCTTTGCTGGCCGAGGTTATGGGTAAGCGCGACCGTCAAAGACTGCCGGACCCCTTTCGGCCTATTCCGTTGAAAAACTCTGGGCTTCCAGAATCAGGCGCCAAATCGATTCGATTTCAGCAGAATTTGGGCTCGAAATCTGTCGAAATAGAACTCTCGCGCTGCGATTTTCCGATCAGTTCCGAGGCGGGCGAGTTTTTCAACAGAATAGGCCAGAACCAGACGTCCGACGCATGCATGAGTCGCACCGCGAAGTGGCGTCGGCTTGAATGAAGAACGTCCGGCCTTTCTATGAGGCAGCTAACGAGCCATCCCATCCTGCGAGCTATTATCCACAGATGATGACCGACCTCTCTACGACGCTTCAAGAGCGCCTTGGCCTAGCGGACCCTGTTCCGATGGAATTCCAGCGAGGCGACGCCGACGAGAACGACGGATTCGCCCGTGAAAGGATCGAATACCGGGGACTCGAAGGTGATCTCATTCCGGCTTTCCTGTTCACGCCCATGGGGCGCGATACGCTCGGTGGAGTGGTTGTCTTCCACCAACACAACGGGGAGTTCCACTTCGGCAAGAGCGAGGTAGCCGGCGTTGTGGGCGACGCGTTTCAAGCCTTCGGGCCAGCGCTCGCTCGTAGAGGTCTCGCGGTTCTGGCCCCGGACTCCATCACTTTCGAGGATCGACGAGGATCGGTTCAGGGGGTAGAGCCGGATTACTACGATTGGCTTCAGCACTACAACGCCATGAGCTACCGGTTGCTGGATGGCGACCTGCTAATGAGGAAGTGCCTTGATGACGCCCAGCGAGCCCTAAGCGTTCTGCTCCAAGCCGCTGACGTAGACGAGCGGCTCGTGGGCGTGGCAGGACACTCGTACGGTGGCTACACGGCGCTCTACCACGCGGCAGTTGATTCGCGATGCAGGTTCGCATGCGTCAGCGGTGCTGTGTGCAGCTTTGAGACGCGTCGCCGGGAGGGCACCGGGATCACCCTTTTCGAGACCGTGCCCGGGCTCGCTCGCCAGATTGACACGCACGATGTTCTTTCAGCCATCGGACCTCGGCCGACACTGGTCGTATCGGGTACCAAGGACAAGTACTCAAGGGATGCAGACCAGGTCGTAGCCAAGGTCCCCGGCGACTTCATCACCGAGCTCCGCGTCGACCGCGGACATCCTCTCGATCAAGAGAGATTCGACGCGATCGTCGAATGGATCGTCGACCGCGTATCCAATCCGTGAGAACGGACACCTACGGCCAGTAGCGGACTATCCACTTGACACATGAGATCATGTGGCTTTCGCTTCGAGAGGAAGCAACTCCCGACAGGTAGGATCAACGTGACGGCGTTACGAAAGAAGCAGTTCGAACGCGCAATGCTTCATGGCTTGCTGCAGCAGCTAGCTATTCCCGCTCAGTTTCTGTCAGGTGAATTTGAATCACCCGACTTAGCTATCGTCCTGGATGGCAGTACGATAGGTGTTGAGATCACTGAAATCCAAAAGAGCAAAGAAGAGCGTGCGAGACGCGCTCCGAAGGACGACATACTGGAGCGCGCCAAGCGCGGGTACGAAGCGCAAAACGGGCCTCCACTAAGTGTGTGCTTCTCGTTCTTCGACAAAGCAGACCTTCGAACTGTGAATCGCTCCGATCTGAGCCGACGGATCGTCGAGTTCCTTCTCAGTCTGCGTCTCGAGCATGAGTATGACGTGGTGGCTGTGTCTGGCGAGCGCCTGCCCTCCATGCTGAGACAGTACTTCCGAGAACTCAGATTCTGGCGCGAATCTAGACGTGGAATATGGCAGTGCTCCGAGGCGAGTTGGGTCGCCCCCCTCACCAAAGAGATTCTTCAGGAGCGTGTGGACGTCAAGCAGGAGCTGTTGCCCGACTATCGTGCAAAAGGCTATGACACCTATTGGCTACTCATTTGCGCGCATCCGACCAATCCCGCCTGCCGGTTTGAGGCCGCGCGCGATTTCGACCCTGCACACGTCCAATCCTCATTCGACCGAACCTTCTTCTACGATTGTTGGCATGCTCTCGAGCTGGGATTGGCAGCGGGACCGAATCGGTGACCAATACCCGATCCGGGTCGCAAGAATGTCCGCTTCGGGTCGTGAGCGACCGGACGGTCCACCGCAAGCGGCGACGCCTCAACCCGCCGCGCCGCTTCAGCGCGCGTAGCGCGCCCGCGGCTCGTGCAGCCTGGTGTCGGCTGGCGCGATATGCCGGCGCAGCCAGGCAGCGAAGTCGGCTTCGGGCAGGCTGCCTTCGGCGAGCGCCAGCATGGTGACGTACTTGTCTTCGTCGCCGGCTTTCAGGTCGGCATCGTTCAGGGCAAGGAACACGCGATAGCAGACGTGCGCGGTGCGCTTGTTGCCGTCGATGAAGGGATGGTTGCGGGCCAGGCCGAAGGCGAGGCTGGCGGCGAGGTCGGCCAGGTCCGGCGGCGGGTCGCCGTAGGCGTGCAGCTGCTGCGGGCGGGCGAGGGCGGAGTCCAGCAGGCCCTCGTCGCGCACGCCGGGGTTGCCGCCGTGCTCGGCCAGCTGGCGGTCGTGGATGGCCAGCGCGAGCGGCTTTTCGATCCAGATGATCATGGCCGCGGCTACTGCGCCAGCTTGTGCAGCACGGCGCGATCCTCGCGCATGATCTTCTCGGCTACGTCCATCTGCGCGGCGAAGGTGGGATCGAACACGCTGAGCTTGATGCCGTCGGGGGTTTCGAGCGCGAACAACTCGTCACCCTTGGCCAGGCGCAGGCGGGCGAGCAGTTCCTTGGGCAGGATGACGCCGGCGGAATTGCCGATGGTGGTGATCTTGAGCTTCATGGGCGTGGCTCCGGGGTTTCGTTATAACTAACGTATATACGCCTGCTCGTGTGGGCGTGCAAGCCCTGTTTCGGCGCGCCCGCTTCTTCCGAACGCACGGGAGGGGCTAGCCGGATGTGCGGGGGAAGCGGTACGTGGGCGCGCCACAGATGGAAGCAGTGCAGCGGGGGGCTGGTGGCCGAGGCGCTACACGGCGCGCGGTGTCGGTTCACTGATCCGGCGCGCTTATCGCCGGCGCACGGCAAGGACCGGCATCCGTTTCCGGTGCCGACGCGCGTGTACGACCAGATCATCGGCGGGCTGAAGCGCGCGGTGCGCAACATGAAGCTCGGCTGCGAGGAACAGCTGCAGGCACTCGAGCGCCTGGACGCACGGGCCGCCGGCGCGAACGCCATGCCGACGGGCCTTCGGCCCGGCAATTGATCGCCGACGAACGCCGGCAATCGCATGCCGACGGCGGCCGCAGCGTGTTCGGCCGGGAGCCGGCGCCGCAGCGCGAAGCGGCCGCCGACGGCGACCGTCTGCAGGAGGCTTCGGCGCCGACTACGGCGGGCCGGGGCTGAAGCCCCTCCTGCTGTGCATCATCGGCATTCGGGGTTTACCGTGCTTTGCCCGCGTCTGCGGAACACGCGACAATGGCGTGATCGCTCGCGCCGTTCCGCGGCAGGGCCGACCGACCGCTCGCGGGCCGTGCATGGCCGGGCCACCGGTTTCCTTGCCCCGCGCCGCGCTTCCCCTTCTCGCCCGCAGGATCCCGACGCCCCCATGCCCAGCACGCCGAAGATCATCTACACCCTGACCGACGAAGCCCCGTTCCTCGCCACCCAGTCGCTGCTGCCGATCGTGCAGGCGTTCACCGCCACCGCCGGCATCGCGGTGGAGACCCGCGACATCTCGCTGGCCGGGCGGATCCTCGCGCAGTTCCCGGAGCGGCTGACGGCCGGGCAGCGGATCGGCGACCACCTCGCCGAGCTGGGGGCGCTGGCCACCACGCCGGACGCCAACATCATCAAGCTGCCGAACATCAGCGCCTCCGAGCCGCAGCTGAAGGCGGCGATCCGCGAGCTGCAGGGCCAGGGCTACGCGCTGCCGGACTACCCGGACGAGCCGAAGGACGACGACGAGCGCGACATCCACGCGCGTTACGGCAAGGTCACCGGCAGCGCGGTGAACCCGGTGCTGCGCGAGGGCAATTCCGATCGCCGCGCGCCGCTGTCGGTGAAGCACTACGCGCGCAAGCATCCGCACCGGATGGGCGCCTGGAGCGCGGACTCGAAGACGCACGTGGCGCACATGGACGACGGCGATTTCTACGGCAGCGAGCGCTCGGCGACGATCGGCGCGGCCGGCGGCCTGAAGATCGAGCTGCTGCACGCCGGCGGCGGCAGCACGGTGCTCAAGCAGAAGGTGGCGGTGCAGGCCGGCGAGATCGCCGACGCCTCGGTGATGCGGCGCAAGGCGCTGGCGGCGTTCCTGCAGGCGCAGATCGAGGACGCCCGGGCGCAGGGCGTGCTGTTCTCGCTGCACCTGAAGGCGACCATGATGAAGGTCTCCGATCCGATCCTGTTCGGCCAGGCGGTCAGCACCTTCTACGGCGAGGCGCTGGACAAGCATGCCGAGGCGCTGCGGCAGGTCGGCTTCGACCCGGACAACGGCATTGGCGACCTCTATGCGCGCATCGGCACGCTGCCGGAAGAGAAGCAGGCGCAAATCAAGGCCGACATCGCCGCCGTGTACGCCGCCCGTCCGGAGCTGGCGATGGTGAACTCCGACAAGGGCATCACCAACCTGCACGTGCCCAGCGACGTGATCGTGGACGCGTCGATGCCGGCGATGATCCGCGACTCGGGCCGCATGTGGAATGCCCACGGCCAGCTGCAGGACACCAAGGCGGTGATCCCGGACCGTTGCTACGCCGGCGTGTACCAGGCGGTGATCGACGACTGCAAGGCCAACGGCGCGTTCGACCCGGCGACGATGGGCAGCGTGCCCAACGTCGGCCTGATGGCGCAGAAGGCCGAGGAGTACGGCTCGCACGACAAGACCTTCCAGATCCCCGCCGACGGCACCGTGCGGGTGACGGACGAGGCCGGCAACGTGCTGTTCAAGCACGCGGTGGAGGCCGGCGACGTGTGGCGCATGTGCCAGACCAAGGACGCGCCGATCCGCGACTGGGTGAAGCTGGCGGTGAGCCGCGCGCGCCTGAGCGCGACCCCGGCGGTGTTCTGGCTGGACGCGAACCGCGCGCACGACGCGCAGGTGATCGCCAAGGTCGAGGCCTACCTGGAGGACCACGACACCGCCGGCCTCGACCTGCGCGTGCTGCCGCCGGTGGAGGCGACGAAGTTCTCGTTGCAGCGCATCCGCAAGGGCGAGGACACGATCTCCGTCACCGGCAACGTGCTGCGCGACTACCTGACCGACCTGTTCCCGATCCTGGAGCTGGGCACCAGCGCCAAGATGCTGTCGGTGGTGCCGCTGATGGCCGGCGGCGGCCTGTTCGAGACCGGCGCCGGCGGCTCGGCGCCCAAGCACGTGCAGCAGTTCGTCGAGGAGAACCACCTGCGCTGGGATTCGCTGGGCGAGTTCCTGGCGCTGGCGGCGTCGCTGGAACATCTGGCCGAGCGCCACGACAACGCCGGCGCGCGGGTGCTGGCGAAGACGCTGGACGCGGCCAACGGCCGATTCCTCGACGACAACCGCTCGCCGTCGCGCAAGGTCGGCGAGCTGGACAACCGCGGCAGCCATTTCTACCTGGCGCTGTACTGGGCGCAGGCGCTGGCGGCGCAGGACGACGACGCCGCGTTGAAGGCACGGTTCGCGCCGCTGGCGCACGCTCTGGCCGAGAACGAGTCGGCGATCGTCGACGAGCTCAACCGCGTGCAGGGTGCGGCGGTCGACATCGGCGGCTATTACCATCCGGACCATGCCAAGGCCGCGCAGGCGATGCGCCCGAGCGAGACCTTCAACGCCGCGCTGGAGCGCCTGGCCGCGGGCTGAGGCGCAGTGAACGCGGTACCGAAAAGGCCCGGCATTGCCGGGCCTTTTTTTCGTCATCCCGGACGGGTGGCAATACCGATCCGTAGGAGCGCGCCATGCGCGCGATACCGGCATCGTCGGATGCGCCGGGATGACGCAATCCGCCGTGTCTCCCGCCGCGCGAGCATCGCGCGGGGGCGCTCAAGCCGCCGCAAGCCTGCGGCTTGCAAGCGGCGGCTTTCGTCCCCCCTCAATCCCCCTTTTTCAAAGGGGGAAGACAGGCGCCAGAAATGCGCGAAATTCCCAGGGATCGAGGGGAATTTTTGCTTGCTATGCGATCCGCACCAGTTGCTTGCCGAAGTTCTCGCCGCGCAGCAGGCCGATCAAGCCCTGCGGCGCGTTCTCCAGGCCTTCGACGATGTCCTCGCTGTAGCGGACCTTGCCGTCGCGCAGCCACGCACCCATCTCGCGCAGGAACTCCGGATAGAGCTTGTTGAAGTCGAAGACGATGAAGCCGCGGATGGTCAGGCGCCGGGCCAGCGCCAGCCCCATCAGCTGCGGCAGCCGGTCGGGTCCCTCGGGCGGCGCACTGTCGTTGTAGTGGGCGATCAGGCCGCACACCGGCACCCGCGCGAACTCGTTGAGCAGCGGCAGCACCGCGTCGAACACGTGGCCGCCGACGTTTTCGAAGTACACGTCGATGCCGTCCGGCACCGCCGCCTTCAACTGTTCGGCGAAGTCGTCGGCGCGGTGGTCGAGGGCGACGTCGAAGCCGAGATCGTCGCGCAGGTGCGCGACCTTGCGCGCGCCGCCGGCGATGCCGACCACGCGCGCGCCGCGCAGCTTGGCGATCTGGCCGACGGTGGCGCCGACCGGGCCGGAAGCGGCGGCGACCACCAGGGTCTCGCCCGGCCGCGGCTTGCCGATCTCGTGCAGGCCGGCATAGGCGGTGAAGCCGGGCATGCCGTAGACGCCGAGCGCGGAGGTGACCGGTGCGTCCTGCGGATCGAGCTTGCGGCGCAGGGTGTCGCCGTCGGCCACGGCATGGGTCTGCCAGCCGCCGTCGGCCAGCACCAGGTCGCCGGGTTCGAATTCCGGATGCAGCGACTCGAGCACCTCGGACACGGTGCCGCCCTCCATCACCGCATCGACCTCGATCGGCGCGACGTACGAGCGCCCGGCATTCATGCGTCCGCGCATGTACGGGTCGAGCGACAGCCAGCGGTTGCGCAGCAGCACCTGGCCCTTGGCCGGCCGCGGCAGGGGCACGCGTTCGACGCGGAAGTTCTCGGCGGCGGGCTCGCCCTGCGGGCGCGAGGCGAGCACGATGCGGATGTTGTCGGCGGCGGTCATGACGGCTCCCCGGTGTCGGCGCCGGCGGCGTCCAGCGCGGCGATGTCGGCCGCCGACAGCGAGAGGTCGGCGGCGGCGAGCAGCTCGCGCAGCTGCTCGAGGCTGGTGGCGCTGGCGATCGGCGCGGTGATCGACTCGCGCGCGATCAGCCAGGCCAGCGCCACCTGCGCCGGGGTGGCCTGGTGCGCGGCGGCCACGGCATCGAGCGCCTCGAGGATGCGTTCGCCGCGGCGGTCGAGATAGCGCCGGACCACGGTGGCGCCGCGGGCGTCGCTCTTGGCGGCGTCGGCGGCGCTGCGGTACTTGCCGCTGAGAAAGCCGCTGGCCAGCGAGTAGTAGCTCATCACGCCGAGGCCGTGTTCGCGCGCCAGCGGTTCGAGGGACGACTCGTAGTCCGCGCGGTCGTGGAGGTTGTACTCGGGCTGCAGCACCTCGTAGCGCGGCAGCCCATGCCGCTGCGCCACCGCCAGCGCCTCGGCCAGCCGCGGCGCGCCATAGTTGGAGGCGCCGATGGCGCGCACCTTGCCCCGTTCGATCAGGCGCGCAAACGCGCCGAGGGTGTCCTCGAGCGGGACGTCCGGATCGTCCTCGTGGGCGAAATACAGGTCGATGCAGTCGGTCTGCAGGCGCCGCAGCGAATCATCGGCCGCGGCGGCGATGTTGTCGGGCGACAACCCCGGACGCGCGCTCCACTTGGCGACCTTGGTGGCGACGACCAGCCGGTCGCGGCCCCCGCGCGCCGCCAGCCAGCGGCCGATGATCGTCTCCGACTCGCCGCCACGGTTGCCAGGCACCCAGGCCGGGTAGACATCGGCGGTATCGACCAGGGAGAAGCCGGCGTCGACGAAGGCGTCGAGCAGCGCGAACGCGGTCTTCTCGTCGGCGTTCCAGCCGAACACGTTGCCGCCGAAGGCGAGCGGACGGATCCGCAGGCCCGAGCGGCCGAGCGGTCTTGCGTCTCCTGCTGCGGCCATGCGCGATTCCGGGGTTGGCAAGGCCGACCAAGATACCGGCGTCGATGTTGCCGGTGCGCGAATCCGCGGCGTGATGCTGTGTTCCGGCGGCGCAACGCCTCAGCCGCAAGCCGCCGCGGCGCACCGGCGATGCTCGTCGCCGCGGGGCGGCGGCGCGACGGCGGGCGCCGGCTCCGCGGCGGGTTCGGCATCGGCCAGCGCGAGCGCCAGCCGCGGACTGGCGACATGCCCCTGCAGGAACAGCAATTCATTCCAGATGTTCATGACGCTTTCCCTCTTCGAGTTGACCGTGATCGAAGATAGGCCGATAGTCCACGGCGGAAAAGCGACGTATTCGCAAGGCAGCCTTGAATTGAATTCAACTCCAGCCACACGCCCCGACGGGATCCGCGCGCCGCTGCACGCGCTGCAGGGCTTCGTGGCGGCGGCGCGCGCCGGCAATCTCACCCGCGCCGCCGAAGCGATGCATTTGACGGTCAGCGCGCTCAGCCATCAGATCCGTTCGCTGGAACAGCGGCTCGACCGCCGCCTGTTCGAGCGCGGGCCGCGCGGCGTGCATCCGACCGCGGACGGACAGCGCCTGCTCGAGCAGGTCTCGCCGCACCTGGATGCGATCGAGGAGGCGCTGCGCCCGTTCGCCGCGCGCCGCGACGACGTGCTGACGCTCAGCGTGGTGCCGTCGCTGGCGTCGGCCTGGCTGCTGCCGCGGCTGCCGGAGTTCCTGGCCGCGCAGCCGCAGGTCGAGTTGAACCTGCTGTCGGACGCGGCAGTGGTCGACTTCTCCCGACCTGGCCAGGTCGATGCGGCGCTGCGCACCGGGCGCGGGCAATGGCCTGGCGTGGTCGCCGAACACCTGTTCGACGATTGGCTGGCGCCGGTGGCGAGCCCGGCGCTGGCGGCGCGGATGCGCAAGGCCGGCGTCGAACGGCTCCAGGACTGGCCGCTGCTCGGCGATCCCGATCCCGACGCCTGGCCGGCCTGGTTCGCGCGCCACGGGGGCGACATGCCGGCGCGGTTCGCCGCGCGCTTCGACGACGCCGAAGCGCTGCACCGGGCCGCCACCGCCGGGCTCGGCGTGGCGCTCGGGCGCCTGACGCGGGTGCGGTTGCTGCTCGAATCCCGGCAGCTGCGGCGGCTCGGGCGGCAACGGATGAAAACCGACTATGCGCATTACCTCGTGTATCCGCCGCGCAATCGCGGCCATGCCGCGCTCGGCGCATTCCGCGACTGGCTGCACGGCGAGGCGCGGGTCCATGCCGCCGCCATGGCCCGCGGCAGCCGGCGCGCGCGCGATGGCCTGACGCGCTGACGCGCCGATGCGTTTGGCGCTAGGCTTGGACCCCCGTTCACGGAGAGATGTCATGAAGCGTGTCCTGCTTGCCGCCCTGTTGCCCGCCCTGCTCGTCGCCTGCGCTGCCGAGAACGATGCGCCACCGCCGGCAACCGACAGCGAGACTCCGGTGCCCGCGCCCGACGTCGCCGTGGATGCTTCGTCCGCGCTCGATACGGTGCTGGCCGGCGACTGGCGCACGCCCGAGTTCGTCGCCCGCGACCAGTACCGCCACCCGAAGGAAACACTGACCTTCTTCGGCATCACCCCGGACATGACCGTGGTCGAGATCACCCCCGGCGGCGGCTGGTACACCGAGGTCCTGGCGCCCTACCTGTCTGAGAACGGCACCTACGTGGGTGCGGTGGTCGCGCCCGACAGCCAGGAGGACGAACGCAGCCGTGAGTACTACGCCCGTGGCCGCGACGGCCTGCGCGAACGGCTCGGCGGCGAGCCCACCGAGGTCTACGGCCGCGCCACCATGGTCGAGTTCGATCCCGCAGCGCCGCGCTTCGGCGACGACGCCTCGGCCGACGCGGTGCTGACCTTCCGCAACGTCCACAACTGGCTCGGCGACGACACCGCCGAGGCGATGTTCGAGGGCTTCTTCAGCGTGCTCAAGCCGGGCGGCGTGCTCGGCGTGGTCGAGCACCGCGCCGAGAAGGAACTGCCGGCCGACGACGAGTCCGGCTACGTCGGCGAGCAGACCGTCATCGCCCTGGCCGAGGGCGCCGGGTTCCGCCTGGTCGACAACAGCGAGATCAACGCCAATCCCGGGGACACCCGCGACCACTCGAACGGCGTCTGGACCCTGCCGCCGTCGAACAGGCACGAGGAGGCCGACGCCGAGAAGTACCGCACGATCGGCGAGAGCGACCGGATGACGCTGCGCTTCGTCAAGCCGGAATGATCCGGCGCGCGCCTGCCGGCCGGCGGCAGGCGCGCCTCCCCGGTCGCGCCCGGTGTACTCTGCGCGCCGCGACAATTCCGTCGCCCTCCAGGGGATCCGAATGCGTCTTCCGTTGTTCTCGCTCGCGCTGCTGACGG
The DNA here is from genome assembly GCF_041300785.1 of Luteimonas salinilitoris. Taxonomy (NCBI): domain Bacteria; kingdom Pseudomonadati; phylum Pseudomonadota; class Gammaproteobacteria; order Lysobacterales; family Lysobacteraceae; genus Luteimonas; species Luteimonas salinilitoris. The sequence continues at coordinate 87,460 of NZ_JBFWIB010000006.1, forward strand.
CGCTGGCCGCCGCCCCGGCGTTCGCCGCCGACAAGCTCACACCCGGACGCGCCATCGAAGGCGCGCTGCAGGCCAGCGATCGTTCCAGCGACAGCGGCGGCCGCAGCCACGACTACGCGCTCGATCTCGACGCCGGCCAGCTGGTCGCGATCAGCGCCAAGTCGGAGGACTTCGACACCGTGCTGATCCTGTTCGGCCCGGACGGCGACCGCGTCGCCGAGAACGACGACAAGGAAGGCGGCGGCACCGATTCGCTGTTGGTGGTGTCGGCCCCCGCGACCGGTACCTACACCGTGCGCCTGAACTCGCTGCCGATGGGCGAAGGCCACACCGGCGACTACAGCCTGCGCGCGCTGGTGGTCAGCGACGACTGAGCGCAGCGTCCCCGGCCTCGACACGAGCGCCCGCCGCCATGGGGCGGGCGCTTCGTGGGTACGACGACCCGGCGTAGTGCGCCGGTCAAAGCACCGGCCCGGACTGCCTCGCGCAGCCAGAAGAGCGCCGCCAACGAACGGAACCCGACCGGAAAGCCGAAGCCATCCTTCAGATCGTGACCGCCGCCCGGCGCTGCCGGCGCAGCAGGATGATGACCAGCATCGCCGACAGCAGCAGCGTGGTCACCATGAACACGCCCATGCCGAGATAGTCGCCGCCCAGGCCGCCGGACATGGCCGCCTCGCCGGTGGGAACGAAGCCGACCGCGTACATGCCCGTGTAGTGCATGCCGCAGACCGCCACGCCCATCACCAGGGCGCTGCCGAGCATCTGTACCCAGCCGCGCAGGTTGAACGCCAGCCACAGCGCCGCGGCGGCGGCGACGATCGCGATCGCGATCGACAGCGCGACCACGCCCATGTCGTAGTGCGGCGTCGCCGGCATGCGCATCGCGGCCATGCCGGTGTAGTGCATGGCCGCCACGCCCAGTCCCATGCAGGTGCCCGCCAGGGCGAGCTTGCCCCAGCTGAAAAGCCCGGTGCCGGCGATCGTCAGTCCCAGCATGCAGGCGCCGATCGCCATCAGCGCCGAAAGCAGGGTCAGGGCCGGGTCGTAGGTCACCGGAATGTCCATCCGGCACGCCAGCATGGCGATGAAGTGCATCGCCCAGATCGCGCCGCCGCCCATCGCCGCACCACCGCCGGCGATCGCGGCCCGGCGCTGCGCATCGGTGCGTGCGGCGGGAATGCCGATGGCGATCTGCAGGGCGGTGAACGCACCCAGCACGGACACCAGGTAGGACAGCACGACCAGCAGCGGGTCGTGGACGCATTGGATGGCATGGTCGTGTGGCATGAACGTTCTCCTCGATGGATGTCCCGCCGGGCGGGCGCTTGGAACCTGGCGATCGCGCTGCGGGGCACCGACCTGGGCGACGCTCGGCGGCCGGGTCTCAGGCGTCGAACACGAAGCGGCATCCAGCGGCGCCGCCGGCGCGGCACGCGGTCTCGGACACGCGCACGCGCGGCAGCCTTCCGGATTCGTTGAGCAGGCCTTCCAGGAACCCGCACAGGAAATGGCACTGCGCGGTCACGGAATGGCCGGCGACCACGCAGAACGGGCTGCCGCCGGTGGTCAGCGCATCGCCGTCGGGCTCGGTGGGCAGCAGCTGGCGCATCGCCGGCAGCGCGACGTGCCTGATCGAGCGCGACAGGTCGAGCGCGGCGCCCAGGGCGAAGTCGCGCTTGTAGACCCAGGCGCCGACGCGGGTGCCGATGTAGCGCATCGTCGTGGCGCGCTGCGCCGGCTCCAGGCTGCGTTCGAACCCCAGCACCAGGCCGAACACGCGCGGATAGTCGCGCGCCAGCTGCGGCAGCAGCACCTCCACGCGCGCCGGATCGGGCGCTGCCGACTGCGCGGCGGGCGCGGCAGGCGCAGCGGTCGGAGCGGACGACGCAGGCAGGGCATCGGCATGGGCGGGATCGATCGACGCGACGACTTCGGCCAACGTCTGCGGCGAGGTCGACACCCCGGGTTCGTACGGCGCCGCCTCGAAGCTGCGCACCATCCAGTGCGTGCCGAGCTGTTCCTCCAGCGGCAACAGACGCGCTTCGGGCCCCTGCACGACCAGCACCATCACCACGTTGCGGTCGGTGTTGGCGCGACGATGGCGCAGCAGCTTGAACTGGTTGGCGAGCAGCACCTCGCCCAGCGCCAGCAGCAGGCCATTGCGTTGTTCCGAGACGACCTTCAGCTCGATGGTCACCATGCTTCCCTTCCCCCGGATACGCACCGCATCCTGTCTGCCGCCCGGAAGGTGGTTACCCTCCTGCCTGCGGCCATGTCATGAATAACAAGTTCTGCGGACAAAAACCGGGAGCGCACTCACAATGATGAACCCGGCACAGCGGTGCCGCGCACCACGGCAGCGTCGACATCGCTTCCCGTATCCGGACCCATGCTGATCGCGTTGAACAAACCCTGGGGCGTGCTGTGCCAGTTCACAGATCGCAGTACGCCGCCGCGGCCGACGCTTGCCGCTTTCGGCCTGCCGCCCGGCGTCTATCCCGTCGGGCGCCTGGACCGCGACAGCGAAGGCCTGCTGCTGTTGAGCGACGACGGCGCGCTGGCGCACCGGATCACCGACCCGCGGCACAAGCTGCCCAAGACCTATTGGGCGCAGGTGGAGGGCATGCCGGATGCGCGACGACTCGCGGCGCTGCGCGACGGCGTCGAGCTGCGCGACGGGCGCACGCGCCCGGCCGCGGTGCGGACGATCGCGACACCGGCACTGTGGCCGCGCGACCCGCCGGTGCGCCATCGCGAGACGGTACCCGACGCCTGGCTGGAACTGGTGCTGCGCGAGGGCCGCAATCGCCAGGTCCGGCGCATGACGGCGGCGGTCGGACTGCCGACCCTGCGCCTGGTGCGGGTCGCGATCGGGCCATGGCGCCTGGGCGAGCTGGCGCCCGGGCACTGGCGCGAACTGGACGACTAGGTCTTCGCGACGCTGAACCCTTCAGCCTGGCCGGACTTCCGCGCAATCCGCGTGCTCGTCAGTGAAGTGGCGCGTTTGCGTTTCTGCTAAGTTGCCCGAACACCCCCGTTCAGAACGATGCGACATGGTCAAAGGCCGCTCCACTGCGGGGCGCATCCTCGTCGTGGACGACCAGCCGGCCAACCTGCGGGTGGTGGGGGCCCTGCTCGCGCGCAACGGCTACGAGGTGCTCAACGCCGGCCACGGCGAAGAAGCGCTGCGGATCGCCTCCGAGCAACTGCCCGACCTGATCCTGCTCGACGTGCTGATGCCCGGCATGGACGGCTTCGCGGTTCTCGCCGAGATCAAGCAGCGCGAGCCGCTGATGCGGCTGCCGGTGGTGTGCCTGACCGCTGCGCGCGATCGCGAACAGCTGCTGCGCGCCTTCGACGCCGGCGCGGTCGACTACGTCACCAAGCCGTTCCTGCCCGAGGAGCTGCTGGCACGGGTCGCGGCGCACGTCGGCCTCAAGCTCACCCGCGATCATCTGGAGCGGGTGGCGCGCGAACGCCAGGAACTGGTCAACCTGGTCGCGCATGATCTCAAGAACCCGCTCAGCAGCGTGCTGTTCGCGATCGACATGCTGCGCAGCGGCAACGTGCGCGAGGAGCGCGTTGCGCGCTACCTGGAAACCATCCACGAAAGCGCCAACGATGCGCTCGGTTACATCAGGCGCTATCTTGAGACCCAGCGCACGGTGCGGCAGGTCGCGCCGCAGGAGGGCGTCGCCTCGCTGCCCGAGGTCGTGCGCTGGCTGGAGAACCGCTACGGGCTGCAGTACGAGGCGCGCGAGCGTCACCTGAAGGTGATGCCCGCGCAGTCGGACATGCAGGTGGCGGTCGATGCGCTGGTGCTGCGGCAGGTCGCGGAGAACCTGGTCACCAACGCGATGAAATACGCGCCGCGCAGCGACCTCGAAATCGCCTGCCGCCGCGGCGGACCCGGATTCCTGCGGCTGCTGGTCGAGGATCGCGGCCCGGGAATCCCGGCTGCCGAGCAGCGCCAGCTGTTCCAGCCGTTCGTGCGCCTGCACGACGGCCCGCCGGCGGCCGGCGACATGTCCAGCGGTCTCGGCCTGTCGCTGGCCCGGCAGATCATCGGCGAAGCCGGCGGCCGGCTCTGGTACGAGGACCGCGAGGGCGGCGGCGCGCGCTTCGTCGTCGAACTGCCGGAAGCGCGCACGAGGTCATGAGCGAACGGGAAGGGAGGCCCCTGCAGCCGCGGCCACGGCGCGGGAAACGCCCGCACGCAGCGTCCACGGCCCGCTTCGGCGATCAGCCTCCGGTTTCGGTGCCGCCCTCGGTGCGCTTGCGCGCGCTCGACGCACGCCGCTTGGCGGCCTTGCGCGGACGCGAGGTGCGATCGGCATCGACACGTTTGGACCGGCCTTCGATCGTCGCGCCGGCAGCCTGGCCGTTCGCCTTCCGTTGCCTGCGCAGGATCGCGTAGAGCGCCAGGCCCGCACCCACGGCGACCGCGGCCGTCACGGCCAATGTCGGATTGCGCCGCACCACATGGCTCGCGGTCTTCGCGCCGGTACGCGCCGCCCCAAGCACGGCGCCGGCCTGCAGCCACTTGCCTGCGTTGTCGGGAATGACATAGCGGACGCCGTCGCCAACATGTCCAACCAGTTCCAGGGCCCTGCCCTGCAGGGTGTCGAGCTTGCTCATCGCGGAATCCTCGTGGCGGTGGTCGCACTTGCCGCAAGTATCGACGCGCCGCCGTAGCGGCGACGTGATCGCCCGGCCTGTCGGGCTGACGCCGCACCGATGCGGCGGTCCGTCATGTCCTGGGCCGGGCGCGATGGGTCGGCGCGGCGTTCCAGGGATCCTCCGGCCAGGGATGCTTCGGGTAACGCCCCTTCATTTCTCCGCGCACCTCCGGCCAGGTCCGTTCCCAGAAGCTGCGCAGGTCCTGGGTGACCTGCAGCGGCCGCCCGGCCGGCGACAGCAGGTGCAGCGTCAGCGGCACCCGGCCGTCGGCGATGCGCGGGGTATCCGCCAGGCCGAACAGCTCCTGCAGCTTGACCGCCAGCACCGGCGCGGCGCCGTGCGCATAGTCGATGCGTCGCTGCATGCCCGACGGCACGGCGATCCGCTCCGGCGCCAGGAGGTCGATCCGCCGGCGCAGGTGCCAGTCGACGCCGGCGCGCAGCGCCTCGCCGAGCGCCGGCGCGTCCAGCGCGTCCAGGCGCGTCTTGCCGGCGAAGGCCGGCAGCAGCCAGTCGTCGAGCGTCGCCAGCAGCGCCTCGTCGGACAGGTCCGGCAGGTCGAGTTCGGGCATCCACTCGCGCAGGCAGCGTCCGCGCTCGCGCCATTGCCGCAGGCCGTCGCTCCACGGCAGCGCGTCGAGGCCGAGCTGGCGTACGACGTCGGTCAATGCACGCGCGGCCTGCTGCGGATCGACGCGCGCACCGGGCCGGCTGTCGAGCACGATGCCGTCGAAGCGGCGCACGCGTTCGGCCACCAGGGCGCGGCGCGCGGGGTCCCAGCGCGTCTCGTCGTGTTCGCGAAAGCGCGGCGCGAATGCGGCGCGCAGCGCGGTCTCGTCGACCGGTGCGGCACGCAGCAGCAGCGCGTCCTTGGCCTCGAAGCGCAGTTCGCTGGCGACCAGCCACGGTTCGCCGTACAGCGCGCTGTCGTCGAACAGCCGCGCCATGCGACCGTTGGCGAGCTGGTAGCGATACGGGTCCTGCGGATGCTGGCGCGCGATGCGATCGGGGAACGCATGCGCGAGCAGGTCGCCGAGCGCATGCGCCGGCACCGATGCGGGCGGCGGTGCGGCGATGCGCAGGCGGCGGCGCCACTGCGCGGCCGCGGCGTCGATCGCCGCCAGCGCACCGCGATGGGCGTCGGCCGGGGCCCGTCCGTGGCGGAAGGCGGCCAATGCCTGCCAACGCACGGCCAGCGCATCGGAGCGCCCGCGCAGGGGATCGCGCGCTTCCAGCAGCGCGACCAGATCGCAGGCCAGCGGGCGCTGCGCGTCGCCGGCCGCCGCCAGCAGCATCGCCGCCATCCGCGGATGGGTGCCGAGCGCGAGCATGCGCCGGCCGGCCGCGGTGATGCGGTGGTCGTCCTCCAGGGCGCCGAGTCGGCGCAACAGGTCACGCGCGGCGGCGAGCGCGCCCGCCGGCGGCGGATCGGGGAACCGCAGCGCATCACTGCCCCAGGCGGCCAGTTCCAGCGCCAGCGACGCCAGTTCGACCTGGGCGATCTCCGGCCGCCGCTGCGGTTCGAGCCGCTGCGACTGCGGCCACAGCCGGTAGGCCCAGCCGGCGGCGACGCGGCCGGCGCGGCCGGCACGCTGGTCGGCGGAGGCCAGTGCCACCGTCACCACGTCGAGCCGCGAGAAGCCGCTGTTGGGATCGTGCCGCGGCTCGCGCGCCAGGCCCGAGTCGATCACCACCCGCACCCCGGGCAGGGTGACGCTGGACTCGGCGACGTTGGTGGCAAGTACCACCCGGCGGTCGCCGTCGGCGTGCGGCTGAAGCACGCGCGCCTGCTGTTCGACGGGGAGGTCGCCGTGAAGGGCGAGGATCTCGATCGCTGCCGGTATGGGCGGCATGCCGGGCTTCGGCATGGTCCGGGAGCGGGGCCCGGAGCGCAGGGATTCGAGCATCGCCGCGAGCCGGTCGATCTCGCGACGTCCGGGGAGGAACACCAGCACGTCGCCCGGGTGTTCGCGCAGCGCGTGCTCGGCGGCGCGGCGGGCGTGGTGTTCTGGGGCTTCCTCGCGGCGCGCGGGGAAGTGCGACACCTCGACCTGAAAGCTGCGTCCGGCACTGGACAGGCGCGGCGCATCCAGAAAACCGGCGAGGCGCTCGCCATCCAGAGTGGCCGACATGACCACGATGCGCAGGTCCTCGCGCAGCCCCGCCTGCACGTCGAGCGCCAGCGCCAGGCCGAGGTCGCCGGCCAGGTGGCGCTCGTGGAACTCGTCGAACAGCAGCGCGCCGACGCCTTCGAGCAGCGGATCGTCCTGCAGCATGCGGGTCAGGATGCCCTCGGTGACCACCTCGATCCGGGTGCGCGCGGAGATGCGGCTGTCGAAGCGGATCCGGTAGCCGACGGTCTCGCCCACTGCCTCGCCCAGCTGCTGCGCCATGAACCCGGCGGCCGCGCGCGCGGCGACCCGGCGCGGTTCCAGCATCACGATGCGGCGGCCCTGCAGCCAGCCGGCGTCGAGCAGCGCCAGCGGCACCTGGGTGGTCTTGCCGGCGCCCGGCGGCGCCTCCAGCACCAGGCGCGGATGCGCGGCGAGGCTGGCGCGCACGTCCGGCAGCAGCGCATCGATCGGGAAGTCGGGACGTACCATCCTCCCCATTGTGTAGGAGCGCGCTCCTACAATGTCGCAACCCCGCTCACTGCCTGCACATGCCCCTGATCGACATCGGCGCCAACCTCACCCACGACAGCTTCGACCGCGACCGCGATGCAGTGCTGGAGCGCGCCCGCGCCGCCGGCGTCGGCCGGATCGTCATCACCGGCGCCAGCCGCGAGCATTCGCCGAAGGCGCTCGCGCTGGCACAGGCGCACCCGGATTTCCTGTCCGCCACCGCCGGCGTGCACCCGCACCACGCCGCCGAATACACCGACGAGTGCGATGCCGAATTGCGCGCGCTGCATACGCATCCGGAGGTGGTCGCGGTCGGCGAATGCGGGCTCGACTACTTCCGCGACTTCTCGCCGCGCCCGGCGCAGCGCAGGGCGTTCGAACGCCAGCTGCAGATCGCCGCCGAGAACGGCAAGCCGCTGTTCCTGCACCAGCGCGACGCGCACGACGATTTCATGGCGATCATGCGCGAGTTCGACGGCCGCCTCGGCGCGGCCGTCGTGCACTGCTTCACCGGCTCCCGCAAGGAACTGTTCGACTACCTGGACCGGGACTGGCACATCGGCATCACCGGCTGGCTGTGCGACGAGCGTCGCGGCGCGCACCTGCGCGAGCTGGTGCCGAACATCCCCGCGCACCGGCTGATGGTGGAGACCGATGCGCCCTACCTGCTGCCGCGCACGCTCAGGCCGATGCCGAAGGACCGCCGCAACGAACCCGCCTTCCTGCCGCACATCGTCGAGGGCTTGGCGCGCGATCGCGGCGAGGACGTCGCCGTCACCGCCGCCGCGACCGCCGCCGCCGCACGGGCGCTCTTCCGCCTGCCGGACTGATTCGCGCGGCGCGCTTGCGCGGCATCGCGCTGGGCGCCCGATCCGCTGTCTCCGGAACGGATTCCGGATTACAGGTCCACACCGAAGCCGATGCCGCCCGACTTCTCACTGCCGCTGAAGGCGCCGCCCAGCGAGAACGAGGCGCGCTGGCCGATGCGCTTGCCGTAGCCGATCGACAGCGCCTGCTCGCCGCCGTGGAAGCCGGCGCCGACCGCAATGCGACCGCGCGGGCTCTGCGAGCCGGCGGCGTTCATCGCCATGTTGAGCATCGCCGAGCTCATCGCGCCCTGGCGGTCGATGCGGCGATTCTGCCGATGCAGGCGACCGTCGACCTCGAGGAAGCGATCCTCGAGCGCCTCCATCCGTCCGTTGATGGAGGCCGGGTCGAAGCCGGCCAACCCGGCGATCTGGGTGTCGGTATAGGCGTTGGCCGCCGTCAGGGTCGCCGCATCGCCCGCGTCGGCGTGGGTTTCCGCCGCGCTCAGCGTGGCGGCATCGCCGGCCGCCACGTCGCCGCGGATCGCCGCCTCGCGATTGTCGGTGTAGGCATTGGTGGCGGTGCCGCCGGTGGCGACGGCGGTGTCGGTGTAGGCGTTCGCCGTGGCCAGCGTCGACTGCAGCTGGTCGAGGTTGACCGCGTCGGTGCCCTCGGTGCCGGCGGCGACGTTGACGATCTGGCTCTGGCTGACGCTTGTGCCGACCGACACCGTGCCATTGCGGTCGGCGACCGAACCGTATCCCAGCGCGGTGCTGCCGATACCCGTGGCCAGGCTGCTGTTGCCCAGCGCCGTGCTGCCGAAGCCAGTCGCCCGGCTCGTATGGCCGAGCGCGGTGGAGACGTCGGCGCTGGCGACGGCGACGCCGCCGATCGCGGTGCTTTGCATGCCCGACGCATTGCTGATCGCACCGAACGCCGCGGCCTGGCTGCCGGCGGCGACGCTGAAGTACCCGACCGCGGTGGCGTCGCCACCGGTGGCCGAGCCCGACGCACCCAGCGCTGTGGCGCCGCCGCCGCTGGCCAGGCTGTCGTAGCCGACCGCCACCCCGAACTCGCCCTGCGCCACCGCCGAACGGCCGGTCGCGACGCTGAAATCGCCCTCGGCGGCGCTGGAATCGCCGAGCGCGGTGCTGCTGATGCCGAGCGCGTGGCTGTCGACGCCGATCGCGGTGCTGCGCCCGCCCTCGGCATGGCTGCGCAACCCGCCGGCCATGGACGCAACACCCTCCGCACGGCTGAACGCGCCGCTCGTGGTGCTGAACGAACCTGTCGCCTGCGCCGCGGCGCCGAACGCGCTCGCGCCGTTCCCCCCGGCGTGGGTCGTCTCGTGCGCGTCCACGATACCGTTGCCGTTTTCGTCGAGCCAGCCACCCGCCGCGATGGCGCCCGCCGCGTCGGCGAGGCTTTCGAAGCCCATGGCCGTGCTGCCGACGGCGCCGGCCTCGCTGCCGAAACCGATCGCGGTGCTGCGTAGGCCGCTGGCCACGCTCCGGGTGCCGAGCGCGGTGGCGTTGACGTCCAGCGCCTGGGCGGCGGCGCCGAGCGCGACCGCGTTCTCACCGGCGGCATGGGCCACCTCGTTCTGGCTGAGCAGCCCGTCGCCGTCGATGTCCATCCATCCGCCCAGCGCAACGCTGTGGTCGCCGCTGGCGACGCTGGAGACGCCCAGCGCGGTCGCATGGGTTTCGGCGCGGGCGCCGCCGCCGATCGCGGTGCTGAAATCGCCGTAGGCCCGGCTCACAGCACCGACGGCCGTGCTTCTGAGACCCAGGCTGTCGCTGAAGTCGCCGATCGCGGTCGACGAATCGCCGGCGGCATCGGCGTTGCCGCCGCAGGCGAAGGCCGAGCCGCCGGCCGCCGTTGCGCCACCGGTCACCTCATGGGTGGTGGGGTCGCCGTCGTTCATTTCGCAGGTGTCCCCGGCCCAGGCCGGCCCCGCCAGCAGGCCAAGGCCCAGGATCAGCGCCGCGGACAGCGGATGACGATTGCAGGACGTTTTCATGGTCTTCTTCCCGTGTGCATGAGGCCGGAAGCGGCCGGCCGAACCCCTGTCGCGGTCGCGGCGACGTCTGCCCGCGATCCGTTCCTGGTCATACATCCGTATTTGGGGGGCGCCGATGGCCACGCCCCGCTTGAGCGTGTGCGGCAGGCAGATGGCCTTTGGAGGTATTCCTGCCGAATCGCCCGTTTTCCTCGGCATGGGACGCAGCCGATCGCGACAGCGGCTGTTTCGGCATGGCTGCCGCGCACGGCGGTTTCAGCGAGCGGAATGTCCCGTTCGGAGCCGACGACTCACCCGAATTCGCACCGACGCCGGTGTCACAGCTCGATCAGCGCATCGCGCGGCGCAATTGCGCACTCACCGGATGGGCCTGCAGGTCGGCCGATTGCAGCAGGTGCTGCGCCTGGTCCCAGGTCGCCCGTGCCTGCCCGGCGTCGCCCAGTGCCGTCAGCGCCTGGCCGCGCCACAGCAGGTGCTCGGCGACCTCGGCGGCATCGCCTTGCGGAAGCGCGGCATGCAATGCCGCGGCGCGCTGCAGATGCAGCAGCGCCTGGCGCGGATCGCCGTCGCGCAGGGCGCAGTACCCGACCACGGCATGGGCCTCGGCAGCGTGGACCAGGTCCTGGCCGTTCATCTCGCGCGCCAGCGCCAGCGCCTGTTCGCGGATCTCCGGCAGCCCCGTCGGCAGTGCCCGATCACAGGCGAGGCGCAGGCTGCTCGATGCCGCCATCAACCGGTTGCGGGCGCCCGATCCGCCGTCGACCTGCAACACCGGCGTCGCGGCGCGCAGCAGCGCTTCGGCCTCGGCGACCCGGCCCAGGCGGACCAGGTTGCGCGCCCGCCACAGCCGGCTCTTGGCCTGCTCCTCGCGGTTGTCCGGTTCGGCCTCGTGCAACAGCCGGTCCCATTGGTCGCGTGCCTGCAGCGCCTGTTCGTAACGCCCCTGCCGATAGTGCAGGAGCTCCAGCTCGCGCCAGGCGGCCAGCATGTACCCGCGCGGCTTGTCGAAGATCCGTTCGTAGTCGGCGAGGCTGGCGAGCAGGCCGGCCTCGGCCTCGGCGAAACGCCCAAGGTGCGACAGCGCGCCGGAACGGTTGAGGGTGAGCGTCGCGGGATGGACGTGTTCCCGGCCGAACACGCGCCGGCCCAGATCGATGGCCTGGTCGTAGAAACCCAGCGACTTCGCATAGCCGCCCGCCTGGTGGTGGCCGGCGGCCACGGCGGCGACCGCGAAAAACCGCTCCCGCTCGCTGACCTCGTCGCGGCCGGCCAGGATGTCCCAGGCGCGCTCGCTGTCGCCCAGCCGCGCGGCGCCGTCCCCGCGATGCATGTGCAGCGTGGTGCGCTGCCGATAGGCATGGGCGAGCTCCGTCGAGTCCGGCGCCGAGCGCTCCAACTGCGCGATGGCCTCGGCGAACAGCCGCTGCGACTCTTCCTGGTCGGAAGCATCGGCGCTGGCCAGGCTATGCGCCAGGTCGGCCTGCGCCGTTGCGTAGGCCGCCGGTTGCCGCAGCCGCTGCGGCGTGCGCAGCTGCAGCAATCGGCGGCGCAACTCGACGTGCTCAGGCAGGTCGCGCTGGTAGTAGACCTCGGCGATGGCGGCGAGAAATTCGGCCTCGGTCTCGGGATCGTTCCTGAAGCGCTCGGGCAGCTGTTCGACCGCCGCGGTCAGCAGTTCCGCGGTGGTCGGCAGCTGCTCGCGCGGCTTGCCCGGCGCGGTGGTGCGGAACAGCTCGAACAGGAAATCGCGGATCGCGTTGGAGCGCGCCAGCGCCTGCGCGGTGCGTTGCTGCGCCGCCTGCGCCAGGGCCGCCTGTTGCCGGGCCTGGTGCGCCTGCCACAGCGTGCCGGCGATGCCTGCGGCCAGCGTCAGCGCCAGCAACGCGGCGGCGGTCACGCCCAGCCGGTGCCGGGCCGCGAACCGCCCCGCACGATAGCGCCGGCTCTGCGGACGCGCGCGGACCGGATGCCGGCCGCGCCAGCGCCGCAGGTCTTCCGCCAAGGCCTCGACGCTGGCGTAGCGCTGCTCGGGCTGCCTGGCCAGCGCCTTCATCACGACCGTGTCGAGGTCGCCGCGCAGGCGCCGTACCCACAGCCGCCGCGTGGGCGAAGGCCATTCCGGATCGCGCTGTACCGCCCGCGACGGAGGCAGCGTTTGCGTATCGATGCCGTGCAGGCCCTGCGGCCGCGGCGACTGGCCGGTGAGGATCCGGTACAGCAGCGCGCCCAGGCCGTAGACGTCCATCGCCGTGCTCGGCGGTGCGCCGAGGAACTGTTCCGGCGCGGCGTACTCGGGCGTGAGCGCACGCAGCGCGGTCGCGGTCCGCTCCGCTTCCTGTTCGTCATCGAGGCGGGCGATGCCGAAATCCAGCAGCTGCGCATGGCCGTCGTCGTCGACCAGCACGTTCGACGGCTTGATGTCGCGGTGGATCACCAGGCTGCGGTGTGCATGGGCGAGCGCATCGGCGACGTGCAACGCCAGATCGACGCGCTGCTCGATCTCGAGTCGACGCTGCTCGCACCAGGTATCGATGCGCTTGCCGTCGATCAGCGCCATCGCCAGCCAGGGGGTGCCGTCCTCGGCGACCCCGGCGTCGTAGAGCGGGACGATGCCCGGATGCCGCAGGCGCGAAAGCAGCTGCTGTTCGCGCAGGAAACGCTCGCGGCCGCCGCCGGCCAGCGCGCCGAGGGTGAGCACCTTGACCGCGGCCTGCTGCCCGACCGGCGCTTCCGCCGAAACGGCGCGATGGACGACGGCCATGCCGCCGCGGCCAATCTGCTCGAGCAGGCGCCAGCGACCGAGGCGGCGGTCCTTCAGCGCGTCGCCGGCATCGGCGAGGGCCAGCTCGAGCGCCGGCGCCGCCTCGAGCGGGCCGCTGCGGCAGTCATGCGCCGCCAGCAGACGCTGCGCCAGCGCGCGCACGTCGGCGTCGAGCGTTGTGGCCGCCAAGGCCGCCGCGCGTCGTTCCGGCGGCAGGTCCAGCAGGCCGTCCAGGATGCGGTCCGCCTCGCGCCAGGCGACCCTCTGCCGCGCATCCACTAGGGCGTGTCGAGCATGGCGTACAGGAACGCGCGGGCGCGTTCCCATTCGCGGCGCGCGGTGCGCGTGGAGATTCCCAGCAGTTCGGCGATCTCGGCGAACTCGAGTCCGGCGAAGTAGTGCAGCTCGACGACTTCCCGCTGCCGCTGGTGGATCTCGCCGAGCGCCTCGAGTCCCTCGTGCAGCGCCAGTACCTGCTCGGACGCGGCATCCATCGGCAGGCCTTCGGTGAGGGTCACAGCGATCTGCCCGCCGCCGCGCTTTTCGCTGTACCTGCGGCGCGCATGGTCGACCAGGATCCAGCGCATCGCCTTGGCCGCCGCGGCGAAGAAGTGATGGCGGTCGGTGACCGAGAGCGGCTCGCCGGTGGTCGCACGCAGGTACAGCTCGTGCACCAGCACTGTCGGCGTGACCGTGTGATCGCCACCTGCCAGGCGCGAGGCCGCCAGCCGCCGCAACTCCGGGTACAGCGATTCGAACACCGCCGACAGCCGCGCCGACTCGCCGGCGCGCGCCTGCGCCAGCAATTGGGTAATTGCCTCCCCGTCCACGCCAACCCCTTGCTCCTGCCCCTGCGCGCCATACTACCTCCGGCGTCGTGCGGAGGGGCGAAGCGGTCGAACTCCCAGATGCGGCTGAATGCGAATCGCGCCGTGGAGCACGCGACCATGCGCCCCGGCATCGGATCCGCCACTGCGATGGAACGCCTGCAGTAAAAAGGCCCCGCGGTACCGCGGGGCCTCGGATGGAGCGTTTACGCCGGCAGGGTCAGTAGAACTTCCACTCGAAGGCCAGGTTGTATCGCCGGCCGAGGATGTCGTAATTGCCGATACCGGCAATGAATCCCGGGAACGGCGGATCCTCGTCGAGCAGGTTGCTGATCGCAAGCCGCAGCTTTCCGCGCTCGCTGAACCGGTAGCTGGCGCCGGCATTTAACAGCCAATAGCTGTCCACCCGCAGGATGTCCCGCGTTTCGTCCGTGTCGAGAACGTTGAACGCCGCACTGCTCTGGTAGTTGGCAGACAGATTGAGACCGACGTTTCCGTACTCCCAGCGCCCGAGCAATTGGTACTGCCGCTTGGAGGTGCCGATCTCGTCCACCGCCGGATCCGGACTGGTGCCGGTATTGTCGACGGTAAGCTCCTGCGGAAAGTAACCGAGCAGGCCGACATTGAACTGGCCGAAGCGGTCGGTATCGAACCGATAGCGGATCTCGGCCGAGTAGGCTTCCATGTTGAAGTAGCGGCCATTGACGAAGCCGCTGACGAAAGTCGTCGCCTGGCCCGGATCCGGGCTTCCCGGAGCATTGCGGGTGATCTGGCTGCAGAACGGATTGGCGTTCGGCACGTCGGTCGTGTTGAAATCGTCGCTATCGAAGCAGGCGGATGCCAGCTGCGTAGCCGTCAGGTTGGAAATCACCGATTCGATCTCGATCTTGTAGTAGTCGGCCGCAACGGTCAGTCCCTCGAGGAACGACGGCGCCCAGGTGAAACCATAGGTGACCGAATCCGCGGCCTCGTTGTCGAGATCTGGATTTCCGCCGGAGATGCCCTGGATCGAAGCGCCTGCCGCGGTCGAGGTGAAGGAGCTCAGGCCGTAGTGGTCGAGAAAAGCCTGGCAGTTGCGCTGGCGCGCTTCCGGATTCGGGCCACCGTTGATGAAGCGCGAGTCACAAGGGTCGTTGGTGACGAACTGGAACGAAGTCGCCTGCGGCAGGAACAGTTCGGTGATGGCCGGCGCACGAATGGAACGGGTGAAGTTGCCGCGCATCTCCAGATCGTCGACCGGCTTCCATTGCAGTCCGTACGTGTAGGTATTGGCGCGGCCGTTGATGGTGTTGTCGACGGTTCGGTACTTGCCGACGACCTCGAGCTTTTTCAGCCCCGGCAATTCGCTGTCCGGATTCACCAGCGGCAGCACGAACTCGCCGAAGAACTCGTCGGTGTTGAACTCGCCATTCAACGGCGTGATCGGCACCCCCCGTCCCAGCCCCTGCTCGAGGAACGGGCCCGGATCGAAGAGGCCGCTTTCCTTGCGGTATTCGTAACCGATGTTGTAGAGCAACGGTCCGCTCCAGAGATCGAGCAGGGTGCTGGACAGGTTGACGTTGAAGACTTGCTGCTCCAGCAACGCCTGCGACTCGGTGCGTTCGGTCACATAGCCGCGCGCTGCGTCGCTGGGACGGCCATCACCGAACATGTCGAGCGGCACGCAGTTGGGATCGGCCACCGGCGTGCCGCCGCCCGGGATCGCCAGGCCCGGAATCGGCGTCGGTGAGCACACGGGTTGCCCCTGCGCATCCAACGTGACATTCAGGGCGTTGATGAATTTCTGCTGATTGAGCGACGTGCCGAAGAACCGCGAGTCGCTCCGGCCATAGTTGGCATAGCCTTCCCAGTAGAAAACCCGCTCGCCGAGTTCGAAGCTGCCTTCGAGGCCCGCGACCACGCGGCTCAGGTCGGTGGTGCTGCTGGCATTGTTCGTGACCAGGTCGCGGGAAGCCTTGGAGAGGTTGAACTCGGACACGCCCAGCTCCGCCAAAGTGGCACGCGCCTGCGGCGTCAGCATCGGATGATCGCCGGGAAACCGGATCATCTGGCTCAGACCGCCGAACAACGGCGCGTTGTACATCCACTGATCGGATAATTCCGTGCTCTCGGCGGAGTAGAAGGTACCTTCGAGAAACACATCGACATAGTCGGTCAGCCCCCAGCGCATGGTGGTATTGAAGGTGTTGCGCTCGACGTCGGCGGTGATCTGCCCCGCCTCGACCAGGTTCAGCCCGTCGCCGCCGCTGGCGTCGACCGGCGAGAAGGTGCTACCCGGACCGTAGGGCACCAGGTTGCCGTCGGTATCGAATGCCAGGACCGTTTCGCCATCGGGGCCGAATCCGCCCGGGATCAGATTGGCCGAACCGGGCCGGAACGGCCCCGTATCCACGGGAGAGATGAGCCCTCCGAACGGCGTGGTCCAGATCCGGCGGTTGCGGATCAGCACGCCGTTTGGAATTCCGTCGCCGCTGCCGGTGTTGTAGGGAACATCGGGGTTGTAGCGCCCATCGGTGGCGGCCGACCGGCCCGGAAACACCGCGTCGATGACGTCGGCCAAAGGGTTGGTTGTGTTGGTATAGCCCTCGGCGAAGAAGTCGCGCTCCTTCTGCAGGACGCCCTGCACCTTGTCATAGGACATCGAGAAGGTGACATTGCCACGGCCGTCGCCGAAGTTCTGCCCGAACAACGCATAAGCGTTGTAGCGCTCGTTGTCGCCTTGCTCCGTCACTCCGTAGCTGAGGCCCGATTCGACGCCTTCGTAGTCCTTGCGCAGGATCACGTTGACGACGCCGGCGATGGCGTCCGAGCCGTAGGTCGGCGCTCCGCCGATGGCGAGATTCTCGACCCGCTCGACCATCGCGGTCGGAACCACGTTCAGGTCGACCTGGACCCCGGGCGCCGCCGGCCCGAACAGGCTGGGAGGATTGCTGGAGACGAAGCGGCGCCCGTTGACCAGGGTCAGCGTGCGATTGCTGCCGAGCCCGAACCGGTCCACGAAATTGACGCCGACGCCGAAGCTCGACTGGGCGCCCTCGGGCGTGATGCCCACGCCGAAGCCCGGGATTTCATTGAGCGCGTCCGCGACGTTGGTCAGACCGCGCTCGTCGATGTATTCGCGCGACACGACCGTTGCCGGCTCCAGCGTATCGAAGCCGGCCCGCCGGATACGCGAGCCGGTGACGACGATGGTGTCGAGCTCGGTCGGGTCGGCGGCTTCATCCGTGCTTGGCGGCGGATCCGGTTGCTGCGCGTAGGCCGGCGAGGACAGCGCGAGGACGATTCCCAGACCGAGCGCATTGCAAGCCCAGGACCGGGCCCCTGAATTCTGGATGGCGATCATGTTCCACCTCCCTGAATAGGCATTCCGCATCACGGAGATCCGGATACGGATTCCTTCCCTTTACTCCTGAAAAAAAACGTTAACAAGTGCCCCACCCGGCCTCTCCGCGGCGGATGTGCAGGACTTGATCATTACCTGGCCCGGACTAAACTTTTGTTGGCGAAAACCGCGGCGCACAGGCTGCTCGGGGGCAATGGGTTGTCCTGATCCCATCGCGGTGGCTAGCCGGCGTCACGGGAAGCAGCTGCGCATCCACCGGGCTGCGAACCGTGCCGACCAGACGTGGATGTGACGGTGCCGACATCCGTCGACTGCGCGTGGAGGTTCGTCCCCAAGACACGATCGGCTGGCGGCCGTCAGCTGCGCAAGCCGACCCCGCGCCGGAGCAGCCACAACCGCTGCCAGCATGATGACGAAGAGCCGCGATGCGGACGGTCGGTCAATCGCATCACCCGTCTCTCCGACCCGGAAACCGGTCCGGCACAGGTGTCTCCCGGACCGCGCGGGCACGACGCTCCGGCGCCGGCTGCGCGACGCCGGGAGCGATCATGACGGCTTACGGCTGGCCCTGCTGTTCCATCTTCTCTGCCATCGCTTTCATCTGCTGCGCCGACGCGCATTCCTTGGCCAGCTCCGCCTTCGGCACGGATACGATCTTCTGCCTGGCCTGGTCGTACGACGACGCGAATACGGTCTCGAACTGTTCCGGATCGCCGCCCGCGTCCACGACGGCTTGCTTCTGCTCCGCTTTCATCTTTTCGAGTTCGCCGGCGGAATAGTCGTCGCAGGCCTCGGCAAGCGCATGCAGGCCACCGCCGGCCTGCGCGGCGACGACCCATGTTTCCATCATCTGCCCTTCCGGGCCCGCTTCCGCTTCTGTCGCCGACGCGCCAGTTTCCGGTACGGCCGCTTCCGCCAGGTCGACGGGAGCCGCGGTATCTGTCGTGACCGGTGCCGGCGTTGCGGCGGCCTCCGGTGCATCCGCGGCGCACGCGGCCAAGGCGATGGCGATCGAGACGGCGGCGAGAGGGCGGATCTTGCGGATGATCGGTGCTGTGGTCATGGGCACTCCTTGTCGACGCGATTGGAAAAAAGCGGCCCGCGTGCGCGGGCGGCGGTCCCCGGCGGCCGGGGGCAGAACCGGCGCCTGCGCCCGGTGCGGAGTCGGCCGGGCTCAGATGCGGACGAGTTCGACGCGACGGTTCTGCGCCCGGCCCTGCTCGGTCGCGTTGTCGGCCACGGGCGCATCCTGGCCGAAACCCTGCGCCTGCAACCGTGCCGGATCGATCCCCTCGGCGGCCAGCGCCGCCACCACCGCGCGCGCGCGGGCCTCGGACAATGCCTGGTTGTGGGCGGCACCGCCGGTGTCGTCGGTGTGCCCATCGACGGAAAGCTTCAACGCCGGGTCCTGCTGCAACAACTGCAGCACCTGCGCGATCTGGGGCTGCGACCCGGGCAGGATGTCGGCCTTGTCGGTGGCGAAGTTGACCTGAAGCGCCACCCTGCCATCGGCCTCAAGCTTCTGCTTGAGCGTCTCGGCCGGCAGCAGTTTCGAAGTCGGCACGAAGGGTTGCGTTTCGGCGACGATCAGGCCCGCAAAACGTTGGCTCTTGCAGGTCCGCACCCAGATGGTCCTGTCCGTGCGGCGCAGGACAAACGTCTGCATGGGATCATGGGCCCAGCACTTGGCCTCGGTATGGTATTCGCGCATCAGCGCCTCGATGGCCTTGTCCTTGCGGGCCTCCCTCGGCACCTGGCCATCGGCCACTTGCACGCCACCGGCCGAAGTGACGACATGTTCGAGGTTGCGGACGACTTCCAGGGCAGAGAACTGCTTGTCGCTGTCGGACTTCACCCGGATCCCGGTGGCATACACCTTGCCTTCGACCGTCTCGAAGCGGTCGCCCGTCCAGAACGCCACCTGCGCGAAATCCAGGCGTCTTGCATTGCGCGAGTCCTCTCTGTAGCCCTCGGGAACGGAGAAGTATGGGAACTCGCCCAACGGAGCGGTCGAGATCGGAATGCTGTCCAGGTCAAAGCCAACTGGCGTGTCGCCCTTGTCGGCGGCGGCTTTGCTGTCCCCCGGCTGCTCCAGCTCCTGTCCGGCTGCGGGCTCTACGGTCTGCCCGATCTGCTCCGCGGGTTCGTTGCTCTGGGTGGTCGCATCATCGGTCTGTTGGCGCTTGCCGCAGGCAACAAGCGCCCCAACCAGCAGCATCAAAGCCAGGCCGGTCCGCAGCGACTGGCAAGGTCGGTTGTCCATCTCTTGTTTCTCCCGAAAGGGTTTTGGCTGGCCACGTTGCCCATGGCAGCATCGCCATGCTCACTCGCGACCGATTTGTCTGTTGGATGTCCGTGAGCCCGTAGTACCCGCTATTGGCTTGGCATCTGCAGTCCATGACAAGAATGCACCCATTGGAATACCGCCGACGCTAGTTCCTCGTGCAGATCTGCTCGAGTCGTCGCAACTCCTCCGGAATCTGCGCGGCGAATGGGGCATCCCACTCCGTGAAGCGCATGTCCCTGGACCCATCGTCGTCCGTGGCGCGCACCGGGCGATCTCGATCATCTCCGGCGATCAGCCAGACGCTGGCCCGTTCGTTTCGGAAGTGAACGGTCTCCACGCCGTCGATGGTTTCTTCGCCGACCCGCTCAAAGCCGTCGTCATCGAATGGAATCAATTTCGTGGCGTAGGCGACCGGGGCGATGATGCCCAACAGCGGATTCTCGGCGTAGGTGTTGTTGGCTTCCCACCAGTGCCCCACGGCAACCGACGGGTCCGGCCGGGTCTCCTGGGTACAGGAATCCAGCAAATCAGCGGCTGCAACCTCGTTGAGCGGCCGATAGGCGGTCGTCCAACTCTTCTTTCCTGGCGTGCGTGACGACTGCCGATAGACGAACTCGAAGTGCGAGACCTCATTGTTGCACCCGTTCGTGACCTCTCCCTCGACCTTCGTCAGCTTGTTTTCATCGCCGTGCCTGCCCGTTCGAAAGTCGAGCTGCATGCAGCCATCGTTACCCGCCCAGCGCACGGCTTCGGCGGCGCCCAAACTGAACTTGGCAAAGCCGGGACGCAATTTCGAACCGCAGCCGGGAAAACCGGGATAGGCCTCACAGTCGATTTCGACATCGATTTCGCCGTCGTCGATATCGCCATCGCCGTCTCCGCCACTGTCGCAGGCGGCAAGCGAGAACACGAGAACGACGGCAGGCAGAAGCTTGAAGAGGGTTGGCATGATCGGGGATGGGTTGGGAATCAGACAAGGACCGGCCGGCAACAACGCCGCGGCGATCTCGAACGGTTTGGTTTTCACGATGATCAAGCCGCCTTGTCGAGAACGCGCAGATTGCTGTCGAATGGCATTCCGCTACGACCGTCCGGCGCCACGTTTCCGCTGCGAGTGCCGATGGGATCCATCGCCGCCATGGTGGACGCCAGGACGCCCGTTGCCGGTTTCAATGCAGCCCGGGTCACGAGCCGGCGGCTACGATGTCGGCATGGCGGCTGCGGCCTCGGACATCTCCCGGATCTCGGCGCACCCCTTCGCGCGCTCCGCGGGCGTTGCGTTGGCCATCTCCGTGCGAGTCTTGTCGTAGCCGGCTTCGAACGCGGCTTCGAACGCCGCCTCGTTCCCGCCGCCCTGGATGAATAAGGCCTTCTGCTGCCGTTTGGCGGCAGCCAGCTCGTCGGCACTGGAGCCGCCGCATGCTTCAGCCACCGCCTGCACGCTGCCGCCGAACCCGGCGAGCTTGGCATGCGAGTCGATCATGGCTGCCGGTGCAGGCGCGCCTTCGGTTCCAGCGGGTTCCGCAGGCGCAGCTTCCGAGGACGTCGCCGACTCGTCGATGGCCTCGGGCGCGGCCTTTGCTTCGTCGTCAACGGGGTTGCAGGCAGCCATCGCGCATGCGAGCGTGACCGATGCGGCGATGCGTATGGCGGAAGGCAGAGTGGGTGTCGTCATGGAGAGTTCCTTCGTGGGAATGGCTGGCGGTCTCGGGGGCATCAATGAAGATGTCGCGTTCAGTTCGGTCTCGTTGAGGAGCTCGCACGCGACCGCGGCGAGGACGTCGAGGTGACGGTGGCCAATGCCACCGCCGTGCGCGCTTTCTTCAGCCCGCCTGAAATCAAGACATGAACGTCCGCAACAACTGGACGTTTTCCGTGGCTTACAGGTCAATTCTCCGACTCGCTCTGCCTTGCCTCCCACATGATCTGAAACACTTGCTTTGCGATTGAATGACTCGCCGATGACAGGGGAAGTTTCATTAGCGGCTTATCATCTGCACTGACGACTGCAGATACTCTAACCAGCAGATTTAGATCTCTATAAATCCCAATATATCCTTCTGCCTTTTCTGAGCCATACTCGTTGTGAACAGTATATCCTACTGATTCTTCTGAAAAAATATTAGGCGCGCCCATCGCACCTAGGCTGGGACCGCCCAAAGCGGCGTTTAACTCGTCAAAATGAGCCTTTGTAGCCTCAACGGAAGTGTAACGGTAGGCACGTACCTCTACACCACCCTGATCCGACACGGTTCTTCCATCCTCACTGCTAAACGCGGATTGATCGCACCAAAAATCCCCTCCGCCTACGTTTCCCTTCCTTTCTTTTTCATAATCAAACGGAGAAATCATAGAGGAAAAATCCAAATACTCGCATGCGCCATAGTCCATTCCATAAAGATCCAAACCTTCATCCTGGTATGCCGGCAAACCTGAAGTATCTTCCGAGCAGCCATGCCCCTTCATTGTTTCAGCTAACTGCATTCTATTCAATCGATCCTGCATCTCTCCCGGAGAAGCGGGGGCCAACCCACCAAGACCATCCACTATGCTTTTAGCAAGATCATCCATCCCTAGGGGCTGGATAAACTTCCATGCGATGTTGTTGAGAATACCGAGCGCACCATCAAGCCGCACTTCAGGCTCTGGCGACAGGGTGTCCGAAATGTTGCCTGCGTTGCCAAGAATCGGCATCAGCATATTAACCCCATACTTATGGGCCCCTGTGCGCCGAACTATTTCCTTTATAACGCCAGATTGAATCGCGCCGTATGCTGTCTTGGCGAGCTCGATTTCGGCGTCGCCCAGCTCATCAATCGCAGAAATGTGGTTGTCCCTTATATCCTCGTACCGCTGCAAGGCCCCGCTGCTAGCGCACCCCTCTTGCGCATTGGCTGTGGCCATCAGCGGCAGACACAGGGTCAAAATCGCTATCGCTCTCATTTCCTTATCTCCTTTGGATTATCTTTAGAACCCATCGTTGCCAACTTAAGGGGTGTAGCCAGATATTCCATAGTCCTGCATGAGATCCGATGGACAGCCATACGACTCCAGCGCATTTTCGACAATCCCCCTATTCATGTGGTCCTGGTGGTCCCCGAACGTTATGCTCGACTCTCCATTTAAAGCGGCAACGGCCTCTTTCAGCGTATCGATAAGGTTTTCGCGATCTTCCGCCTGCAATAGCGATAGAATCAAATCCGTTTGTATTGCAAGCGTCCCGGTGAGTGTGTCGTTTGTGGATATATTTACTAGGTTCAGATCGTTTCGCATGCGAGGTTCCGGCGCCTCGCCATTGGTACTCGGCAGGAGTTGAGACTCCACCGCGTCGATGATGCCCTGATACATGACGGATATTTTTTGCTTGTCTTCAGTACTCAAGCCGTCAAGCATCGGAACTTCGTTGTCTCTGACATCTACGTAGATGTCCAGAATTTGATCGCCAGTGCAATCGTTGCTCTGCGCATTCACGTCACTCATGCCAAGCATGAGGATTAAAAGTACCGCTATAGGCTTCATTGCAAACTCCTTTTGTCGAGTTAAAGTCAAAACGCAGATTGCAGATCGAACCTTTCTGATACTCGAGCTCATCGATCAAGCATTGAACTCGATCGCCGATCAAACTGGGCAACCGCCATCAAGCATGGCTCTACTTAATAAGCGGAACTCGGCGCGGATGTCCGCACCGCGTTCGCTGGTGCAGTTCGATTCCGTGATCGCCGTATCGGTTCAGCGAAGGTTTGATGAACAACCTACTGAGAGATCGCAGCTAATCCAGTCGTACCAGTTCAACCCGGCGGTTGTCGGCCTTGCCTTCCTCAGTGTCGTTGTCGGCCACCGGCTTGCCTTGCCCGAAGCCTCGGGCTTTCAAGCGATTGGCGTCGATGCCTTGGTCGGTCAGCGCGGCGACTACCGAGCGGGCGCGCGCTTCGGATAGCCGTTGGTTGTGCTCGACGCTGCCCGTGTCGTCGGTATGTCCGTCGATCGACAGCTTCAGGTCGGGGTCGTCCTGCAGCAGCTTCAGAACCTGCTCGATCTGCGGTTGCGACTCCGGCAGGATATCGGCCTTGTCGGTCGCGAAATGGACTTGCAGGGCGACTTTGCCGTCGGTATCGAGTTGTTGCTTGAGTCGATCGGCTTCGATCAGTCCAGCCGTCTGCTCGAATCCTTCGCGTTCGGCGATGACCCAGCCGCCGCTGAGATATTCCAGCCGCGAGTGAATCCAGGCTTCCTTGCCGTCGCGCTCCACCTTGTAGATCGTGATCGGCTTGTTCCATCGGAATCCGGCGCCGTCGCTGTACGTTCTGAAGATCTCCTCGTCGATATCCTGCAACGAACCCTCCGGGATGGTGCCCTCGAATACCTTGGTGCCGCCGACCTGCTCGATCGCGGCATCCAGATTGCGTTGTAGCTCGTGCATCGAATAGCGATTGCCATCCTTGTGCGTGACGCGCGCATCGAGCGTCCTGCCCTCAACCCACTCCCAACGATCGCCTGCCCAGAATGGGAAACGGTCGAAATCGCGCTGTTGCGTCCGCACCTCGTATCCGTCCGGCGCGGTGAAATGGGGGAACTCGTCGCCCCACTTCGCGGTGGCCTCGAACGGCCTGGTTTCGGTCAACACGTAACCGGCGCTCAGGCTGTCTGTGGCCAGCTGCACCCAGACCTCACGGTCGGTCTGCCGGATCAGATGCACGGTCACCTCGGCATCGTCATCGGTATAGCCGTTGACCGCATCGATGAAGCCGCCACCGATCTCGTCCTCGTACGGGTTCTCGTAGTACACCGTACGACCCACGGTGCCTTCGAATATCTCGACGCCACCGACCGCTTCCAGCAGTTTCTCCATGTTGCGGCGCAGCTCGAGTTCCGAGTAGGTCTTGCCGCGCTTGGTGCCGATAGCGGTGGAGTATGTCCTGCCTTCCACCCAACGGACGCCATCCCCCAACCAGTACGGAAAGCGCGCATAAGCGCGATTGTGCGGACGGTTTACCGGTTCGTATCCTGACGGAAATGCCAGGAATGGAAATGTACCGAGATCGTGATCGGTCACCGGCACTCGACTCGTGTCGAACCGGCTTTCGGCCAGGGAGGCGTCTGCTTGCCGGATTTCTAGAGTCGCATCGTCCGGCTCTTCCGCGGAAGATTCCGCAGGCTCGGCTTCCTCGGTCGGCGTCTCCTGCGCCGTTGTTTCGGCTGCGGGGTCGGCGGGCCGCTCTTCGCTGCAACCGGCTGCCAGGAGTAGGGCGATGCATGAAACGGCGATGGTCTGTCGGACCATTGGGAGCTCCTGTCTGTCCTCAATTTCGGTGGCTTTCAGGCGCGCCTGCACGTCGACCGGCTTCCATCGACACACCCCATGGCAAGCAGCATGGAGCCAGGGTCGACCCGAACTCTCCGGGCGCATTGCCGGTCCGCATCGTCGACGGAAGCCAATTTCCTTTACAAGGCACTAAAGGGATGGCCGTGGAATCGGCGTGCTTGCGAGCACGGTTCCGCGCACGGTGGAGCGGCAATTCTTGTACTTCCACTTGGACACGACACCAGATGGATCGATCAGGAATGTTTTCTCACAATGCGCGAAATCGTAAAGCTGCGTGGTCCGGTTGTAGAGCTTTGTAATCTCTTTCCAAGTGATGACAACGGATCCGTCCCTATTTTGATAAGACGAGAACGGAGCCCCCAAGTCTGCTACCAAGTCAGCCTCATTTTTTCCGACCCAGCCTTGCATGACGTCACTCAGCGTCATGCTCCTCTCGGATCTCATCATGTTGCCAACAGGCGAGCCCTGACATGACGCCAGAAGCACGATGGCCGCACTGATTCCGGAGATCCTAAACATCTTCTTCATATCTCACTTCCTAAGGCGTATGGGTCAAGGGCGCATGTGCCATGTCGTCCAACGATCGCGGTCGTGCGCCCATGAACGTCCCGTCATCCGGCCGGGCCGAATGCAATGGACACGCCCGCTACCCTTAGTAAGCGGAATTTGGCCCGGAAGTCCGCACCGTGCGCGGACGGAGCCTTGCAAGAAGCCACTGCACCCGGGGGTGCTCTTCGGCGAGAAGGCCGGACAGCCTTGCCGCAGCGCCTTCCAGGCGCGATGCCGCAGCAGGATCGCCGGCGGCGAGCTCGCAGGCCCCGACGATCGCTTTCGCCTCGGCCCGCTGCCAGGCGGCTTGCGGCAGCGCCGCAGCCCGCATGGCGAGGCAGCGCCGAGCCGCGGTCGAAGCCGGGCGAGGTCGGCCGAGATCCAGGTACAGGGTCGCCTGCTCGCACAGCGCATCCGCCAGATGGTTGTCGGCCAGCGCACCCTTGGACTCGAACGCCCCTATGATCTCCGCGAACGCGGCGACCGCTCGCTCCGGGTCGCGGTGCCGCAGGACGAATACGCGTTCCGCACGCGCACGCAGGGTGAGCAGATGGTCCGCCCCTAGCGCCTTGGACAGTGTCGACTCCGACTCGGACAAGTGCTCGTCGGCCCCTGAAAGATTTCCTTGCGACAGCTCCAGGCTCCCGAGCCGCATCAACGACATCGCGTACGCCGGGCTGGACTTGCCGGCATAGCGCGCCTGCAACGCCAGGCCGCGCTGCAGGTGATCACGCGCCTCGCGCATCCGGTTGCGCAGCAGCAAGAGCGACCCGTATCCGGTGTGCAGCGCGCCCATGGCGCCGGAATCGCCGAAACGAAGCCTGCGGGTTGCGATCGCTTCCTCATAGAGCGTCTCCGCCTCGCCGAGAAGGCCCTGCATGTGCAGCGCGCCGGCCAGATTTCCCATGACCGTCAGGGCATCGGAGGAATCTCCGGCGCCAACCGCGCGGAAGGTATCGAGCGCGCGACGAAAGTGGATTTTCGCGTCCTGCAGGCGCCCGCCGTAGAGCAGTGTGGCGGCCAGGCTGTTTTCGGCGTCGGCAAGCGTTCGGCTCGGTCCGTCCGTGCCTCGCGCGAGCGCCACGCCCGCTTCCAACTCGGCGATGGCCTCGGGCCAGCGGCCCAGAGAACGCAGGATCCGGCCGCGTATCTGGCGTGCTTCGGAACGGCGCCGCCGGTGATCCCCCGGCAAGGATTCGAACACGTGCAGGGCCTCGTCGATGTAGGCGAGCGCCTTGCCATTGTCCCCGAGCCGATGCAGTACGCCGGCCAGGCCGTAGTAGGCCCGTCCACGCAGGATCGGCGAAAGACTTGCCTCGTCGTCGAGGGGTATGCTCTCGAGGAGCGGCTTGGCGGATGCAAAGTCCTGCAAGGCGATATAGAGCTCCGCCAGCACGATCCGCATTTCCGCTTCGTTCTCCACGCTGGCCGACGCCGACGTCAATCTCCTTGCGCTCTCGTCCAACAGTTCGCGCGCCGTCAACTGTTCGACGTCGACGTCCGCAGCCACTTGTGCGAACAACCCGGCAAGGTGGTCGCGCATGGTCTCGTATCGCCGGTATTCGAAACGCGCGGCGTCTCGTTCCGCCATCGCGACGCGCGCCTGCCATGCCACCGCAAGCACACCGATGACTGCACTGAACAGGCACAGGAAGCCGAGCGTTGCCGCCAGGCGATGACGTTGCATCCAAAGCCATAGGTAACGCAGAACGCTCGTGCGCACCGTCTTCACCGGCCGGCGCTCCCGCAGCAGTCGCACGTCTTCCCGCAGCGCATCCACCGTCGGGTAGCGCGCGGCGGGATCCGCGGCCATGGCACGGCCGATAATGGCAAGCAGTTCCCGGGCACGAGGCAGCTTCATGTCGCCGGCCTTGATGGAACCGGCGGACTCAGGTCGCTTGCCGGTGACGAGCCAGTTCAGCAAGCCGCCCAATGCCCAGATATCGGTCTGGGTGGTCGCGGGTCCGCCCGAAAGTTGTTCTGGCGCGGCGAAAGCCGGCGTCACGCCGTAAACGACTCCGGCCGCATCCCTTTCCAGCAGACGGGCAACGCCGAAATCCACAAGGCGCGCGCGACCATCGTCCATGACGCGGACATTGGACGGCTTGATATCGCCGTGCACGATCAGCCGCTGATGCGCATGCGCGACGGCATCGGCGACCTGCAGGAACATGTCCAGGGCGGTGCCGGCGTCGGCGGGCCGCGCGTGTTCCAGGTCGACGCCCGGCACCCATTCCATGACCAGGTAGGCTTGGCCTCCTTCGCTGGTCCCGCCGTCCAGCAGTCGCGCGATTCCAGGATGATCCAGACGCGCCAGCATCTGCCGTTCGGCAGCGAGCCGCTCTTCCAGGCGCGGACCTTCGATCCGGACCATCTTCACGGCCGCTCGCATCTCGAACGCTCCGTCGGCGCGTTCGGCCAGGTAGACGGTTCCCATGCCGCCCGTACCGACGGGCTCGAGCAACCGCCATGCGCCCACTCGCAGGCCGGACGGCAGATGGACGTCGGGCCGGTCGACCAACGCATGAAACGATGCCGCCGCAGCGGCGCGAAGCCGGCCCTCGAACGCCTCGCCTGCCCGTTCAGCGTGATCGAACAACTGCCTGACTTCCCCGGCCAGTTCCGGATCGGACCTGTCGAGCGCCGCGATGCGCGCCGCACGCTCCTCCGGTTCGAGCGTGAGCAGCACCCGAAAACTGCCTTGAATCTCGTCCCCGCGACTCGGTCCTTCGGGCACCGCTCCAACTCCTGTTCAGTGAGCCGCTGAAGGATAACGGAGATCGTCAGCCATCATGCCAGCCCGCTTCTGGGCTACCGACCAGCCAGCAAGCTACCTGCATCAACAGAGCCGGACTGTCTGAAAACCCACACGCTGTTTGCCAGGCAAGCCCGATTTCGTTTGCGTGCACCCTGGCCAACGGGTAGTTTGAGGCGATGCTCGATATTTGGCCGCCGCCACAAGTCAAACCGCCGCTGGATGCGTACACGGAGCGTGCCCAGGAGATGCTCGAAACTCTCTTCCCATCGGTCTACGGCGAGTTGACGCGAATCGCACACAAGCAACTGAAGTCCGAGCGACCCGGACATACGTTGGACACGGTTGCGTTGGTGCATGAATCGTACTGCCGGCTTGCACGGCAGTCACCTTCACAGGCGTACGATCGATCGCATTTCCTGGCACTGGCCTCGCATGTGATGCGCAACATCCTGGTCGATCACGCGCGACAGAAGCTTTCCGCCAAACGCGGCGGAGAACAGTTGCGGATCACGCTCACGGACGCTGCCGCCGTCGTGCCGGGACCCGACCTCGATATTCTCGCCCTCCAGCAGGCGATCGAACAGCTGCGGCACCACGACGCCCGGCTGGAACGCGTCGCGGAATGCAAGATCTTCGGCGGCATGGCGACCGCCGAGATCGCGGCTGCCGTCAATGTCTCCGCCCGCACCGTGGAAAAGGACTGGACCATCGCCAAAGCCTACCTGCACCGGGCTTTGCAGCCAGAGGGAGGGTCGGCAGGAAGTTGACCGCGCGACTGCTCCACCCACCTGGCCTCGGCGCCTCAGCTGCGCAGGCCGACCCCACGCCGCAGCAGCATCAATCCCAACGTCGCCAGTGCGACGACGAAGAACAGCATCAACGCGTACGCGATCCACAGCGGCACGTCCGACTGCCCGAGCAGGCCGTAGCGGAACGCGTTGACCATGTAGAAGATCGGGTTGGCGTGGGTGGCCGCCTCGGCCCAGCCCGGCAGCAGGCTGACCGAATAGAACACGCCGCCGAGGTAGGTCAGCGGGGTGAGGATGAAGATCGGCACGATCGCGACGTCGTCGAACTTCTTGGCGTACACGGCGTTGACGAAACCGGCCAGGGCGAAGATGGTCGCGCCCAGCAGCACCGTGCTGAAGGTGACCAGCGGGTGCGGGATGCGCACGGTGGTGAACAGCATCGCGATGCACAGCACGATCGCGCCCACCGCCAGCCCGCGCGCGACGGCGCCGGCGACGTAGCCTGTCAGCACCACCCAGCTCGGCATCGGGCTGACCAGCAGTTCCTCGATGTGGCGGCCGAACTTGGCGCCGAAGAAGCTGGAGGAGATGTTGCCGTAGCTGTTCTGGATCACGCTCATCATCACCAGTCCGGGGACGATGAATTCCATGTAGCTGAAGCCGCCCATCTCGCCGATGCGCGAGCCGATCAGGCCGCCGAAGATCAGGAAGTACAGCGTCATGGTGATCGCCGGCGGCACCAGGGTCTGGCCCCAGATGCGCAGGATGCGCACGATCTCGCGGCGCACGATGGTGCCGAGCGCGATCCAGTTGTCGCGCATCCGCACCTCGGCGTGGTCGTGACGTGCGGCGCTCATGCGGACTCCCGCGCTGCCGCGGCGATCGCCGCGGCGTCGGGCGTGCCGGTCATGCGCACGAACAGCTCCTCCAGCCGGTTGGACTTGGTGCGCATCGAGCGCACGCGGATGCCGGCGGCGTCGAGCGAGCCGAACAGGCGGTTGAGGTCCATCGAGCGCGGCATCTCGACGTCGAGCGTGTGGTCGTCCGGCGCCTGCACCTCGACGCCGGGAATCACCGGCAGCGCCGCCGGCAGCGCGCCCTCGATGTCGAGCAGGAAGCCCTCGACGTCGAGCTTGGCCAGCAGCGTCTTCATCGGGCCCTCCTCGACGATGCGGCCGTGGTCGATGATCGCCAGGTTGCGGCACAGGCTCTCGGCTTCCTCGAGGTAGTGCGTGGTGAGGATAATGGTGGTGCCGGCAGCGTTGATCTCGCGCAGGGTGCGCCACATGCCGCGGCGGATCTCGATGTCGACGCCGGCGGTGGGCTCGTCGAGGATCAGCAGGCGCGGCCGCGTCATCATCGCCCGCGCGATCATGAGCCTTCTCTTCATGCCGCCCGAGAGCGTACGACTCATCACCTGGGCCTTGTCCCACAGCTGCGCGCTGCGCAATTCCTGCTCGGCGCGCACGACCGCCTCGGCACGCGGAATGCCGTAGAACCCAGCGTAGTTGACCAGGATGTCGAAGGGCTTCTCGAACAGGTTGAAGTTGATTTCCTGCGGCACCAGGCCGATCAGGCGCATGGCGGCATCGCGGCGCCGCGCAAGGTCGACGCCGAACACCGAGACCTCGCCCGTGGTCTTGTTGACCAGCGAGGAGACGATGCCGATCAGGGTGCTCTTGCCGGCGCCGTTGGGGCCGAGCAGGGCGTAGAAGTCGCCGGGCGCGACGTCCAGCGAGACGCCCTTGAGCGCCTCGACGCCGCCGGCGTAGGTCTTGCGCAGGTCGCGCACCGACAGCGCCGGCGACGAGTCCGCTGGATTCCGGGCCATGCTTGACTACCTGTGCCGCGAGACGCGCGGGGAATCCCGTTATTATAGGCGGTCGCGCCGGGTCGCCTGCGCGACGCAGCGTTGCGCGGCGGCCCGGCCGGCGAGCGCGGTCGTCCCGGCTGCGATCTTCTCGTCCGCGATCATGCGCCTGCGACCGGCGCTTATCGCACACTGCACCTTCCCGCGGCCGTCCGCCGCCCGACTCCGGTATCCCGTGGCCATCCAGCACTTCCCCCTCAAGCTCGTCGATCGTCGCATGCTGGCGCCCGGCATCGCCCATCTCAGCTTCGTGCGCGGCGACGGCCAGCCGCTGGACTTCGTGCCCGGCCAATTCGTGCAGGTGCACTTCCGTTATGCCGACGGCACGCCCACCAGGCGCAGCTACTCGCTGGCGACCATCCACGACCACGCGCTCGGGCCCGGCGAGTCGGTCGAGATCGCGGTGAGCTATGTTCCCGGCGGCGCGGCCACCGCCCTGTTCGAAGGCCTGGAGGCGGGCGACACGGTCGACGCCAGCGGCCCGTTCGGACGCTTCTGCCTGATGCCGGGCGACGGCAACCGCCGCTACCTGCTGATCGGCACCGGCACCGGCGTCACTCCGTACCGGGCGATGCTGCCGCTGCTGGAGAAAGCCATGGCCGAGCGCGGCGTCGAGGTGGTGCTGCAGTTCGGCGCGCGTTCGCCCGCCGAACTGCTCTACGGCGACGAGTTTCGCGCCTTCGCCGAACGCCATCCCGGTTTCCGCTTCCTGCCGTGCTTCTCGCGCGAGCTGCCCGAGGCGGGATCGCGGCAGGCGCATGCCGACGTGCGCCACGGCTACGTGCAGCAGTTCCTCGACGAACTTGCCCCCGATCCGGACGGCGACATCGCCTACCTGTGCGGCAACCCGAACATGGTGGACGCCTGTTTCGAGGCGTTGAAGGGGCATGGGCTGGCGGTGCCGCAGATCCGCCGCGAGAAATACGTCAGCAGCAAGTAGCTTCGCGGCGGCGGATCTCCCGCTGTGGCAGCGCGCACGGCGCTCGTCAACGTGCAACGCCTCGCCAGCCATGTGAACTCGCCCCTGACGACTTGCTCCCAAGGGCAATCGGCGGTATCCGGTATCACCTCGCCCCCGCCTGTCGGACGCAGGCCGCAAGGAAGACGCCCACGCTCCATGATCGACATGCAGACCCCAACCCGTACGCACCGCAATGCGACACTGCTGCCGCCGGTGCCGCCCACCGCCGCGCCCGCCCGCCCGCCGGCATGGCGATTCCTACGCTGGCTGTTGTCGATGGCCGCATTCGCCGGCGTCGGCATGGCCGTGGGGTTCGCCGCGGCGCGCTTCGGCGTGCGTCTGGACGGCGATCTGCTGCCCTCGCCCGGCTGGGCGTTGCTCGCCGGCTTCGTGCTCGCTATCTGGCCCAACATCGTGCTGCACGAGGCCGGGCACGCGGCGGCCGGACTCGCGTGTGGCATGCGTGCGCTCGCCTTCGGCATTGGCCCGTACCGGTTCGAACGCGGTGCCGGCGGCTGGCGCTTCCGACACGGCGGCGGCGTCCGAGGGATCAGCGGCTTCGCAGCGCTGCTGCCGGGCGAAAGGCGCCACTTCGGGCCCATTGACCACGCAGTCTTCCTCTTCGGAGGGCCGCTGGCGAACCTGCTCACCGCCGTGCTCGGCCTGACCGCGGCGGCGCTGCTGGCGGGCTCGGCATGGGCGGCGGCGGTCCAAGGCGTCGCGTACTCGGCGCTGCTGCTCGGCCTGGTGAACCTGGTGCCGTTCCAGTCGAAGGGCTGGCGTTCGGACGGCCGCGGCCTGCTCGACCTGCTGCGCGCGACGCCGGACGCCGCCCTGCAGCAGCAGATCAATCAGCTCATGGCGTTGAGCATGGCCGGGGTGCGTCCGCGCGACTGGCCCGAGGCGCTGCTGCCCGCGGTCACCGACGACTCTTCCACCCCGGTACTGGTCATCGTCGGCCGGCTGCTGCGCCTATCGCGCGCCTGCGACCAGCGCGACGCTCCGGCCGCGCGCGACTGCGCCGAAGTGCTCTGCGCACGGTTCTGGGAGGCTCCGGAAGTCCTGCGCCCAAACATCGCCGTGTCCCTGGCCGGGCATGCGGCCGTGATGCTGCGCGATGATTCCCTGGTCGCCGCTTGGCGACCGTTGTGCGAGGGCGGACTGCTGGACCTGTCGCCGTATCGCGACTGGCTCGACGCCGAGCACGCCGCGCTGTCCGGCGACACCGCGGCCGCACTCCGCCACCTGGAAGCGGCACGGGCACACCTGGACCGGGTGCAGGACTCGGCCAGCCTGGAGGTCCTGGGTGAGCAGCTGGACGCACTGGCGGCACGGCTGCAGACAGCGACTTGTGTCAAGGATGCTTGACATGCCACAGAGGTCGCGGCATCGTGTGTGTCAAGCAAGCTTGACAAGGACCTGCCGATGCGGACCGCTGCCAGCCGGCACCTGACGCGTGAATTCCTTCCGGCGATGGGCGCTTACGCCGTCGTGCTGCTGGCGGCGACCTTCGCGCTGCGCCATTTCGATATGCCAGCGCTGCGAGCAACACTCGCGCTGCTGCCGCTGCTGCCGCTGCTGCCGCTGCTGCCGCTGCTGCCGCTGCTGCCGCTGCTGCCGCTGCTGCCGCTGCTGCCGATCGGCTTTGCCGCCCGCGCCATGCTGCGCTATGTTCGCGCCTGCGACGAACTGCAGCGGCGCATCGAGCTGGAAGGCATGGGCCTGGGTGCGCTGCTGCTGTGCCTGGGCTCGTTCTCGCTGGGCCTGCTCGCCAGGGCGGACGTGCTGGACGTCGACGGCATCGTGGTGCTGATCTGGATCATGCCGATCTACGTGCTGCTCTACGGCGCCTGCAAGTCCGTGGCCGCGCGGCGCTACCGATGAGGAGCCGCGTCCGCGAGCTGCGCGAGTCGCACGGCTGGTCACAGTCGCAACTCGGCGAGCGTCTGGGAGTGTCGAGACAGACGGTCAACGCCATCGAGACCGGCAAGTACGATCCCAGCCTGCCGCTGGCGTTCCGCATCGCACGGACGTTCGGCGAGACGATCGAATCCATCTTCATCCCCGAGGAGGCTCCATGACATCCCGGCCAAGTTTCATGCTGCTGCTGGCGGCCGCACTGCTGCTGGCGGCCTGTGGCGGCGAACAGCGCGTCGGTCCGCGCACCGACGCGCAGGGCGTGCTGCACTACGGCGGACTTGCGTTCGCCCCCTGCGCCCTGAGCGCCACCGTCGGCCAGACGGTCGAGGCGCAGTGCGCGACGCTACAGGTCCCCGAGAACCATGACGCGCCGCAGGGCCGCACGATCGAACTGGCGGTGGCACTGGTGCCGGCGAAAGGTCAGGCTGTGGAGGATCCG
Source organism: Luteimonas salinilitoris (assembly GCF_041300785.1). Lineage (NCBI taxonomy): Bacteria > Pseudomonadati > Pseudomonadota > Gammaproteobacteria > Lysobacterales > Lysobacteraceae > Luteimonas > Luteimonas salinilitoris. The sequence continues at coordinate 121,383 of NZ_JBFWIB010000006.1, forward strand.
GTCTACATGATCGCCGGCGGGCCGGGGCAGTCGGCCATCGAGAGCTATCCGCAGTTGCATGCCGCGTTCGAGGACGTGCGCCGCACCCGTCACGTGGTGCTGGTCGACGCCCGTGGCACCGGCGGTTCACACCCGCTCGCCTGCCGCGACGAGGACGGGGGCAAGGCCATTTACGACCCGGACGACGAATCGCCCGAGGCCATGCGTGCATTCGCCGAACGCTGCCGCGACGCACTGTCGAAGATCGCCGACCTGCGCCATTACACCACCGGCGACCATGTCCGCGACCTCGACCTGGTGCGTGAGACGCTCGGCGTCGAACGGATCAATCTGGTCGGCATTTCCTACGGCACCCGCGTCGCACAACAGTACGCCGCGGCCTACCCCCAACACACCCGCAGCTTGGTGCTCGACTCGGTGGTGCCCAACACACTGGTGTTGGGCCAGGAACATGCGCGCAACCTCGAGGACGCGCTGCAGGCACAGTTCGCCGCCTGCCGCGACGACGACGCCTGCCTGCGCAATCTCGGCGATCCCGCCGACCGGTTGGTGGCGGTGCGCGAGCGCCTGAGTGCCGGCGGCATCGCACCGGTCCGCTACCGCGACCCGGTCAGCGGGGAGTGGCGCGAGGAAACGCCGCGCTACGGCCATCTTGCCGGGCTGCTGCGCATGTACTCCTACCAGCCACAGATCGCCGCCACGCTGCCGCTGCTGCTGCACGAGACGGCGCAGGAGCGCTACGAAAGCCTGCTGGCGCAGTCGCGCCTGCTGACCGCCAACGTCTCCGATGCCATCTATCACGGCATGCAGCTGTCGGTGCTGTGCAGCGAGGACGCCGACGAGCTGCGCGCCGACGATGCCGACCGCGATACGGTGCTCGGCGCCGCGCTGGTCGAGTTGAGCGACGCGCAGTGCGCGGTCTGGCCGCGCGGCCGACGCGCCGAAAATTTCCGCGAACCGTTGCAGGGCGAGCTGCCTGTGCTCGCGATCAGCGGCGAGCTCGATCCGGTCACGCCGCCACGCTACGGCGACGAGGCGATCGCGCACCTGCCCAACGCCCGCCACCTGGTGCTGCCCGGTCAGGGGCACAACGTGATCGGCATCGGCTGCATGCCGAAGCTGTTCGCGCAGTTCGTCGAGAACGCCGACGCCGCCGCGCTCGACGCCGATTGCCTGCAACGCCTGCAACCGCAACCGCCGTTCGCCGGCACGTATGGATGGGAGCCCTGAGCGATGATCGAGATCCGGAACCTGCACAAGACGTTCAAGGCCAAGGCCGGTCCCGTGCACGCGGTACGCGGCGTCGGCTTCGAGGCCCGCGACGGCGAGATCACCGGCCTGCTCGGCCCCAACGGCGCCGGCAAGACCACCACCCTGCGCATGCTGTACACGCTGATGAAGCCGGACGAGGGCGACGTCCGCGTCGACGGCCTCGACGCCCATCGCGAGGCCACCGCGGTGCGGCAGCGGCTGGGCGTACTGCCCGATGCGCGCGGCGTCTACAAGCGCCTGACCGCGCGCGAGAACATCGCCTACTTCGGCGCGCTGCACGGCCTGGATGCCGGCACCATCGCGGCCCGCATCGAGCAGCTGGCGGAGACGCTGGTCATGGAGGACTTCCTGGACCGGCGCACCGAGGGCTTTTCGCAGGGCCAGCGCACCAAGACCGCGATCGCGCGCGCATTGGTGCACGACCCGCGCAACGTCATTCTCGACGAACCCACCAACGGCCTCGACGTGATGACCACGCGCGGACTGCGCGGCTTCCTGCGCCGGCTGCGCGACGAGGGGCGCTGCGTGATCTTCTCCAGCCACATCATGCAGGAGGTCGCCGCGCTGTGCGATCGCATCGTGGTGATCGCGCACGGCGAGGTCCGCGCGATCGGCACGCCGGACGAGCTGCGTGCCGCCACCGGCCTGGACGATCTCGAGGACGTGTTCGTGCGGCTTGCCGATCTCGATCAGGGAGAAGCGGCATGAGGGCCGTCGCGATTGTCGCCCGGAAGGAGCTGCTCGACCTGTTCCGAGATCGCCGCACCCTGATGCTCGGCCTGGTGATGGGGCCGCTGCTGATGCCGGCGCTGATTCTCGGCATCGGCGCGATGGCCGAGAAGCGCGTGCGCACGCAGCTCGAATCGACGCTGGAGGTCCCGGTGGTCGGCGCCGAGCAGGCGCCGAACCTGGTCCGCTTCCTGCAGGGGCGCAACATCGTCGCCATGCCTGCGCCGGCGGATCCGGACGCGGAGGTCCGCGACCAGGCCTCGGACGTGGTGCTGAAGATCGATCCGGAGTTCGGCGAGCAGTGGCGCGACAGCCGCAGCGCGCGCGTCGAGCTGATCTACGACAGTTCGCGCCAGGACTCGCGCATTCCGGTCGAGCGCCTGCGCGCGGTGCTGGGCGAGTACAGCCGTACGGTCGGTGCGCTGCGCGGCATCAATCGCGGCATCAGTCCGCAATCCGGGTTCGCGGTGCAGGTCGCGCAGCGCGACGTCGCTACGCCGGAAGCGCGGCGCGGCATGCTGCTGGCGTTCCTGCCCTACATGCTGATCCTCTTCAGCTTCATAGGCGGCGCCTATCTGGTGATCGACGTCACCGCCGGCGAGCGCGAACGGCAGTCGCTGGAACCGCTGCTGGCCACGCCCGCATCGCGCTCGGCGATCATGAGCGGCAAGATCCTCGCCGCCTGCCTGTTCGGCATGCTGAGCCTGCTGCTGATCCTGCTGTCGTTCAAGCTCAGCTTCTCGCTGGCGCCGGGGCCGCTGCAGCTGATCGACGTGACCCTGCCGACCATGCTGCGGCTGCTGCTGGTACTGCTGCCGATGGTGCTGATCGGCACCACGCTGCTGACCCTGATCGCGGCCAGCGTGAAGTCGGTGAAGGAGGCGCAGAGCTACATGAGCGTGCTGATGTTCCTGCCGATCATCCCGACCGTGGTGCTGATGGTGAATCCGGTGAAGAACCAGCTGTGGCAGTTCACCGTGCCGTTCCTGGCGCAGAACCAGATGATCCTCAAGCTGGTCCGCAGCGAAGCAGTGACGATGCAGGAGTGGACGGTCTACCTCGGCGCCGGCTTCGGCCTGGGACTGCTGCTGTGGCTGCTGGCGGCGCGGCTCTACCACCGCGAGAAGCTGGCGATTTCGGCCTGATCGCAGTCGCCGGAGGCGCCGTCCAAATGAAAGGCCCGGCATTGCGCCGGGCCTTTTCGTCGCGAGGACCACGGTGCCCTAGCCGCCGGGCGTGAACGCGATCGTGCGCCGCGTCGTCACCGGCGCCGCCACCGGCTCGAAGCGCCAGCGCCGCACCGCGGCGACCGCCTCGCGGTCGAACACGCGCGGCGGATCCGCGCGGACCACGCGGGCGCTGCTGACCGAACCGTCGGCGCCGACGGTGAACTCCACCAGCACCTCGCCGCCCTGGCCGCTGCGCAACGCCTCGGGCGGATAGCGCGGCGCCGGCGTGCTGATCGCGCGCAGGTCGGCGGCGGTCGGCGTCGCCGCTGCCGCGGCGGCCTGCGCGGCGCGTTCCTCCGCTGCGCGCTGTTCGGCCGCGCGCTGCTGCGCGGCGCGTTGCGCGGCGGCTTCTTCGGCGACGGCCTGTTCCTCCTCCGCCTGGCGCTCGGCCTCCTGCTGCGCGGCCAACTCCTTGGCCGCCTGCTCCTGCTGCAATAGCTGCTGTCGCTGGCGCTCCTCCTCGAGTTGCTGCCTGCGCTCGGCTTCCTGCTCCGCGGTCAGCTGCTGCTGCTCGGCGCGCTGGGTGACCGCCTCTTCGGCGGCATCGATACTGTTGCCCAGCCGCTGCAGCGCCGGATGCTGCTTGTCGGCGCGCTCGATCAGCGCCAGCAGGCGCCTGGCTTCCTCGAAATCCTCGCGGTCGCGGCTCTGCTCGGTGGCGATCACCGTCATCGGCAACAGATCGGTCAGCGCGCTGGAGACGCCGGCGTCGCCCGGCTGCCTGTCGCGCAGGCCGAGGTAGTACTCCATCGCGTTGTCGCCGGCCGGCGCGTACAGGCGGCTCTCCTGGTAGGCCTTGGCAGCCGAGGCGCGCAGCTCTTCGGTGCTCATGGTCGTGGTCTGGTCGGCAGCCGCCTCGGCGGGTTCGGCCGGCGCGGCTTTCGCGGCGGCGTCCGGCTCCGCCTCGGGCGCGGCCGGTTCCTGCGAACAGGCCGCCAGCGCACAGGCGAGCCCCGCGCCGGCGACGATTCGGTACCAAAGCGGACGCGTGCGCCCGTTGTCTGTCAAAAACATCGAGAACTCCCCCTGATGTGCGATGCCGCACGTATGCCTAGGACGCGGCAGTGGGCGCCATTTGTCAACACCCTCGCCCCCGTGAACGGGCCCCTGCGCCTACTTGCCGACGCAGAACGTCGAGAAAATGTGACCCAGTAGATCGTCCGGCGCGACCCGGCCGGTGATCTCGCCGAGCGCGTCGTGGCCGGCCCGCAGCGCCTCCGCCGCCAGTTCCAGGGCCTCGTCGCGCAGCGCGGCGCGCGCGGCCGCGAGTTCACGGCCGGCACGCTGCAGCGCCTCGACATGCCGTGCCCGGGCGCTGAACGTCCCGGCCTCCGCGCCCGTCTCCGGCCCCTGCGCCAACGCCTCCAATCGCGCCACCAGGCGCTCCAGTCCGTGACCGGTGCGTACCGAAACCCGCAATACATCGGCATCGTCGGCCTCACCGGCAACCGGAACGCCGAGCAGGTCGACCTTGTTGTGCAGCCATAACCGCTGTGGCACTGCCGCGATCGCCACCGCGACGGCGGCACGGCCGGCACCGGGATCGCGTGCGTCCAGCACCACGATGGCCAGGTCCGCCTGGCCGAGTTCCGCTTCGGCGCGGCGCATGCCTTCGCGCTCGATCGCGTCGCCGCCGGCGCGCAGGCCGGCGGTGTCGACCAGGGTCAGTTCCACGCCGCCGATGCGCACGGTCTCGCGCAGCAGGTCGCGGGTGGTGCCGGCGATCTCGGTGACGATGGCGCGCTCGCTGCCGGCCAGGGCGTTCAGCAGCGAGCTCTTGCCGGCGTTGGGCGGCCCGACGATCACCGCATGCAGGCCGTCGCGCAGCTTGCGCCCGCGCTCGGCGGCCAGCAGCAGCGCGTCCAGGTCGGCGAGCGCTTGGTCGAGGCGTTCGCGCAGGCGTTCGCCGCCGAGGGTGTCGAGCGGCTCGTCGGCGAAGTCGATGCTCGCCTCCACCTGCACCCGCAACGCCAGCAGCGCCGCGGCGAGCGCCTCCACGCGCCGCGAGAACTCGCCCTCCAGCGCGCGCCGCGCGGCGCGCGCGGCGCGGGCGTCGCCGGCGGCGATCAGGTCGGCGACGGCCTCGGCCTGGGTCAGGTCGAGACGGCCGTTGAGGAAGGCGCGCTCGCTGAACTCGCCGGCGCGCGCCGGTCGCGCTCCCAGCGCGCAGCAGCGCGCGACCAGCTGCCGCAGGATCGGCGGACTGCCGTGCGCCTGCAGTTCCACCACGTCCTCGCCGGTGTAGCTGGCCGGGCCGCGGAACCACAGCGCGATGCCGTCGTCGAGCACCGCGCCGTCGGCATCACGGACGCGGACGTAATGCGCACGGCGTGCCTGCAGCGGCTGCGCGCAGATCGTCTCGGCGATGCGGCGCGCCTTCGGGCCCGACAGCCGCACCACGCCAATGCCGCCGGCGCCTGCCGCGGTGGTGATGGCAACGATGGTGTCGGTAGTCACGGCCGGGAATCGGGAATCGGGAATCGCAGGGCAGGATACGGCGGTGAGGTGCCGAGGAACGCCCCTTTTCGGCTCGCCTTCCTGGGTTCGACGTCCAGGAAGGGAGAAACGGACTCGGAAACAGGGCCTGCGGGAGCGCTGATATCGGGCGATCGGTGAGCGGACGGTGTCGCGACTTCCCGGCGGTGGCATGCCACCGCCACTCCCACTAAGGGGAGCCGCCGTTCACGCAACGGCAGAGGCTGCATTTGCTGTTGCCTTTACCGATTCCCGACTCCCGATTCCCGGCCTTCAGATTCCCGGCTCTCAAGCCTGCTTGGCGGCAGGCTCGCTGTACTTGCGGATGAACCACCACTGCTGCGCCAGGCCGAGCGCGCCGTTGGTCACCCAGTACAGCACCAGGCCGGCCGGGAAGAAGATCATGACCGCGCCGAACACCACCGGCATCAGCTGCATCATGCGTTGCTGCATCGGATCCATGCCGGTCATCGGGCTGAGCTTCTGCGTCGCCCACATCACCGCGATGTTGATCACCGGCAGGATGAACCAAGGATCGCGCGCGGTCAGGTCCTGGATCCACAGCATCCACGGCGCATGGCGCAGTTCCACCGACTCGAGCAGCACCCAGTACAGGGCGAAGAAGATCGGCATCTGCAGCAGGATCGGCAGGCAGCCGCCGACCGGATTGATCTTCTCCTTCTTGTACAGCTCCATCATCGCCATCTGGAACTTCTGGCGGTCGTCGCCGTAGCGCTCCTTGAGCTGGGCGATGCGCGGCTGGAACTTGCGCATGCGCGCCATCGACTTGTACTGCGCCGCCGACAGCGGATACATCGCCAGCTTCACCAGCAGCACCAGCCCGACGATCGACCAGCCCCAGTTCTTGAACAGGTCGTGCAGCTTGTCGAGCAGCCAGAACAACCATTCGCCGACGAAGGCGAACAGCGAGAAGCGCGAGTAGTCGACCGCGCGGTCGAGGCCGCGCACGTCCTGCGCCTGGATCTGCTGCACCAGCTTGGGACCGACCCACAGCCGCGCCTCGGTCGATGCCTGCTGTCCCGGGGCGACGTTGAGACCCGGTCCGACCTCGCGGATCAGGTGTCGCGGACCGTCGACGTGCAGCGAGATCGTGGTTTCGGCGTCAGGCTCGGGAATCCACGCGGTGAAGAAGTGGTGCTGCAGGATCGCGATCCAGCTTTCGCGCGCCTGCAGGTTGAGCGGGCCGTCATCGGCGAAGTCGCCGAAGGTGCGACGTCCATAGCCTTCGTCGCCGCTGTACCAGGTGGCGCCGCTGAAGCTGAAAGACTCCGGATTGGTCATGCCGCGCTTGACCTGCGGCGGCACCCGCATCAGCTGCCGATAGACGAAACCCTGCCACGGCCGTGCGCCTTCGTTGACCACCGTGTCCTGCACGTCGATCGCGTAGGAACCGCGACGCACGGTGACGGTGCGGCGGATGGTCACGCCGTCCGCGCCGCGCCAGACGAACGGCACGTCGACCGCGTCGCCGCCCTCGGTCAGGCGATAGGCGCGCTCGGCGCCCTCCGGAACGAAGCCGCTCTCGTGGTCCGGGGCCGGATTGGCCTGGCTGACCCAGCCGCTCTGCGCGGCGTAGAAGCGCGCCGGATCGGTGTCGAGCAGCTTGACCGGCGAACTGTCTTCGTCGCGCGTCTGCGGGTAGCCCTGCAGGGCGGCGTCGATCACATTGCCACGGCTGAGCGTGAGACGCAGCACGTCGGTGGTGACCGTGACCGACTGGTCGCCGGCAGCCGCAGGTGCAGGCGCCTGCATCCCCGGCACCGCCGCGCTCGCGCTCTCCGCCTCGGCAGGCAGATCGGGCGCCGTCGGCACCGCCGCCGTCCCGGCTCCGGTTCCGGTTCCGGCATCGCTGCCGGGCACGGCCGCACCGCGCGCCTCGGCCTGTTCGGCGGAGGCGGCCGCTTCCGGCGCCGCGTCCTTGTCCCGGTTCCACTCCATCCACAGCAACGTCGCCACCATCAGCCAGGCGAGGATCAGGAAGGTACGGGTCTGGTTCATCAGGCAGGCAAGCTCATTCGCCGCAGCGATCCGGCGTAGGGACGTGGGACGGGGTGGAAGAGGAGGAAGCGCCCGGCATTGTGCCGTCCGCCGCCGGTGGCGGCAACGCACCGGCGCGCGCGAGCACCGCGACGAAGCCTTCGCGCAACGCGGCGGCGGTGGCATCGGCCGATGCCGCGCGGGCCACGACCACATATGCGCCGGGGCGCAATTGCGCGCGCAGGCTTCGGAACTGTTCGCGCAGGGCGCGCTTGATGCGGTTGCGTCCGACCGCGTTGGGATCGACCTTGCGCGACACCGCCAGGCCGAGCCGCGGCGGCGACGCGTCGTCGAGCCAGTGCAACGCCATCAGCGGAGACGCCGTGCGCCGGGCGTGCTTGAACACGCGATCGAAATCGGCGCGCGCACGGACGCGGGCCTGCTTCGGGAAGCCGGCGGTCATCGGAAAACTGGCGCTCGGGAACGGGGCGCCGCGGCGCCCGTGCGAACGACGGCGTCAGGCCGTCAGGCGCTTGCGACCCTTGGCGCGGCGGCGAGCCAGGATCTTGCGGCCGTCGGCGGTCTTCATGCGGGCACGGAAACCGTGGTCGCGCTTGCGCTTGAGGTTGCTGGGCTGGTAAGTGCGCTTGGTGGCCATGGTGGAACTCTCGTGCGGTGCGCGACGGAAAGAACCGGAGATTCTAGCGGCGCCACGGCCGGCAGGTCAACCTTGGCGGCGGCTTGGGCCAGCGACGGTTCGCCGCCCGCGGCGGCGGCGATGATGCGCCCCACGGGGTGCAATGGTAGTCTGCGGCTTCACCCTCTCCCCGCCCGCGCCGCGACGGTTGCCGTTGTCCGGCGCCTTTGCCGACCCTAGACGCAACGCCCGATGGATGCCTGGCCCCGCTGTCTCGAACGCCTCGAAGCCGAGTTTCCGGCCGAAGACGTCCATACCTGGCTCAAGCCGCTGCAGGCCACACGTCGCGACGACACCACGGTGCTGTACGCACCCAATGCCTTCGTCCGCGACGAGGTGCGCTCGCGCTACCTGACCCGGATCCGCGAACTGCTGGGGCATTTCTCCGGCAGCGCCGAGGTTGCGCTCGAGATCGGCTCGCTGCCGCGGACGAACATGGACACCCTGCCGGTGATCGCGCATGCGCCGGCGGCCGAGGCGTTCCACGGCAATCTCGACAGCCACTACACCTTCGAAAATTTCGTCGAGGGCCGCAGCAACCAGCTCGGCCGCGCCGCTGCCTGGCAGGCGGCGCAGAAGCCAGGGGACCGCGCCCACAATCCGCTGCTGCTGTACGGCAGCACCGGCCTGGGCAAGACCCACTTGATGTTCGCCGCCGGCAACCAGATGCGGCGCCAGAACCCGTCGGTGCGGGTGCTGTACCTGCGCTCGGAGCAGTTCTTCAGCGCGATGATGCGGGCACTGCAGGACCGGGCGATGGACGGCTTCAAGCGCCAGTTCCAGCAGGTCGATGCGCTGCTGATCGACGACATCCAGTTCTTCGCCGGCAAGGAGCGCACCCAGGAGGAGTTCTTCCACACCTTCAACGCGCTGTTCGACGGGCGCCAGCAGATCATCATGACCTGCGACCGCTTCCCTCGCGAGGTCGACGGCCTCGAGCCGCGCCTCAAGTCGCGCCTGGCCTGGGGCCTGTCGGTGGCGATCGACCCGCCCGACTTCGAGACCCGCGCGCAGATCGTGCTGTCGAAGGCGCGCGAGCGCGGCGCGCTGATCCCCGAGGACGTCGCCTTCCTGATCGCCAAGAAGATGCGCTCCAACGTGCGCGACCTGGAAGGCGCGCTCAACACCCTGGTCGCGCGCGCCAACTTCACCGGCCGCAGCATCACCCAGGAATTCGCCCAGGAGACCCTGCGCGACCTGCTGCGCGCGCAGATGCACAGCGTCGGCATCGCCAATATCCAGAAGACCGTGGCAGACTACTACGGTCTGCAGATCAAGGACTTGCTGTCCAAGCGACGCACCCGCTCGCTGGCCCGGCCCCGACAGGTGGCGATGGCGCTGACGAAGGAGCTGACCGAGCACAGCCTGCCCGAGATCGGCGACGCGTTCGCGGGGCGCGACCACACCACCGTGCTGCACGCCTGCCGGCAGATCAAGCACCTGATGGAAACCGACGGCAAGCTGCGCGAGGACTGGGACAAGCTGATCCGCAAACTCAGCGAATGACGGCGAAGGTGCCGCGTACAAGCCCGGTGGACAGGAACCGGACAAGTTGTGGACAACCTGAGGATCGAATGGCGCCGCTGATTCTATCCACAGGTTGTCGGCCTTCCGGGGGAGCCGTTATCCACCCGGTTGTGATCGAATAATAGTGTTTTATTTCAGATAGTTAAGTGAGTTATCGCCCGAAATTCCGGGCTCCATCACCACCAGTTTCTTGTTTTATCCAATCTCTTCAATCTTGGGCACGGGGACACGACCGGCATGCGCTTCAGTCTGCAACGCGAAGTCTTTCTGAAACCGTTGGCGCAGGTGGTCAACGTCGTCGAGCGGCGGCAGACCCTGCCGGTGCTCGCCAATCTGCTGGTCCAGGTGGCCGACGGCCGTCTGTCGCTGACCGGGACCGACCTGGAGGTGGAGATGGTCGCCAGGACCCCGGTCGACGACGCCCAGGACGGTGAGACCACGATCCCGGCGCGCAAGCTGTTCGAGATCGTCCGCGCCCTGCCCGACGGCAGCAAGGTCACCGTCTCGCAGACCGGCGACAAGGTCACGGTGCAGGCGGGGCGTAGCCGCTTCACCCTGGCGAGCCTGCCGGCCAACGACTTCCCGGCGATCGACGACGTCGAGACCACCGAGCGCGTACAGGTCCCCGAGGCGGTGCTGAAGGAACTGATCGAGCGCACGGCGTTCGCGATGGCGCAGCAGGACGTGCGCTATTACCTCAACGGCCTGCTGTTCGACCTCGGGGACCGACACCTGCGCTGCGTGGCCACCGACGGCCACCGCCTGGCGCTGTGCGAGGCGCAGTTGGAGGCCACCGTAAGCAACAAGCGGCAGATCATCGTGCCGCGCAAGGGCATCCAGGAGCTGCAGCGTCTGCTCGAAGGGGTCGACCGCGAGCTCGAACTGGAGATGGACCGCAACCATCTGCGGGTGCGGCGCGACGACGTCACTTTCACCACCAAGCTGATCGACGGCCGTTTCCCCGATTATGAGGCGGTGATCCCGATCGGCGCCGATCGCGAGGTGCGGATCGAACGTGAGGCCTTGCGGGCGTCGCTTCAGCGCGCGGCGATCCTGTCCAACGAGAAGTACCGCGGCGTGCGCATCGAAGTCTCGCCCGGACAGCTGAAGATCAGCGCGCACAACCCCGAGCAGGAAGAGGCGCAGGAGGAAGTCGAGGCTGAGACGAATGTCGACGACCTGGCGGTCGGCTTCAACGTCAACTACTTGCTCGATGCCCTGTCCGCATTGCGCGAGGAGCACGTCGTCCTGCAGCTGCGCGATGCGAACTCGTCGGCGCTGGTCCGCGAGGCCGGCAACGAAAGATGCCGCCACGTGGTGATGCCGCTGCGGCTGTGACTGCGCTCAGGTTCCACGTGAAACCAGAACGCCCGGCATGGTCCGGGCGTTTTGCTTCCTGTCTACCGGCCCGGGAGCCGACAACATGCATGTAACCCGGCTGCAGATCCGCGATCTGCGCCGGCTGGCCGAGGTGGAGCTGGCGCCGGGGCCTTCGCTCAACCTGCTGGTCGGAGACAATGGCGCGGGCAAGACCAGCGTGCTGGAAGCGGTGCATCTGCTGGCCTACGGGCGTAGCTTCCGCGGCCGCGTGCGCGACGGACTGGTGCGCACCGGCGCCGAGGCCCTGGAGGTCTACGTGGAATGGTCGGAGCGGCAGCCTGGACGGGCGCGCCGCGCCGGCCTGCGTCACAGCGGACAGGACTGGGAGGGCCGGCTCGACGGCCAGGCCGTGGCGCAGCTGGGCGACCTGTGCGCTGCACTGGCGGTGGTCAGCTTCGAGCCCGGCAGCCATGCCCTGATATCCGGTGGCGGCGAACCGCGCCGGCGCTTCGTCGATTGGGGCCTGTTCCACGTGGAACAGGAGTTCCTTCCGCTGTGGCGCCGCTACGCGCGGGCCTTGAAGCAGCGCAATGCATTGCTGAAGTCCGGCGCGCCGGCGGACCAGCTCGAAGTCTGGGACCGTGAACTGGCGCTGGCCGGCGAACCGCTGACCCGATTCCGCGAGGATTACCTGGAGCGGTTGCAACCGGTGCTGGCGGCCACCGTGGCCCGGATCGCGCCGATGCTGGGCGCGGCGACACTGGTGTTTCAGCCTGGCTGGCGCCGCGGAGAGCTTGGCCTCGAAGATGCGTTGCTGGTGGCGCGCGAGCGCGACCGGATGCTCGGCCACACCGGTGTCGGTCCGCACCGGGCCGACTGGCGCGTCGAGTTCTCCAGTGCGCCGAACCGTGAGCCGCTGTCGCGTGGTCAGAGCAAGCTTGCGGCACTGGCCTGCCTGCTGGCGCAGGCCGGCGATTACGCCGCCTGCCGGGGCGAATGGCCGGTGATGCTCTTGGATGATCTGGCCTCGGAGCTCGACGCCGGCCACCGGCAACGGGTGCTGGCGCTGCTGCGGGAAGGCGATGCCCAGGTCTTCGCCACCGGCACCGACTGGCCGGCGGAGGTGGGCGCCGAGATGCCGGACGTGCGTCGGTTCCACGTGGAACAGGGCGGGGTGACTCCCGCCTGAGCGCCCCGTCGTCGCGCCGCGTTGGCGCGATCCGGCGGCGGCCGCGATGCTATAATCGCGCGTTGAGTCCCTATAGTTAATGTGTGTGCCGGTCGTGGCCGGCGCGACGGTGACGAACGGGACCCGTCCAGCCCAGAAGACGCGAATGACCGACCAGATCCCTTCGCCGCCCGCGCCGGGCGGCACCGAATACGATTCCAGCAAGATCACCGTGCTGCGCGGCCTCGAGGCGGTGCGCAAGCGTCCCGGCATGTACATCGGCGACGTGCACGACGGCACCGGGCTGCACCACATGGTGTTCGAGGTGGTCGACAACGCCGTCGACGAGGCGCTGGCCGGCCATGCCGACGACATCGTCGTGACCATCCATCCGGACGGCTCGGTGGCGGTATCGGACAACGGCCGCGGCATCCCGGTCGACGTCCACAAGGAGGAGGGCGTGTCCGCGGCCGAGGTGATCCTCACCGTGCTGCATGCCGGCGGCAAGTTCGACGACAACAGCTACAAGGTCTCCGGCGGCCTGCACGGCGTCGGCGTGTCGGTGGTCAACGCGCTGTCCGAGCACCTGTGGCTCGACATCTGGCGCGATGGCCGGCACTACCGGCAGGAATACGCGCTGGGCGAGCCGCTGTATCCGCTCGAGGCGCGGGAGCCGTCGGAAAAGCGCGGCACCCTGCTGCGGTTCAAGCCGGCCACCGCGATCTTCACCGACACCGAGTTCCATTACGACATCCTGGCCCGGCGCCTGCGCGAACTGTCGTTCCTCAATTCGGGCGTACGCATCACCCTGGTCGACGAACGCGGCGACGAGCGCGGCGAAGCGCGCCGCGACGTATTCGAGTACGAAGGCGGCATCCGCTCCTTCGTCGAACACCTGGCGCAGCTGAAGACCCCGCTGCACCCCAACGTGATCTCGGTGAGCGGCGAACAGAACGGCATCACCGTCGACGTCGCCCTGCAGTGGACCGACAGCTACCAGGAAACGATGTTCTGCTTCACCAACAACATCCCGCAGAAGGACGGCGGCACCCACCTGATCGGCTTCCGCGCGGCGCTCACGCGCACCTTGAGCAACTACATCGAGCAGAACGGGATCGCCCGCCAGGCCAAGATCAGCCTGTCCGGCGACGACATGCGCGAGGGCATGATCGCGGTGTTGTCGGTGAAGGTGCCGGATCCGAGCTTTTCCTCGCAAACCAAGGAGAAACTTGTCTCGTCCGACGTGAGACCGGTCGTTGAAAGCACGTTCGCGTCACGTTTGGAGGAGTTCCTGCAGGAAAACCCGGCCGAGGCGCGCGCCATCGCCGGCAAGATCGTCGATGCCGCCCGTGCCCGCGAAGCCGCGCGCAAGGCCCGCGACCTGACCCGCCGCAAAGGCGCACTCGATATCGCGGGCCTGCCGGGCAAGCTGGCCGACTGCCAGGAGAAGGATCCGGCGCTCTCGGAACTGTTCATCGTCGAGGGCGACTCGGCCGGCGGCTCGGCCAAGCAGGGCCGCAACCGCAAGACCCAGGCGATCCTGCCGCTCAAGGGCAAGATCCTCAACGTCGAGCGCGCGCGCTTCGACCGCATGCTGGGTTCGGCCGAGGTCGGCACCCTGATCACCGCGCTCGGCACCGGCATCGGCAAGGACGAATACAACCCGGACAAGCTGCGCTACCACCGCATCATCCTGATGACCGACGCCGACGTCGACGGCAGCCACATCCGCACGCTGCTGCTGACGTTCTTCTATCGGCAGATGCCGGAACTGATCGAGCGCGGCCACATCTATATCGGGCTGCCGCCGCTGTACAAGATCAAGCAGGGCAAGAGCGAGCTGTACCTCAAGGACGATGCCGCGCTTGACGTCTACCTGGCCGGCAACGCGGTCGAGGGCGCCTCGCTGATCCCGGCCGAGGGCGAGCCGCCGGTCGAGGGCGTCCAACTCGAGAAGCTGCTGCTGGCCTATGCCGGCGCGCGCGAGGCGATCGCCCGCAATGCCCATCGCTACGATCCGGCCGTGCTGGCGGCGCTGATCGACGCAGCGCCGCTCGACGCCGCCCATCTCGGCGACGATGCGCAGGCGCGGCAGGTGCTCGACGGCCTGCAGGCGCGGCTCAACCGCAGCGGCCTGGGCCGCCCGCGCTACGCGCTGCAGCTGCAGCGCGGCGGCGAGGGCGTGCCGGCCACGCTGCTGATCGTCCGCCGCCACATGGGCGTGGAGCAGCAGCAGGTGTTGCCGCTGGCCGCGTTCGAGGGCGGCGAGCTGCGGGCGCTGCGCGAGTGCGCGGCACTGCTGCATGGCCTGGTGCGCGGTGGCGGCCGCATCGTCCGCGGCAATCGCAGCCAGCCGGTCGCCAGTTTCGCCGAGGCCCAGGCATGGCTGCTCGAGGAAGCCAAGAAGGGCCGCCAGATCCAGCGCTTCAAGGGGCTGGGCGAGATGAATCCGGACCAGCTGTGGGAAACCACGGTCAATCCGGAAACCCGTCGCCTGTTGCAGGTGCGGATCGAGGACGCGGTGGCCGCCGACCAGATCTTCAGCACGCTGATGGGCGACGTGGTGGAGCCGCGCCGAGGGTTCATCGAGGACAACGCGCTGAAGGTGGCGAATCTGGATGTCTGAGGCCGTCGTGGCTCCCCGTCGCAAGCCGCGCGGCTTCTCCATCGGTACCGCATCGGAGATGCGGCGGGGCGGGTCGCCAACCTGGATATCTGAACGCCGTGGTCACGCGGACGACACGCGGGCCGCGTAGGATCTTCGCGCCAGCGACCAGGTCGATGCCGACGGTGTTGTTCGTTTGACGAAATTTTAATCACCGCCGTTCTACAACGGCAGCCGATCCCCGGGACCTTCGCCATGAAACCGTTCCTGTTCGCGCTCGGTGCCGCCCTCGTGTTGTCGGCATGCGCCACCACCACCTCGCCGACCGGGCGCACCCAGTACGTCGGTGCGGTTCCCCAAGCGCAGCTCAACCAGCTCGGCGCGCAGGCGTTCGCCGAAATGAAGGCGAAGCAGAAGGTCAGCAACGACAGCCGCCAGACCGCCTACGTGAGCTGCGTGGTCAATGCGATCGTGCGCCAGCTGCCGCCCGATGCGCAGCGGATCGGCTGGGAATCGGCGGTGTTCGTCGACGACAACCCCAACGCGTTCGCGCTGCCGGGCGGCAAGGTCGGGGTGTACACGGGCATCTTCGGCGTGGCCCGCGACCAGGACCAGCTGGCGGCGGTGATCGCGCACGAGATCGGCCACGTGACCTCCCGCCACCACGACGAACGCATCACCCGCCAGGCCGGCGCCTCCGGCGCGCTGCAGGTGGTCGGCTCGCTGCTCGGCTCGCGCTACGGCGAGGGCGTCGGCAATGCCGCGGTGCAGGGCGGTGGCATCGCCGCGCAGGCGGGCTTCCTGCTGCCCGGCTCGCGCGCGCAGGAGAGCGAGGCCGACGTGGTCGGGCAGCAGTTGATGGCGAGCGCCGGCTTCGATCCGCGCGCGGCCGTGAATCTCTGGCAGAACATGATCGCCGCGGGCGGCAGCCGCCCGCCGCAATGGCTGTCGACCCACCCGGATCCGCAAAGCCGCATCGGCGAGCTCCAGTCGCGCGCGGCGCGCCTGGTGCCCACGTACGAACAGGCGCGCGCCAGCGGACGCGTTCCCAAATGCGGTTGAGCCGCGAGCGCGGCATCGGCATCATCGCGCTTTCGGGGAAGGACGCCCGACGATTTTCCAACCGGCCGATCCGACCGGCGTTCCCAGGCAACAAGAGAAGGTGATGCAATGAAATCGATGATCCACGCGCCCGCCCTGCTCGCGCTGGCGGTCGCCGCCACGCTCGGCGTCGATGCCGCCGCCGCGCAATCGCCGGCGAACGTTCCGGTCGAGCAATGCCAGTCGCGCCGCGATCGCGCGCCGAAGGCCGAGGAACTCTATCCGCAGGCCACGCGCGAAGCCCCCGGCGAGAGCGCCTCGTCGCGGATGGGATCGAAATTGAACAAGCTCGGCACCGCCTTCGAGAAAGAAGAATACGCGCAGGTGCGCGAGCTCGCGGACGAGATCCTCGCCGAGGAACGCGCCAACGACTACGACAAGGCCTATGCCGCCCAGTTGGCGGCCAACGCCGCCTATAGCGAGGACGACACCGGGGCGGCCAAGGCGTACCTACAGCGGACCATCGAACTCGATGCGCTCGACAACAACGGCCATTACCAGTCGATGATGATGCTCGCGCAACTGCAGGCGCAGGACGAGCAGACCGACGAGAGCCTGGCGACGCTGGACCGCTATCTCACCGAAACGCAGAGCGACAAGCCCGAGGACCTGGCGCTGAAAGGACAGCTGCTGTACCAGGCCGAGCGCTATGGGGAGGCGGTGCCGGCGCTCAAGCAGGCGATCGAGGCTTCGGAGACGCCGAACGCCGCCTGGACCCAGGCGCTGATGGCCGCCTACGCCGAGACCGGACAGACCGCCGAGGCGACCGCGCTCGCCGAGCAGGTCGCGAGCCAGTCGCCGGGCGACAAGCGCTCGCAGCTCAATCTGGCGAGCATGTACATGCAGGCCGAACGCGACGACAAGGCGATCGAGGTGATGGAAAAGCTGCGCGCCGAGGGTCAGCTGACCGAGGACCGCGAGTACCGCAACCTGGTCGCGCTGCACATCAACAGCGAAGGCGGCGAGCAGAAGGCGATCGAGGTGATCAAGGAAGGCCTGCAGAAGGGCGTGCTGAAGGAAGACCATCAGACCTACGTGGCGCTGGCGCAGGCTTATTACTTCTCCGACCAGATCGAGCCGGCGATCGAGGCCTACCAGAAGGCGGCACCGCTCAGCGACAACGGCGAGTCGTACCTGAATCTCGCCAAGATCCTCGCCGGGGAAGGCCGTGACGCGGAAGCCAAGCAGGCTGCCCAGCAGGCGCTCGACAAGGGCTTGAAGCGGCCCGAGGAAGCGCGACAGTTGCTGGCACGATGAGCCGGCGCCGACTTGCCGAAACCGGTTCCGGTCGATTGGTAACCGGTGCCAAAGTTGGTATAGACTTGGAAATTCCCGTCGTCGAAATCGCGGCAGCGGGTATCCAAACAACTAGACCGGGGCGCTCCGGCGTCCGGACAGACTTGAGTTCCCCCGCATGACGCAACGCTTGCCGACGATCGACAAGAGCGAAGAAGACGAAGGCCTCAACTGGGCGCGCATCGCCGGTTTCACCATGGTGATCGGGTTCCATGCGGCCGCCGTGCTGCTGCTGCTGGCCCCGGTGAACCCGCCCGATGCAGGGGCCGCGAAGGAAGAGGTCACCCAGGTGGTGATCATCGAGCCGCCGCCTCCCCCGCCGCCGCCGCCGCCGCCGCCGCCGGAACCGCCGAAGCAGGAGGTCAAGGAGCTCGTGCCGCCGCAGCCTTCGCCGACGCCACCGCCGCCGGAAGAGCCGCCGGTGGTGTTCGACGAGCCGTCTCCGATCGATACCCCGGCCCCGCCGCCGGCGCCGCCCGCGCCGCCCGCGCCGCAGGCCGACATCGGCGCCAGCGTCGATATCTCGTCGAAGAACATGAACCCGCCGAAGTACCCGCCGTCGGCGCTGCGCGCGGGCGTCCAAGGCACGGTGGTGCTGATCGTCGACGTCGACGCACAGGGCAACGTCACCAACGTCTCGGTGGAAAAATCCAGCCGCAACCGCGATCTCGACCGCGCCGCCATGCAGGCCGCGCGCAAGTGGCGCTTCAATCCCGCCACCGTCGACGGCAGGCCCTCGGCCGGGCGCGTGCGCGTGCCGGTCGACTTCAACCTCGGCGGATGATCGTGCCGGGTCCGGTTACCAGATAGATGTTGCGTCCGTAACACCCGTTCCGCTCCACCGATTCACCCCATAACTCCAAACTTCAACACTCAAAGGTAAGCGTCATGCTGCAGGAAACCACCAACGCCCCTGTCACCGGAGCCGCCGACAGCGCCGCAGCGCTGCAGCAGATGGGCTTCGCCGACATGATCCAGCACCTCGACATCGTCGGCTGGGTAGTGCTGTGCACTCTCTTGGTCATGTCGGCCATGTCGATCTACTGGATCATCTTCAACTTCATCAAGAACGCGCGCCTGCGTACCAGCTCCGATCGCGTGATCAGCACGTTCTGGGAAACCCCGAACGCGCAGGATGCGATCCGCTACATGGAAGAGCAGCCCCGGAGCGAGCCGTTCTCCAAGGTCGCGCTCGACGCCGCCCAGGCGGCGGCCCACCATCAGCGCCACGAGGGCTCGCGCCTGGTCGAGTCGCTGAACCGTTCCGAGTTCGTCGACCGCGCCCTGCGCCAGGCCGTGACCCGCGAATCGCTGCGGCTCGAGAGTGGCCTGACCGTGCTGGCGACGGTCGGTTCGACCGCCCCGTTCGTCGGTCTGCTCGGTACCGTGTGGGGCATCTATCGCGCCCTGATCCGCATCGGCGCCAGCGGCCAGGCCGACATCGGCGCGGTCGCCGGTCCGGTCGGCGAGGCGCTGATCATGACCGCGATCGGTCTGGGCGTGGCGATTCCGGCGGTGCTGGGTTACAACTTCTTCACCCGCACCAATCGAATCACCAACAACAAGCTCGATACCTTCGCGCATGACCTGCACGACTTCTTCGCCACCGGTGCACGCGTCGGCGAAGTGCCGGGCCAGCGCTGATTCGGGCGCGACTGAAGGAGGCCGGATATGGCGTTCAGTAGCAATGAGGGCGGCGGCAAGCCGATGGCGACGATCAACGTCGTGCCGCTGGTCGACGTGATGCTGGTGCTGCTGATCATCTTCATGGTCACGGCACCGCTGATGGCGCACAAGATCAAGGTCGATCTGCCGGAGGCCAATCTGGACGAACGTCCGGACGAAGCCCCGCCGGCTCCGCCGATCACCATCGCGGTAACCGAGAGCGGCCAGATCTACCTCAACGACCAGCCGGTCAGCCGGCAGCTGCTCGAAAGCGCGCTCTCGGTCGAGGCGCAGAAGACGCCGCAGCCGCCGGTCAACGTGCGCGGCGACGCGACCACGAAGTACCGGGTGGTGAACGAGGTGGTCACCATTGCGCAGGCCCAGGGCATGCGCAAGGTCGGCTTCGTCGCCACCCGCGAACAAAACTAACGGAGACCCACGATGGCATTCAGTTCCGATGCCGGCGAAGGCCCGATGGCCGACATCAACATCATTCCGCTCGCGGACGTGATGTTGGTGCTGCTGATCATCTTCATGGTGACGGCGCCGCAGCTGTCGTATCCGATCGACATCGATCTGCCGCAAAAGTCGCTCACCCCGCCGGAGAACCCGCTCGATCCACCGGAGCCGATCCGGCTGCGCATCGATCCGGCGGGCCAGGTGTACTGGAACGACAGCCCGGCACCCTTGTCGGCGCTGCGCAACATGATGGAGGCCGAGGTCCAGCGCGATCCGACCAACCAGCCGACCCTGGAGATCGATGCCAGCGAGGATTCCGACTACGGCGTCCTGGCCAAGGTGCTGGCGCAGGCCAAGAACGCGCAGATGCTCAAGATCGGCTTCGTCAAGAAGTAAACACGCTATATCCCGGCCGGCTCGCCTGCAGCGCGCCGGCCGGACGCTTACCGACTTTCAACGCCGCCCTCCGGGCGGCGTTCTTTTTGGTTCTTCGCCAATTTTCGCGGACGCGCAAGGCATCGGCCGGCCGTTCCAGGCACGTACGGCCGGAGATCCGTAGGAGCGCGCCATGCGCGCGATGCCGCGCCAGGCAGTCCTTTCCGCTACGACGCAGCAAGCCCCGTCGCCACGGGCGGTGTCAGTGAATCGCCCGCACCTCAAGCCAAAGAAGATGAGAGGTTGGTCCATCGTGATGGGCTTGGCTATTGATTGGCACCGCCCGTGGCGACGGGGGCTTGTCTCACCGCAACGGAGAAGACTGCCTGGCGCGGCATCGCGCGCATGGCGCGCTCCTACGAAACCATGGCGCAGGGCTGCCCTGTCCGTTCGCGAGCGAGAGGGCATTCGAACGAGCATCGCGGGCCGGCTGCCGGATCCGCGTCGATCCGCGGCAAGCATGCTCTCGAGCGTCAGTGTTCCGGGTGCAGTGCGGATCCGGGGTGCCGGAGCGTCTAGCGGGCGGCGTCCAGCAGTCGAAGGTAGCCTTCGACGGTGGGCGCGAGCCCGGCATACAGCGCTTCGCCGATCAGGGCGTGGCCGATCGACACCTCGAGCACGCCGGGAACCGCGGCCAGGAAGGCGCCGAGATTCGCCTGGCTCAGGTCGTGCCCGGCGTTGACCCCTAGCCCGGCATCGCGTGCGCGCCCTGCGGTCTCGGCGCAGCCGCGTGCGGCCGTACCGCCGCCGCGGGCATGCGCTTCTGCGAACGGCCCGGTATAGAGCTCGATGCGGTCGGCGCCGATCGCCGCGGCCTGCTCGACCGCCGCGCCGGCGTCGGCGAACAGGCTGACCCGGCACCCCAGCGCACGCAGTTCGGCGACCGGCGGGCGCAGACGATCGCCGTCGCGTGCGAAATCGAAACCATGATCGGAGGTCAGCTGGCCGTCGTCGTCCGGCACCAGTGTCGCCTGCCGCGGGCGCGCCTCGGCGCACAGGGCGAGAAATCCGGGGTACCCCGGACGCGGCGCCGCGAACGGGTTGCCCTCGAGATTGAACTCGACGCCGCGCTGCCGACACAACGCCGCCAATGCCAGCACGTCGTCGCTGCGGGCGTGGCGCGCGTCCGGTCGCGGGTGCACGGTGATGCCGTGCGCGCCGGCGTCCAGGCAGGTGCGCGCGGCCTCGAGTACGTCCGGTTCGCCGCCGCCGCGCGCATTGCGCAGCAGCGCCACCTTGTTGAGATTGACGCTGAGCCGGGTCATGGCACGCGCTCGGCTTTCGGCAATGGCGCGACCGCGCGCACGTCCGCGGGGCTCAATGCGGCGGCGCTTCGCCTGGAGCGCCCACGCCTTCGCTCGCGCGCCGCGCCTCGGCCTGCTCGCGCAGGCGGCGCAGTTCCTGCGGGTCGATCATCATCGTGTCGTCGCGGCTCTGGCTGCCGACGCGTTGTGCCAGCAGGCCCATGACCCAGATCGCCAGCAGCACCAGCGCGGCCAGGATGCAGACCACCGCCAGCGCCAGCGAGGAAGTCGCCATCGCGATCGCGAACGCGGCGATGGCCAGCAGCAGGAACAACCAAGGCATGTGGAATCCCTCCTTCCACGAAGACTCCCCCAGTCTACCCCCTGCCGCGCGGGCTGGCAGCCGTCCGGCGGGCGGCTGCGGCCGCCGGTCGCGACGGGGCGGGCGACCCTCAGAGCAGCGGTGAGAGCAGCCGGGCGAGCGCCTCGGGCAGGCGTTCGCGCAGCAGCGGCCGGTCGCCGCGGGCGTGGACCCGGCGCGCCCGCGCGAATTCCGATTCGACGTGGCGCGCCAGCTGCGCCGTCAGCGCGCGGTCGTCGAACAGCACCGACGCCTCGAAATTGAGCCGGAAGCTGCGATTGTCGAAATTGGCGCTGCCCACCAGCGCCAGCGAATCGTCGACCACCAGCGCCTTGCTGTGCAGCAGCCGCGGACCATATTCGTACACCTGGACGCCGGCTTCCATCAGCGCGTCGAAGTAGGACCGCGCCGCCAGCGTCACCAGCAGCGAATCGCAGCGCCGCGGCAGCAGCAGCCGCACGTCGAGCCCGGCCAGCGCCGCCGACGTCAGCGCCATCATCGCCGCCTCGCCGGGCACGAAATAGGGCGTCACCAGCCAGACCCGCACGCGCGCGGCGTGGATCGCGCCGACATGCAGGCGGTGGATCGCTTCCCAGGACGAATCCGGTCCCGAGGACAGGACCTGGGCGGCGATCGGGCCAGGGTCGCAGGCTGGCGTCTGCGCGGCGATCTCACCGATGCAGGTCTCGTCGCCGTTGGCGTACAGCCAGTCCTCGACGAAGACCTTCTGCAGGCGGCGCACCGCTTCGCCTTCCAGGCGCAGGTGCAGGTCGCGGTAGGCGTCCTCGCGCCGGCGCTCGTCCTGGCGGTCGCTGATGTTGATGCCGCCGGTGTAGCCGATGCGGCCGTCGATCACCACGATCTTGCGGTGGTTGCGCAGGTTGAGCCATGGCCGTTGCCAGATGCGGCCGAACTGGGTCGGATGGAACCACGTCACCTCGCCGCCGGCGTCGATCAGCGGCGAAAAGAACCGTCGCGGCTGGCCGCTGCCCACCGCGTCGATCAGCAGCCGGACCCGCACGCCGGCCCGGGCGCGCTCGACCAGCGCATCGCGCAGTGCCATGCCGATATGGTCGGTGTCGTAGATGTAGTACTCGAGATGGAGGTGCGTACGCGCGGCGGCGACGTCGGCCAGCAGCGCATCGTAGGTCTCGCCGCCGTCGATCAGCAGGCGGGCCTCGGTGGCCGAGGCTGGCGCAAGGCCGGAGGCCCCTTGCGCCAGGCTCGCCAGTTCGGCGGCGTCGGAGTGCCCGGAAAACCCGTCCGTTTCCTGCGGCAACCGGGCGCGGTTGCTCTCGCGGCGCAGTCGCTGGCGCCGGATCTTCTGCGGCCCGAACACGTGGTAGACCAGGAAGCCGAGATAGGGCAGCAACGCCAGGCCCAGCAGCCAGCTCAGGGTCGCTACCGGTTCGCGTTTCTGCAGCACGATCCAGCCGCCCAGCCAGACCAGGTACAGCAGCCAGCCGAGCACGAGCAGCGCGGTCAGCCCCGGGGTCGAGGTCAGCGCATCCCAGCCGCGCTGCAACAGGTCGGGCATCGGAAGCCTTGAGGAAGTCGGCCGAGAAACGGTTTGCCTAGGCTAACGCCGCCTCCGTGGAAGCGGAACACATGCCGGCGACGGCGCTTCGCTCTGCACGCCGCCGCAGCGTCGCCATGTAAACCGTTGCGGCCCGGGTGTAACGCAAGTGATACAGGGCTCCGCGATCGCCAAGAAGCGCGTCATGCCGCCGCCGCGCCGCCGCGGCGGGCCCGGCGGTGCCGGCGCCCTGTTACATCGAGGCATCGTCGTGCTGCCTGGAACGAATGTAAGTCACTGTTTTTAAAGATTTTTGTTTGTGGCACGGATCGTGCATCCATCCCCTCGCGTTTCCGCAAGGGGCCATGCCATGAACCGACCCATCCACATTTCCGCGCTCTGCCTGCTGTGCATGGCGCCAGGCGCGGCCGAGGCCGCCGGCGCGCGCAACGGCGTGGAGCCGAGGCACGGCGAGATGGTGCTGCTGCGCGACGTCAATGCACGCCACGCCGTCCGCCCGGCACCGCCGAGCATGGCGGTGATCGCCGACCCGGCGCCGAATCGTGAGATCGACCGGTCGCTGGGGACCGGCGAACTGAGCGACGCCGATTTCGCGGCGATCGATTCGGGCAACCGGCTGCAACCGGGCACGGGCGGCGCCGCGGTCGGGCAGATCGCCGCGACCGCCGTGGCCGGGAGCCTCGGACCGGCCAGCCCGGAACGGGGCGGGCTGATTTCCGGGGCCGGCATCAACGGCGCCTTGAGCGCACCGCTCGGCGCCGTCGGTACCGGCACCCGCGGCATCGGCCGGCACATCGACGGTGCGCTCTCGCAGTTTCCGCTGGGCAACCTGCCGGGCAACGGCAACGGCGGACGATGACCATGGCGCCGCTCCGCTTCGTCTTGCTGCTGGCACTGCTGCCGCTCGCTGGCGCGCAGGCGCAGGAGAGCGACGACTACGCCGCGATGCTCGGCTGGCTGGCCGAGACCCGTGTCGACGAGCGCGCCTTCAACGGCGCCAGCGGCGCGATCGCGGTCAACCTGTCGGCGGGCGATCTCAACCAGCAGGCCAACCTGCGCGCCTTCGCCAGCGGCGACACGGCGCAGGCGGCGGTCGCCGCGCGCCAGGCGCGGTCATCCGACCGCTTCGACATGCCCACGCAGGCGACCGCCGTCATCGGCGGGCAGGCATTCGCCGACGCGAGCGGGCTGGTCTCCATCAATCAGGCCAGCGGCAGCGGCAACGCGGAACTCAACGCGATCGCCGTGACGCTGGCGCAACAGGGCATACGCGAAGCCAGCGACGAGCAGTTGTCGTCGCCGGCGTTCGCGTCAGCAGGGCTGCAGCAACCCACCGGCCAGGGGGGCGCGGAAACGGCGGACCGCAAGGTCGCCGTTGAAGCTTCCGCACTACGCGGCTTCGAGGGCGTGCTGCAGCTCAATCAGATCGCGGGGTCGGGCAACGCCACGGACAACCAGCTGGTCCTGTCCGTGCAGACCGTTCCGTGAACCGGCACTTCACTCCAGAGAGAAAGCAGAGGACATCATGAAAGCGAATATGAAATGGACGGCGCTCGCGATTGCGGTCGCCGCGGCAACGGCCGGTGCGGCACAGGCACAGGACGTCGAGTACAACGAGACCGTGGTGATCGATCACGACATCACCGTCGACGACACCCGCAATTACACCACCAACACCGTCGACACCAACTACAACCACGATATCGACATCGACCAGAGCCTGAGCGAGAGCTATGACCTGAGCCTGCGCGTGAGCGAGTCGCACAGACTGAGTACTAACCAGGTATACGAGGACATCGAGCGCAACGAGGAGGTGCGTTCGGAGCGTAACGAGCACGGGGTCAACGTGCAGCTCGACAAGGAGCTGTCGCTGAGCTCCGACATCGCCTTCAGCGGTGACCCGACGCTCTCCGGCGACATCGCCATCGATTCGGCGGCGATCGCCGTGGTCGACAACCGGCAGATGGTCACCGACAACGTCGGCATCAACGACATGCTGACCAACGACGCCTCGATCGGCGACGACGTCGGTTCGGACGCATCCGGCAACCTGGCGTTCAACGTCGCCGCCGGCGACAACAACGTGCAGGACAACGCCGCCGCGCTCTCGGCCGCGGACGCCAGCTTCGCCTTCGGCCTGGCCGACGCCGAGGTCTTCGTCGACCAGTACGGCGCCGGCAACCAGACGCTCAACATGGGCGTGACCAACACCGCCGGCATCGGCGGCAACGCGTTCGCCAACGCCTCGGGCAACATCGGCGCCAACGTGGCTTCCGGCAACAACAACCAGCAGAAGAACGCGCTCGCGGCGTCGGTCGCCACCAGCGCCTATGCGCAGGCGAGCGTAAGCTCCAAGCAGATCTCCACCGGCAACGTCGTCAGCAACGCGGGCCACGTCGAGGAGATGACCGACAGCGTCGAGGTCAGCCTGAGCGGTCCGGTCCAGGGCTGGTCGCTGGGCGTGGGCGCCGGCCGCTATGCCGGCAGCACCCAGGGCAGCTACAGCGGCCGCGGCAACGCCTACCAGCA
This sequence comes from Luteimonas salinilitoris, assembly GCF_041300785.1. Lineage (NCBI taxonomy): Bacteria > Pseudomonadati > Pseudomonadota > Gammaproteobacteria > Lysobacterales > Lysobacteraceae > Luteimonas > Luteimonas salinilitoris. The sequence continues at coordinate 147,030 of NZ_JBFWIB010000006.1, forward strand.
GAGCAACTTCTACGCCGACATGTGGGAAGGCGAAGACCATCCGGCCGGCCCCAGCATCGGCCATGCCGACTTCGACAGCGAGAGCCAGGGCGCGGTGCAGAATCCGTACCGCCAGGGCGTGGGCGGGCTCGCCTTCGATACCGACGAGAGCGGCAGCTACCAGGGTCGCGAGTCCGGCGAGCTGGGCTTCGTCGAGCTGTCCTACAGCGACCTGGTCGCCAGCCTGAGCGGGACGGTCAGCACCACGCAGTGGGTCGTGGTCGATGCGACCAATACCGCCAGCCTGTCGGGCAGCGCCTTCAGCAACGCCTCCGGCAACATCGGCGTCAACGTCGCTTCGGGCACGGGCAACCTGCAGGCCAACAGCCTGGCCCTGGCCGTGGCGCAGCCGTCGACCGGCGGCGGTGGCGGTGGTGGCGGCGAATAAGCGCCGTCGCAACGTGTGACCTCCCGGCCTTTCCCCTGAGGCCGGGAGCCCAGGAAGCCCCGTTCCGCGTTCCCCCGCGGAGCGGGGCCTTCCACCCGAACGGAGATCGCGATGTTGCGGAAGGTTTTTGCGGCCGCCTGCCTTTGGTCGGCGGCGTGTGCCGGTGTCCATGCCGGCGACGTGCGCTTCAGCGGCGTGCTCCCCGACGGCGGCCTGATCACCAAGTCCGTGGAAAGCATGCGCGAGGCGCGCTTCCGGCACCTGGTGCGCCAGCACACCGACTACAGCTGCGGCGCCGCCGCGCTGGCGACGATCCTGCGCTACGGATATCGGCTGGATGCCGACGAGGCCACGGTGATCGACGGCATGATGGGCGTGGCGGACCCGGAATTGGTGCAGGAGCGCGGCTTTTCGCTCCTGGACATCAAGCGCTATGTCGAATCGCTGGGCATGCGCGGACGCGGCTACCGGGTCGACGAAGCGCGGCTGCGCAGCCTGCGCGTGCCGGCGCTGGTGCTGATGGACGTCGGCGGCTTTCGCCATTTCGTGGTGCTCAAGCAGGTCGACGGCGACCAGGTCGAGCTCGGCGACCCGATCCTGGGCAACCGCAGCGTGCCGTTCGACGAGTTCATGCAGTCGTGGCCGTCGCGCGCCGTTTTCATCGTGATCGCCAGTGACTTCGACCGGAACACGGTGCTGCTGCAGCCGGTGTCCCGGCCCAGCGCGAAGACGCTGTACGCGCGCCAGGGGCCGATCACCGACGCCGAACTGCTCGATTTCGGATTCACGCACGCGGACCTGTTCTGAAGGAGAGACGAAATGAATAGCATTCGACGATGGTCGCTGGCGTTGCCGGCCGCGCTGTGCGCCGGGCTGCCGATGGCGTCCGCGCTCGCGCAGGCAGACGGCGAGACCGCGCGACCTGCGCGCGGACTGACCGAGATTCCCGACACCGAACTGGGCCTGATGCGCGGCCGCTATACGGTCGGCAACGACGCGGTGCTGTGGTTCGGCGTGTCGATGGTCTCGACCTGGCAGACCGCGGCCGGGCAGACCCTGCAGGGCCAGCTCGATTTCGGCTTCGATTTCAGCCGCGGCACGCCCACGGTCAGCTACCGGCCCAGCGTCACCATCACCGCCGAGGACGCGCCCCTGCCGGTCGCGCAGGGGCAGCGCAGCGTCGATTCGGCGGGGCTGGCCAATGTCTCGGGCATGGTGCAGTCGGTGCAGGTCGCGGGCGACGGCAATGTCGCCGGCAATGTCACCTCGCTGACGGTGCGCGACGGCGAGGCGCCGGCCGCGATCGCCGCCGCCGGCGGCCGCCACGCCGAAGCCGCCGCCGCGGGAATGAGCGCGAGCGCCGGCTTCGACGGCGGTGAAGCCCGGATCCTGCTGCAGGTCGACGGCCATGGCGCCGCCGAGCAGTGGATCCGCGCCGGCAGTCTCGGCCAGAGCATCCGCCTGGGCAGCGACGGCCAGGCGGTCGGCAACCAGCTGCACCTGGACCTGGTGCGGCAATCGCTGCCGGCCAATGCCGCGCTCGACCAGGGTGTGGCGCAGGCGATCTCGCTGACCCGCGGGCTCGGCGGCCACCTTTGAACGGACGACGCGAATGCAACCGCAGGAGTTCCACGTGACAAGGACACCGACCGCGCGACCGAAGCTCCTGACGATGGCGCTCGCGCTCGCGTTGAGCGGCACCGCCGCCGCGCAGGATACGGGCGTGGCGCCGAGCCCGGCCGAATACAAGGAAATGGGCGAGCTGATGCAGGAGCTGGCCGCGCTCAAGGCCAGCTATGCCCAGGAAGTACGGCGCCTGCGCGAGCTGGACATGCGCATGCAGGCGCTGCAGGCACGGGTCAGCGGCCAGAGCGCGGCGACGCCGGCCACCGGAACGCCGGATACGGCGATCGCCGCTGCCGCCGCAACGCCTGCACCGCAGCCGGCTCCGGTCGCGGCGCCCGCCGCGCCACCGCCGCAGGAAGGCTATGCCGGCAGCGCCGAGGACGCGCGGCGCGCGCGCGAGGAGGATACCCGCAGCGTCGCCGACGTCAAGCAACAGAACCAGGCGCTCTTCAACCAGCGGCTGATCCTGGAGAACAGCGTCAGCTACAACCGCTACGACCGCAAGCAGCTCACCCTCAACGGATTCCTGGCGCTGGACGCGATCTTCCTCGGTAACATCGCCATCGAGAACGTCGAGTCCGACACCCTGAACTACAACTTCGCCGCGCGCTGGGGCCTCAACCCGCGCCTGACGCTGAACCTCGACCTGCCCTACATCGCACGCAAGACCGTCTACCAGAAGGGCGGCGCCGGCGGCGCGGCGGCGTCGGTCGCGCAGGAGCAGACCGACGGCGCCGGCCTGGGCGACATCAGCGCCAGCGCCAACTACAAGCTGTTCGGCGAGCGTGGCTTCCTGCCGGAAACGGTACTCAACGTCGGCGTCACCGCGCCGACCGGGCGCGAGCCCTACGGCATTCCGTGGAAGGTGCTCGAGCGCGACGAGGACGACTTCATCCGCTTCGCAGTGCCGGAGGAGCAGCCGACCGGCAACGGCGTCTGGCAAGCCACCGTCGGCCTGTCGGCGGTCAAGACCACCGATCCGGCGATCCTGTTCGGCAACATCGGCTACGTGCATTCGTTCGCCGGCAGCTTCGACGACCTCGACAACAACCCGGACACGGTGAACCCGGGCGAGGTGCAGCTGGGCCGCGCGTTCTACTTCGGCGCCGGCGTCGCCTTCGCCTTCAACGAGCGCACCAGCCTGAGCATCTCGCTGAGCGACCGCCTCAACGCGCGTGCGCGCACCCGCTACGAGAACGCGGACTGGATCAAGGTGATCGGCAGCGACGCCAACGCCGCCACCTTCAATCTCGGCGTGACCCACGCGCTCAACGCCAACACCACGCTGGTGGGCCTGCTCGGCATCGGCCTGACGCCGGACGCGCCGGACTTCAACCTGACCTTCAAGGTGCCGTACATGCTGTGATCCCGCGTGCGGCGCGTGAAAAGGTCACCGCATCTCCGCCAGCGAGAGCCGGTGCTTGCGGCACAACCGGTACATGGTGACGCGCGAGACGCGCAGCCGGCGTGCCGAAGCGCTGACGTTGCAGCCGGTTTCGCGCAGCACCGACAGCACCGCCTCGCGCTCGGCGTGTTCGCGCGCGTGGTCCAGGCCCGCGCCCGTGCCATCGTCTTTTCCGAGCTGCAGCTCGGCGGGGCCGATCAACGGCTGTTCGGCGATCACCGCCGCGCGCCGCACCCGGTTGAGCAGTTCGCGCACGTTGCCCGGCCAGCGATGCGCGCGCATCGCCTGGCGTGCGGCGGCGTTGAAGCCGCGCGCGGTCACCGCATGGTGCTCGCGGAACGCCTCCAGGAAGCGCCGCGCCATCAGCTCGATGTCGTCGCCGCGATCGCGCAGCGGCGGCATGTCCACGCGCAGCACGTCGAGCCGGTAGTACAGGTCCTGGCGAAAACGCCCGGAGGCGACCGCCTGCTCGAGGTCGACATGGGTGGCCGCCAGCACACGCACGTCGATCCGCAGCGAATGGCTGTTGCCGATCCGCTCCAGGGTGCCTTCCTGCAGCACCCGCAGCAGGTTGGTCTGCGCGTCCAGCGGCAGGTCGCCGATCTCGTCGAGGAACAAGGTGCCGCCGTCGGCGGATTCGAACAGGCCGATGCGGCGCGCACTGGCGCCGGTGAAGGCGCCGCGCTCGTGGCCGAACAGCTCCGACTGCACCAGGCTCGGCGGCAGCGCCCCGCAGTTGACCGCGACGAACGGCGCGCGGTGGCGGGAGGAGCGCTCGTGCAGCGCGCGTGCCGCCAACTCCTTGCCGGTGCCGGTCTCGCCGGTGATCAGCACCGGCAGGTCGACCCGCGAATAGCGGTGGAGGATGCCGTGCACTTCCAGCATCGGCGCGCTCTGGCCGATCATGCCGCTGTCGTCCGCCATGCACGTGCCGTCGACATCGAAGGACGACAGCGCCTGGCCGAACTGCTGCGGGTTCAACGGTGCCACCAGGCGCTCGCCGCAGGCGCTCAGGATCCGGCGCACGCCGGCATCCTCGGTCGGCGTGTCTTCCGAGGTCAGCGCGAGCAGGGGCAGGTCGGCATGGTCGGTGACCAGCCGCTCCAGCGCCGCCAGCGCCGAGGTCTCGCCGCCACGCAGATCCACCAGGCCGATCACGTAGTCCTCGCCACGCATGCCGACGCGGATGTCGCGGGCGGGATCGGCGATCCGCATCCGCCATCCGGCGGCTGCCAGCATGTCGCGCTCGCGCGGCGACGGCCGGCCGAACCAGATCACGCAGTGCGGGTTGAACTTGGGTAGGGCAGCCATCGTCACGCTCCTTGCGGTTGCCGATCGCGGCGGTACGACGGCAGCGGCCGCGCGGCAGTGGCCAGTCTCCGCGCCGTGGATGACAGGCAGGTGTGTGGGCGACGGTGCGCGGCCGCGCCGTCGCGGTTCCGCGGCACCGGTCCGGGCATCGACGGAAGCCGCGCACCGTCGCGGTCGACGGTCATCGGTGTTGGCGGGCCACCGCCGGTTCGATGCGGAGGCATCGGCCGGATCCGGGGGTGGCCATCCCGGCGGACGTTCTGGACGACCAGGCTCATGCATTTCCCCTGCTGCGCCCCGGGCGGGGCTCGGCTCTGGTGTCTAGCGGGAACGGCGGGAACGCCGTGCACCGGCCACCGGGCCGTCGGCCTGTTCAGTTAGGGCCCTATCGAAATTTGCCTCCCATGGCGTCCCCGGCACCGATGCTCTTGTAAGAGGGGCTTCAGCCCCGACCCGTTGCAAGCCGACGGCAGATGTTCCCTGCCGTTGTTTCCCTTCGCGACGCGCGGCGGCGCGTTCATCATGGCCGCCACCGATGGGGGCTGCCTGGCGCGGTCGCGGCGACTGCGATTCTGCGGAGTTAATCTGATCGGCATGCGTGAGAACGGCAAGCAACGGATGCCCACGGCCACGGTGATCAAGGGGCGGGGATCGGGTTCGTACGTCAGCGGCCGCTTCGAGAAGACCGAGGCCCGGGCCGAGGACGACGGCTGGGGCGGTCTGGCGGAACTGGCCGACGAGGCGCAGGCCTCGCACCCGGACACGGTGGTCACCGAGGAGCGCGCGCGCAGCATCGTCAGCCGCAACGATTCGCCGGACATCGCCTTCAGCCAGTCGGTCAATCCCTACCGCGGCTGCGAGCACGGCTGCGCGTACTGCTTCGCGCGGCCGTCGCACGCCTATCTGGATCTCTCGCCGGGCCTCGATTTCGAGACCCGGCTGTACGCCAAGACCAATGCCGCCGAGCGCCTGCGTGTGGAACTTGCCAGGCCCTCCTATCGTTGCTCGCCGATCGCGCTGGGCATCAACACCGACGCCTACCAGCCGATCGAGCGCCGTTACCGGATCACCCGGGCACTGCTGGAAGTGCTGGCCGAGTGCCGGCATCCGGTCAGCCTGATCACCAAGAACGCGCTGGTGCTGCGCGACCTCGACCTGCTGGCGGCGCTGGCGCGGCAGCGGCTGGTCACGGTGTACTTCTCGATCACCACGCTCGACAACCGGCTGTCGGCGAAGATGGAGCCGCGCGCATCGGCGCCGCACGCCCGGTTGCAGGCACTGCGGCGACTGGCCGATGCCGGCGTGCCGGTCGGGGTGATGGTGGCGCCGGTGATCCCGATGATCACGGACCACGAGCTGGAAGCCATTCTCGAGGCGGCGCGCGAACATGGTGCGGCCGCGGCCGGCCACGTACTGTTGCGGCTGCCGCACGAACTCAAGCAGCTCTGGCGCGAATGGCTGCAACTGCATTATCCCGAGCGCGCCGCGCACGTCATGAGCCTGATCCGGCAGATGCGCGGCGGTCGCGACTACGACAGCACGTTCGGCCGGCGCATGCGCGGCGAGGGGCCGTTCGCCGACCTGATCGCCGGGCGTTTCGCGCGCACCCATCGCCGGCTTGGCTACGGGCGCCTGCCGCCGCTCGACTGCGCGCACTTCATTCCGCCGCGGCCGCCATCGCCGCAGGGCGACCTGTTCTAGGGCCTGCTGTCGCGCAGGGCGGCGCCCTCGTCCTTTCTTGCCCTGCACGCCTGCGCGGCATGCACCAAAAGTATTAGCAGGCGCCCGACGGGGATTTAGCCCGGATACACGCTGCCGCGACCGGATCGTGGCTAGACTGGCCGCGCACCACCCGGAAGCCGCGATGTCTCCCGAGCCCCGTTCAGACCAGCCCGCCGACGACGCCGAGACGCGTCTGCAGGAGGCAGCGCACGCGCTGCGGATGCTGCGCCGGCAGCAGGAAACCCTCGCGCACGGCATTTCCCATGACCTGCGCGCGCCGCTGCGTGCGATCGGCAGTTACGCGCAGATCCTCGCCGCCGGCCATGCCGACGGCATCGACGCGCGCGGGCGCGACTACCTGGATCGCATCTGCGATGCCGCCGCACGCATGGAGGAATTGATCGAAGGCCTGCTGCAGCTGTCGCATGTCGCGCGGGCGCCGTTGCGCCCGGAGCAGATCGATGTCGGCCTGTTGGTGGAGTGGAGCGCGGCCGAATTGCAGGACGCCGAGCCGGAGCGTGACGCCGAGGTGACGGTGCAGCCGCAGCTTGCGGCATTCGGCGACGAGCGCCAGCTCAAGCAGCTGTTCGAGCGCCTGCTGCACAACGCCTGGAAGTTCTCGCGCGAACGCGAGCGGGTGCGCATCGACGTGCGCGGCGAGCGTCGCGACGACCATATCGTGATCTCGGTCGGCGACCAGGGCAGCGGATTCGACATGCGCTATGCTGAACGGATGTTCGAGCCGTTCCAGCGCCTGCACGGACCGGAGCAGGGTGGCGGGCACGGCCTCGGGCTGGCGATCGCGCAGTGCATCGCCGAGCGGCATGCAGGCCGGCTGTGGGCGGAGTCGACGCCCGGTTCCGGCAGCGTGTTCCACGTCGAATTGCCGGCCGCGCCGGCGTCGCGGAGCGGAGCGTGAACGAGAAAGAGATCCTGCTGGTCGAGGACAATCCGGACGACGTCGAACTGACCCGCATCGCCTTCGCCGAGGCCAAGATCGCCAACACCCTGACGGTGGTGCGAGACGGCGCCGAGGCGCTGGACTACCTGTTCGCGCGCGGCGCCCATGCCGCCCGCGACCCCGACGACCTGCCCTCGATCATCCTGCTCGACCTCAACCTGCCGAAGGTGGACGGCCGCGAGGTGCTGCAGGCGATCCGCAGCGATGCCCGCACCCGCGCCCTGCCGGTGGTGGTGCTGACCACCAGCAACGAGCCGTTCGACGTCGAGGCCAGCTACGCCCTGGGTGTCAACAGCTACATCCGCAAGCCGGTCGATTTCGAGCAGTTCGTGTGGGCGGTCAAGCAGGTGGGCCTGTACTGGCTGGTGCTCAACCAGCCGCGCAAGGACGGCTGATCCTGCTGTAGAGCGGAGCTTGCTCCGCTGTTCCCGTCCCGGCTCCGGAGCCGGTGCAGCCGAGCAAGCTCGGCTCTACGATCTCCGGAGACGGCGCAGCGGAGCAAGCTCCGCTCTACGCGCGTTTGGTCAGGCCCCGGCGAACAGCTTTTCGGCGCGCTGGAACAGGATCCAGCTGGTGGCGATGAACTTGTCGCCGCCGCGGGGGCGATTGCCGCGGTGGGTATGGGTGAAGGCGGTCGGCGCCAGCAGCAGGTCGCCGGTGCGCGGCGCGACCTTGCGCTGCTGGAACAGGAACTCGGTCTCGCCTTCGCCGAAGCCGTCGTTGAGATAGACCGTCCACAGCAGGTGCCGGTGCAGGGTCTCGCACTGCGCATCGCGCGGATGGAGTTCGCAGTGCCAGTACGGATATCCGCCTTCGCCGTCGCGATACCACTGCAGGTTGATCGCGCCCGGGCGCAGGCAGGTGCGCGCGAGTTCGCCCAGGCGGCGATCGTCCATCGCCGCCAGGTCGTCGGCGGACAGTCGCCGCGGGGCGCCGTCGGCGCCGGGCTGCTGCAGCATCAGTGGCGCGATCAGCGCCTGCGGATAGCGCCGCAGGTAGCCCAGCAGGCCGCCGTAGACGGCGACGTTGAGTGCCTGTTCCACGTCCGCCCAGGCCGGGTGGCCGGCCAGCGACAGGTCGCGGCTGCGCTTGAGTTCGGGAAACACGCCGCCGCCGATCCGGCCGGGCTGCAGTGCATCGCTGCCGCGGATGCGCTCGACGATGGCCGCGCAGGTGCCGGCATCCAGCATACCGGGCACGACATCGATGAAATCGGGGGCGGAGGCGGGGACCATGGGCTCGCAGACCGGCAGGGCTATGCGCATCCTCTCATGCGCCGCGGGCGGCGCAAAAATGCGCGGCCGCGATTTCGACCATCGCCGCACGTTGCGACGCCCGTGGCGCTCCGGCGCCGGCGATCGGTCGGAGCGGCCGGAACCCGTAACCGGATCACACCGGCGGCGAGCGCATCAGATCACCCGCAGTGTGATCGCCTTGAGCACGGCGCGGGTGCGATCGCGGGTGCCGAGCTTGTCGAGGATGGTCGAGACGTAGTTCTTTACCGTGCCCTCGGCCAGGAACAGGCTGCGCGCGATCTCCCGGTTGGAGTAGCCGCCGGCCAGTAGCCGCAGGATTGCCACCTCGCGCGCGTTGAAGGTGTCCACCGGCGCGCGCTCGTCGTGGTAGCGGTAGCGTGCGCGCACCGGATCGGTGCTGACCGGCTGCAACAGGCTCCCGCCGGCCGCCAGGCGCTCAATCGCCTCGCGCAGGTCTTCGGGCGCGGCGTCCTTGAGCAGGAAACCCTGGGCGCCCGCGTCGCGTGCGCGCAGCAGCAGGTCGGCCTCGTCGAAGGTGGTCAGCAGCAGCACCGGGGTGGCGTCGCCGCGCGCGCGCAGCGCGGCCAGCGCGTCGACGCCGTCGATGCCGGGCATGCGGATGTCGCTGAGGATCACGTCGACCGGCATCCGCGCCAGCTGCGCCAGCAGGCTTTCGCCGTCCTCGGCCTCGAACGCGATCTCGATCCCCTGCTGTTCCAGCAGCGCGCGCAGGCCCGCGCGGACCAGTGCCTGGTCGTCGGCAAGGGCGATGCGCAGTCCCGGAGCCGCGCCTTCGCTCATGCCGGCAGGCTCGCGTCGATGCGCAGCGCGCCGTGCGGAGTGGCCGCGAACGCCAGCGAGCCGCCGAGCGCGGCGACCCGCTCGCGCATGCCGGCCAGGCCGTTGCCCTCGCACAGCGCACCGCGCAGGCGGCCGTCGTCCTCCACCCGCACCTGCAGTGCGCCTTCGCGCATCGACAGGTGCACGTGTACGATGTCGGCATCGGCATGGCGCGCGCTGTTGGTCAGCGCCTCCTGCACGATCCGCAGCACGGTCTCGGCCAGTGCCGGATCGGTGACGTGCACGTCCTCGGCGATGTCCAGGTGCAGCCGCGGCCGCGGCAGCGGCGCGGCCAGCGCATGCAGCGCGGTGGCCAGGTCCAGGCCGCAGGAGTCGCGCAGCGATTGCACCACGCCGCGGATGTCGCCCAGCAGCTCCTGCGACATGCGCTGCGCGATGCGCAGTTCCTCGCGGCCGGCGAACGCCGGGTCGTTGCCGAGCGCACGCAGGTTGAGCGTCATCGCGGTGAGCTTGTGGCCGGCGACGTCGTGCAGCTCGCGCGCCACCCGCACGCGCTCGCCGTCGCGGGCGCTGTCGGCCAGCAGCGCGCGCGTGGCCAGCAGGTCGGCGTTGACGCGTGCCAGCGCGTCGCGCGTGCGCTCGGCGCTGGTGGCGTAGTGGGCGATCAATGCGGCGAAGGCCTGGAAGCCGAGATACATCAGGGTCACGGTGAGCGGCGAGAAATGCCCCTGCCGCGCCAGGATCAGGTATACCGCGACGTCCGCCAGCAGCACCGCCGCCGCCGCCAATCGCAGCGGCCAGGCCATCGCCAGCGCGGCGGTCCACACCACCAGCAGCACCTGCGCGGTGCCGGCGCGCGGCGTCAGCCAGACCAGCAGCAGTGCCAGCAACGGCATCAGGACCAGCAACGCGTGGCCGGCCCAGGTGTCGCGCAGGCGACCGACGTCGTGCAGCAGGAAGGCGAGCGTGAACGCCGCCAGCGCCGCCCAGCCGAGCACCGCCGACTCCGGCGCGATCCAGCGCATCGACAGCGCCACCGCGCCCAGCGTGCACAGCCCGGCGAGATTGAATGGCAGCAACAATTTGCGGACCGACGACGTCATGCGGCCATGCTGCGGCGGACGGCGCGCCAGGGCAATGGGGCGGACGAAAGAGGTGACTTCCGGCAGGTCGGATCGATGACCGTCGGCTCCTGTCCGCGGCGCGGGCGGGCCCGACACTGCGATCGTCGTTCCGCCACCTGCCGAGGAGCCCGCAATGCAGATCTCCCGTATCCGTGTCGCCATCATCGCCCTGCTGCTGCCCGCCGCGCTGCCGCTGCAGGCCGCCGACCTCAGCGTCCACCTGCAGGGCCTGCGCACCCCCGCCGGCACCGTGCGCGTAGCGGTGGTCGACGGCGCCGACGGCTGGGACGGCAAGGCGCCGCCGGTCGCCGGCACGCAGGTCGCCGCCGATGGCGACGGCGCGCGCGTGGTGTTCCGCGACCTGGCGCCGGGTGCCTACGCGGTCATGGCCACGCACGACGAGAACGACAACGGCCGCCTCGACACCAACCTCGCCGGCCTGCCGGTGGAGGGCTACGGCTTCAGCAACAACCCGCGGGTGATGCGCAAGCCGACGTTCGACGAAGCCCGGTTCGAACTCGGCGCAGACGATCTCGCTCTCGATATCGCGATCCGCTGAGGGCGCCGCCATGGACCGCCGCCGTTTCCTGCGCAACCTGCTCTCCGGCGCCACCGCGCTGGCGCTGACGCCGCCGCTGCTGCGCGGCACGGCGCTGGCCGGAGATCCGGCGGAGTTCGCCGCCGGCCTGGAGCGGCATCCGTGGCTGGCGGGCTGGAAGAGCATCGGCACCGAGTCGCTCGGGCCAGTCACGGCGCAGCTCGAAGGCCGCCTGCCGGACGGCCTCGCCGGCACCCTGTACCGCAACGGACCGGCATGGCTGGAGCGGGGCGGCTTCCGCTACGAGCACTGGTTCGATGGCGACGGCATGGTGCACGGCTGGCGCCTGGGCGCGGACGGCGTGACCCATCGCGCACGCATGGTGGCCACGCCCAAGTTCGAACGCGAGCGCGCCGCCGGCCGTTTCCTCACCATGGCCGCCGGCACCACCGTGCCGGACGCGCAGCCGGTGCGCAACAACGACGACGCCAATACCGCCAACACCTCGGTGACGATGATCGGCGGGCGGCTGTTCGCGCTGTGGGAGGGCGGGTCGGCGTTCGAGCTCGCCCCCGACATGCTGGACACGCTGGGGCCGGTGACCTGGCGCGAAGACCTGGCGGCGCTGCCGTTCTCCGCACATCCGTTGCGCGATCGCGACGGCTCGCTCTGGAACTTCGGTGCGATCTCGATGATGGGCCCCGCCGGCATGCTGCTCTGGCACATCGGCGCCGACGGCACGCTGCGCGGCGCGCACATGCTGGAGACGCCGTTGCCCGGCTACCTGCACAGCTTCGCCATGACCGACCGGCACCTGGTCTTCGTGCTGGCGCCGTTCCAATTCGCCGAGGGCGTCGGCGCATTCTTCGAACGCCTGCGCTTCGCCACCGACCGTGCCTGCGCGGTGGCGGTGGTCGACAAGAACGCGCCGGACCGGGCGCGCTGGTTCGAGGTCGACTTTGCCGCCGTCTACCACTTCGGCGACGCCTTCGAACGCGAAGGCGAGATCGTGGTGCGCGCCGTCCGTCACGCCGATCCGGAGCAAGCGCGTTCGCCGATGCGGGAGGCGATGCGCGGACATGCGCGCGACGGCGGCATGCCATCGCGGCTGGCGGACCTGCATCTGGACCTGCGCCGCGGCCGCGCGCGCTGGGCGGCGCACGACATCGCGGACATCGAATTCCCGCTGTTCGATCCGCGCACGCCCGGCGATCGTCCGGCGCGGCTGTATGCACCCACCACCGCGGGCGAAGCCAACGCGCCCTACTTCAACGCCGTGGCGATGCTCGACCCGGCCCGCGGCCGGCGCGAGGTGCACCGCTACGGCGCCGACATCCTGGCCGAGGAGCACGTGTTCGTGCCGCGCCCCGGCAGCGACCGGCCCGACGACGGCTGGCTGGTCGGCACCCTGCTCGATGCGGCGCACGATCGCAGCGGCATCGCCGTATTCGATGCACGGCGCATCGGCGACGGGCCGCTGGCCCAGGTCTGGCTGCCGTATGCCTTCCCGCTCGGCTTCCACGGGCACTTCGCCCAGGCATAAAGCGCATGGCGCGCGCCAGGCAGCGGCGGCAGGCCGGCGCGCCGATGCCTGCTGACACCATGCTGTCAGCAGGCCCGGCGCAGGCTGTTCCCACCGCGGCGCAACAAGCGCCTCCCCCGGAACCGCCCGCATCGACGGGTGTCTCCCGTTGCGGATACCCCCGTGCCGGCCCCGCAGGCCCGGTGGCCTGGGACCATCGACGAGGAACACTTCATGCAAGCAGCGCACGACGACCGCGACGGTCGCCACGACTTCGATTTCCTGCACGGCCGCTGGCGAGTCCGCAACGAGCGACTCGGGACGCGCCTGGCCGGCGCACAGGACTGGGACCGCTTCGATGCGGAGCAGGTATGTCGGCCGGTGCTGCGCGGCCTGGGCAACGTCGACGAGTTCGTCAGCGACTGGGGCGGCGGCCTGCTCGGCATGACCCTGCGGCTGTTCGATCCGCAGGCGCGGCAATGGAGCCTGTACTGGGCCAGCAACCGCGACGGCATCCTGGAGGCGCCGGTCGTCGGCGGCTTCGAGCACGGCGTCGGCAGCTTCTACGGAATGGACCGGCACCAGGGCCGCACCGTGCTGGCGCGTTTCATCTGGAACGACATCACCGCCGACGGCGCGCACTGGCAGCAGGGCCTGTCCACCGACGGCGGCGCCAGCTGGGAAACCAACTGGCACATGTACTTCACGCGGTTGCCGGCATGACGCGCCGGCTGCAGGTCCGCAGCTGCCGTGGCGCCTGCGCCGCCGGACGTGGCGGCCACCGACGGCCTGCGGCCGCGGAGCGGCGGCCATGACAGGGCACGATGAAACGGCGACGAGGCTGCCCGTGGTGGTCGAGCTGCGCCGCTACACCCTGCACCCGGGGCGCCGCGATACGTTGATCGACCTGTTCGAGCGCGAACTGGTGACGCCGCAGGAAGCCTGCGGCATGCGCCTGCTCGGCCGTTTTCGCGATCTCGACGTGCCCGACCGCTTCGTGTGGCTGCGCGGCTTTCCCGGCATGGAGGCGCGGCGGCAGGCGCTGGCCGGCTTCTACGGCGGTCCGGCGTGGCGCCGCCATCGCGATGCGGCGAACGCGACCATGATCGATTCGGACGACGTGCTGCTGCTGCGGCCGGTCCTCGATCCGGCCGACGCGGACGCGACGGATGCCGGCGTGGCCGCGGGCGCGGAGGTGATCGGCGTGGTGTGCCGTTTCGACGCCCCGGTCGATCCGGCGGTGCCGCTGCATTTCCGGCAGCGGCTGTGGCCGCGGTTCGCGGCCGCCGGCGCCGCGCTGCTGGGCGTCTTCGCCAGCGAGTATGCGTCGAACGATTTTCCCGCCCTGCCCGTGCGCCAGGGGGAACACGTGTTCGCCTGGTTCGCCCGCGTGCCGGTGTGGGACGACGGCATGCGCGCGGCCTGGCATGCCGACGCACCGCCGCAGCGACCGCGCGAACGCGAGGTCATGCGCCTGCGGCCGACCGCGGGCTCGCCGTGGTGAGCCCGCGCCGTCCCATCGGCGGCTGGCCGCCGCCAAGGCCCTGCGCAATGATGTGCCGATGCGCCGCGCCGACCGACTGTTCCTGATCATCCATGCCCTGCGTGGCCGCCGTTCCGCGCTGCCGGCGCACCAGCTGTCCGCCACCCTCGGGGTGTCGGTCCGCACGGTGTACCGCGACATCGTCGACCTGCAGCTGTCGGGCGTGCCGATCGAGGGCGAGGCCGGCATCGGCTACGTGCTGCGCAAGGGCGCCGACATCCCGCCGCTGATGTTCGACGGCGACGAACTCGAGGCCCTGGTGACCGGCACGCGCTTCGTGCGCGCGTTCGGCGGTCCGCGGCTGGCGGCCGCGGCGCGCGCCGCGCTGCTCAAGATCGAGGCGGTGCTGCCGCCGGCGCTGCAGGCGCGCGCGCAGCGCACCCGCATCTACGCGCCCGCGCGCGGAGACCGGATCGAGGCCAGCGGCGTCATCGACCGCCTGCACGCCGCGATCGAGGCGCGGCAGGTGCTGGCGATCCGCTACTGCGACGGCGACGGCCGCAACAGCGAACGTGAAATCGAGCCGCTGTGCCTGGCGTTCTGGGGCGGCAGCTGGACGCTCGGCGCCTGGTGCCGGCTGCGCGCCGGATTCCGCAATTTCCGTCCGGACCGGATGGACGCGTTCGCCGGGACCGGGGAACGGTTCGACGACACGGCCGATCGCGGCCTGCAGGCCTACCTGCGTGCGGTCGGCAGCGACGGTTGGGTTTGAAGCCGAAGCCTTCGGCGGTGCCGCGCCAGGCAGCCCTGTCCGCCGCAGTGAAGAATGGGCCGTCGCCATGGGCGGTGTCAGTGAATCGCCCGCACCTGGAGTCAACGGGTGCGGTGTTGGTCCATCGTGAAGGGCTTGGCGATTGATTGACACCGCCCGTGGCGACGGGGCTTGTCTCGCCGCAACGAAGAAGGCTGCCTGGCGCGACTTCAGCGTGCCCAGGTCCACTCCGCGCCCAGCAGCCAGCCGCGATCGGCGCCGGGTTCGTAGAAGCGGCCGTTGCCCTCGTTGACGATCACCGAGCCGACGTAGGCGCGGTCGAGCAGTTTGTCGATGCGGGCGAAGGCGCGCAGCTCGCCGCTGCGGGTGCGCCAGCGGCGCGCGGCCTCGAGGTGCAGCAGGCCGTAGCCGGCGGCCGATTCGCTGCCCAGGTCGTTCACCGGCACGTCGCCGACCGCCTCGCCCTCGATCGCCGTGCTCCAGGCTTCACCGCGCCACTGCAGGCGCGCGAACAGCTGCCGTTCCGGCACGCCGGGGATGCGCGTGCCGGCCGGCACCTCGATCTCCGGCACGGTGCAGCCGACGCCCTGGCAGATCAGGTAGGCGTCGCGGAAGGTCGCGTCCAGCTGCGTGTACGCCAGCCGCAGGTCCCAGGCCTGGCCCAGCGGCGTGGCGAAGGCGGTCTCGAACCCCTGCCGCCGCGCGCGCCCGGCGTTGCGGAAGCTGCTGCGGCCGGCGACGTTGCGCGCCACCGCCAGCTCGTCGTCGGTGTCGGCCCGGAACAGCGCCGCCTCCCAGGTCGCGCCGCGCGCGTTGCGCCATTTCATGCCGAGCTCGACGTTGTCGCTGACCGCCGGGCGCAGCCCGAACGCGAGCCCGGCGCCGCCGTCGGCGCGGTAGGACATCTCGTTGAAGGTCGGGGTCTCGAAACCGCGGCCGGCCGACAGGTACACGCGCCAGTCCGCCTGCGGCGCGAAGGTCAGGCCGGCCACCGGCGCGGTATGGCGGAAGCGCACGCGGCCGCTGTCGTCGGGATTGGCGTCGGTGACGTAGCGGTCGCGCGATTCGAATTCGACCTCGCTGTGGCGCGCTCCCAGCAGCAGCGACCAGCGTTCGGCGAAGCGCCACCACGCCTGCGCGTAGGCGTCGGTGTTGTCGACGGCGTTGCGTTCGTCGCGGCGCGGCGCGCCCCGTACGCCGAGCGTCTCGCCGACGAAGTTCTCGAAGCCGCGGCGGTGCTGGCGCTGGCGATCGAGGTTGCCGCCGACGGTGAACTCGAACGGCCGCTCGGCGACCGCGCCCTGCCATGACCAGCGCGCGTCGAGGCCGTCGTAGCGGTTGTCCAGGTCGATCACCCCGCCCGAACTCAGCGGATTGCCCTGGGCGAAGTCCGGGATCGGCAGCACCTGCAGCACGTCGCGGCTGCCGCCGTAGGCCATCAGCCGCAGCGCCTGCGCCGCGCCCAGGCCGTGCTCGTAGGTCATGCCGGCCTGGTGCTGGCGTACCGTCTTGCGGGTATCGAAGAGGATCGCGTTGGCGACCGCCTGGCGCGGATCGGTGCGCACCTGCTCAGCCGTCAATCCCAGCGGATCGCGCGCCTCCGGCACGTCGACGTAGTTGAGCACCAGGTCCAGGCGCCGGCGCTCGCCGAGGTCGACGTCGAGCTTGAGGTTGGCGGTGTCGCGGCGCGCGGCGCTGTGGTCGCGCCAGCCGTCGGTGTCGTAGCGCGACAGCGCCAGGTTGTAGCCGATGCGCCCGCCGCCGCCGAGCAGTTGCGCGGCAGCCGAATACGTCGCGTCGCGGCCGACGGTCGCGCGTGCGCGCCAGGGATCGCCGGCCTCGCCGTCGGCGCTGTGGATCTGCACCACGCCGCCCGACGAATTGCCGTGCAGCGCCGAGAACGGCCCGCGGATCACCTCGATGCGGTCGCCGCCGGCGAGGCTGAAGTGCGACAGCTGGCCCTGGCCGTCCGGCATCGACGCCGGAATGCCGTCGGCGTACAGCCGCACCCCGCGCACGCCGAAGGTGGAGCGCGCGCCGAAGCCGCGGATCGACAGCTGCGTGTCCTGCGCCAGGTTCTGCCGGTCGCGCGCCAGCACCCCCGGTATGCCGCGCAGCACTTCCGACACGTCGGCACCGGCGCGGTTGCCGTCGTCGCGCAGCGAGATCGTCGCCGTGGACGCGGGCATGTCGAACGCCGGCACGCCGCGCAGGCGCGTGGCCTCCACCACCACCCGGTCGAGCGTGACGGCGTCGTTGGCGTCGGGATTCAGCGCGACGGCGCCCACAGGCAGGAGCGCACAGGCCAGGCAGACATTCAGCATCGACAAAGAGGGCTTCGGGGGGATCGGGTGTGCAGATTACAACGTGCGCAACGTGACCTGGCCCGGCCCTTGCGCTTGGCGCAAGGGCGTTCAGGCGTGCGCGAGCCGATGGCTCGCAAGCAGCACGCCTTCACCCCGGAGGGAGAAGGAAAATGCGTCTGCCGCCTTCAGGCGGCGCATGCTTTGATTGGCCCCTTTGAGGGGCTCACCTCTAAAGCTCCGGCTTTGCCGGGAATGCTCGCTACGGCGCGACGCCGTCAGACATCCGCATCCGTCGGCCAGCCTTCGCCGGTGCCGCGCTGGTACACCGTGTCGGTGTCGAGCACCTCGCCGGCGGGCAGCGAAGCCTGCCGCGACAGCCGCGCGTAGATCGGGGTGAAGTCCGGCTGCGTCGCCTGTATCAGCTGCTCGAAGCTGTCGATGACGAAGTAGGTCTTCTGGTAGCTGTCGATGCGATAGCGGGTGCGCATGATCCGCTCGAGGTCGAAGCCGATGCGGTTGGGCGCGGCGCTTTCCAGCGAATGGACCGACTCGGCCTTCGATGAGACGATGCCGCTGCCGTAGATGCGCAGCCCGCCGGCCTGCCCGCCCCCGCTCTGCTTGATCAGGCCGAACTCCACCGTGTACCAGTACAGCCGGGTCAGATTCTGCAGCGCATCGGCGCCGATGCCGTGCGCCTTCACCCCGCCCTTGCCGTACGCCTCCATGTAGTCGGCGAACACCGGGTTCATCAGCAGCGGCACGTGGCCGAACAGGTCGTGGAACAGGTCCGGCTCCTCGATGTAGTCGATCTGCTCCGGCTTGCGGATCCACCAGGTCACCGGGAAGCGGCGATTGGCCAGGTGGTCGAAGAAATCCAGTTCCGGCAGCAGCCCCTCCACGCCCATCAGCGTCCAGCCGGTGGCAGCGGCGAGCACCCGGTTGAGTTCGGAGAACTTCGGAATGCGGTCGGCCGACATGCCCATCGCATCCTGCGCGGCCAGGAACTCGTCGCAGGCGCGGCCCGGCAGGATCTCGCGCTGGCGCGCGTACAGCGTCGACCAGGTGGCGTGGTCGTCGTCGCTGTAGTCGTCCCAGGGCTGCTCGACGATGCCGGTGGCGTACACCGGCACCTTGCCCTTGTCGGTGTGCAGGTTCTCGACGCGGCGTGGCTGGGTGCTCATGACGGGGGCTCCACGGCTGGTTGGGACTATTTCCGACTGTAGCGCCGGTGCCGCGCAAGGAGATTGCGTTGTTGCGGGAAAACCCGGCCGGTGCGCAGTATTATTGCGAGAAACACCGGAAAGGCGGCAGAACCATGCAGATTCCAGACCTAGACCGCACAGACCTGCAGCTTCTGGCCGAATTGCAGCGCGCCGGGCGCCTCACCAATGCCGAGCTGGCCGAGCGGGTGCACTTGTCGGCCTCGGCCTGCCTGCGCCGGGTGCAGCGGCTCGAGCGCAGCGGCGTGATCGCCGGCTACCGCGCCGAGGTCGACCCCGAGCGCGTCGGCCTCGGCCTGCAGGCCTTCGTCCGCGTGCAGCTGGAAAAGCACGATGCCGACCACGTCGGCCGCTTCACCGCGGCCGTGCACGGCTGGGACGAGGTGGTCGCCTGCCACGCCCTGACCGGCGACATGGACTACCTGCTGCACGTGATGGTGCAGGACCTGGACCACTTCTCCCGCTTCCTGCTCGACCGCCTGCTCAACGCCAGCGGCGTGGCCGACGTGAACTCCAGCTTCGTGCTGCGCACGGTCAAGGCGTTCGGCGGCGTGCCGCTGCCGCCGTAGGCGGTGCGGAGCGCTCTTCAGCGCCGGGTCTGGCCGCGCAACTCGCCGCCCGGATAGGCCGTGGTATGGATGTTGACGTAGGCGACGCCGTGGCGGATCGCCTCGAGCAGCTGCTCGAAGTCGCCGGCCGCGACGCCCTGGCCGGCCGGCCCGACCACGTCGCCGGCCGCGAGCGTGCCGGTCACGATGCCCGGTGCGGCCGGGCACGGCGGCGCGGTCGCCGAATTGCCGAGATTGCTGCACAGGAACACCATCACGCCGCCGTTGACGCCTTTCTGGCCCAGATGGATATGCGCCTGGGTGACCTCGCTGCCGGTGTCGCGGTAGCTGAGCGCGTAGCGGATGACGCCGGCGCGGCGATCGACGAATGCGCGGAACATGCCGCTGCCCGGCGACGAGAGCGCCGCGACCTCCTGGTAGCCGCTGAGGGGAACATGCAGGGTTTGCGCGAAGGCCGACAGCGGCAGGACGGCGGCGGCGAGCAACAGGGTTCGGATCAGGGATTTCATCGCAATGGCTCCGGAGAGGATCGGGCGACGGGCCGTCGATGGGTGCCACAGCGCGCGCCGGTTCAGCGGCGGAGCCGGAGGACACGGAATCCCCGCCCCGCGCCAGCGCGAATCTGCGCCAGCTTGCATCAATGCGCGGTGAAGCCGGGTCCGGCGGCGCATGCGTGGAGCGTGGTCGAGTTTTCCGCGCTGCCGGTCCGCTGGCGTGCCGAACGGCGTCTGTCGCA
Source organism: Luteimonas salinilitoris (assembly GCF_041300785.1). Lineage (NCBI taxonomy): Bacteria > Pseudomonadati > Pseudomonadota > Gammaproteobacteria > Lysobacterales > Lysobacteraceae > Luteimonas > Luteimonas salinilitoris. The sequence goes on from NZ_JBFWIB010000006.1 coordinate 166,809, forward strand.
AGCGGACAGGCGGCCGCATCGGCAGACCGTCGCCGCGCCGCGTGTAATCGGGTTCAATAGGCGCCGGCGCGTTCCGCGCCGCCGTCCCGCCGGTTCCAATGCACCCCGTCATCCGCCCCGCGGCGCCCGGCGATGCCGACGCGATCGCGCGCATCTACAACCACTACGTCGCCGACACCTGCGTCACCTTCGAGACGGAGGAGGTTTTCGCGGCGGAAATGGCGCAGCGCATCACCGATACGCTGGAGATGCCGCTGCCCTGGCTGGTGGCCGAAGCGGACGGCGCGATCGCCGGCTACGCGTACGCGGCGAAATGGAAGGGACGTTGCGCGTACCGCTACTCGGTCGAGACCACCGTCTATCTCGATCCCATGTGCACCGGCCGTGGGCTCGGCCTGCCCCTGTACGCCGCATTGATCGACGCGGTGAAGACGCTGGGCATGCGCGCGGCCATCGGCGGCATCGCATTGCCGAACGCACCGAGCATCACGCTGCACGAGCGGCTCGGGTTCCGCAAGGTCGGGCATTTCGAGCAGGTCGGGTTCAAGCAGGATCGTTGGATCGATGTCGGGTATTGGCAGCGGCTGCTTTGAGGGGCATTGAATCCGGTCATCCGTGCATCGGCGGCCGACGCGTCGCGCGCACGTCAGGGATCGCCATGCACCCCGAGCGACGCCAATGCCGCCGCGCGCGCGTGCAGGGCGGTGGTGTCGAACAACGGCACGTCGGCATCGCCGTCGCCGACCAGCAGGCAGATCTCGGTGCAGCCGAGCACGATGCATTCGGCGCCGTCGTCGACCAGCCGCGCGATGATCCGCCGGTAGGCCTCGCGCGACGCATCGCGCACCACGCCCAGGCAGAGCTCCTCGTAGATCACCCGGTGCACGCGCTCGCGCGCGGCGGCATCGGGGACGCGCACGTCCAGGCCATGGCGTTCGGCCAGTCGCCGGCGATAGAACGCCTGCTCCATGGTGAAGCGCGTCGCCAGCAGGCCGACACGGGTGAAGCCGGCGGCGCGGATCGCCGCGCCGGTCGGGTCGGCGATGTGCAGCAGCGGCAGGCCGGCATCGGCCTCGATCGCGTCGGCGACCTTGTGCATGGTGTTGGTGCACAGCACCAGCCGTTCGGCGCCACCGTCGCGCAGCGCGCGCGCCGCTGCACCGAGTACGCGCCCGGCGCCGTCCCAGTCGCCGGCATGCTGCAGGCGCTCGATCCCGGCGAAATCGACGCTGTACAGCAGCAACCGTGCCGAGTGCAGCCCGCCCAGGCGCTCGCGCACCGTCTCGTTGATCAGGCGGTAGTAGAGGGCGGTCGATTCCCAGCTCATGCCGCCGAGCAGGCCGATGGTTTCCATGCGGGCAGTATAGGAATCGGCGGCCCCGGCAGCCGCAGCAAGCGGAAGTGCCGGCATCCCCGGCACCGTCTGCGATCATCGTCGAAACGACTGCGGAGGACGGCATGATCAGCTGGGCATTCATCTTCGAGGCGCCGGGGACCGATCCGGCGGTGGATCGCATGGTGATCGAGCGTGGCGGCCTGCGCTCGACGGTCGTCGCGGTGCCGGAGCCGTCGATGGCGCCACGGGTCGCCGCCGACCTGGTGGCCGGCGGCGTGCAGTTCATCGAGCTGTGCGGAGGTTTCGAGCCGGAGTGGGCGGGGAAGGTGATCGAGGCGACCGGCGGACGCGTGCCGGTCGGCACGGTCGGGTACGCGGGCGGGGCGTCGGTCGCGCGGCTGGCGGAAATCTTCGCGCCGGAAACGTGATGCGCATGCTGGCGAGCGGCCATGGGCGAACGTCTGCGAGGATCGTGGATGATGCGCCGTGGCTGGTGCGCGGCTGGTGACGGTGTTCGGTCCGCCGCGCTAGCGGCGCAGTTCGCGGAAGGCGCGCCGCACCACCTCGGCCAGCGCATCGACCGCCGGTGCGCGGGCACCGACCAGCATCACGATCTGATACTCGCCCAACGGCGGCAGGCCGGCGCGCGCGGGCACCGCCTGCAGCGGTGCCCGCACCAGGCTGCGCGGGAACGGCGCCACCGCCAGGTCGGCCAGCATCGCCGCCTGCTGGCCGCCGCAGTGTTCCGAGCTGTAGGCGATGCGGTAGTCGCGGCCGTCGCGGTCGAGCGCGGCCAGCGCGGTGCGGCGCCAGACGCAGCCCTGCCCGGCCAGCGCGAGCGGCAGCGGCGCGCGCGCGACCGCATCGCCATCGCGGCGCTGCGCCCACAGCAGCGGCTCGGTGTGCACGGTTTCGCCGCGGCCGGCGTCATGATCGTCGTTGCCGGCGGTGACCAGTGCGAGGTCCAGCGTGCCAGCGTCCAGCTGCGCGGCCAGGTCGCTGCTGCGGCCGAGCGCCATCTCCACGTCCACCGTGGGGTGGGTGCGCGCGAACTGCCCCAGCGCCGCCGGCAGGATGCGGCTGCCGACATCGTCGGATGTGCCGATGCGCACGCGGCCGCTGAGGGCCGGCGCCCGGAAGCGCGCCACCGTTTCCCCGTTGAGCTGCAGCAACCGCCGCGCATCGCCCAGCAGCGCCTCGCCTTCGGGCGTCAGCCGCACCCGGCGCGCTTCGCGCACGAACAGCGTCCGCCCGAGCGCCTGCTCCAGGCGCTTGATCTTCATGCTCACCGCCGAGGGCGTGCGGAACACGCGCTGCGCGCCGCGGGTGAAGCTGGCGGTCTCGGCGATGGCGACGAAGGTCTGCAGGGCGTCGGTTTCGAGTAGTGGCGGCGCGGCGGCCGCGCCGGGGGTGATGTCGGAGGGCATAAGATCTTTCAATTAAATTGAACGCTCAATGTAAATGTTTTCGTTTGAATGAACAAACGATCGGGTGCATCGTCGTCCCCGAGATCGCGATCTCCTCGCCCCTGTCGGGGTCGTCCCGCCGCCAGCCGGCGATCACGAGGAGAACTCTCATGTGCCGCAATCCATCCATCCGCCGCTCGACGTCCGACCCCGCGCGCGCCGTGCCGCCGCATCGCCGCGGGCCCTACACGCCTGCCGCATGGCCGGGCGAGACGGTCCTCGCCATCGCGCGGCTGCTGCGGGCGCTGATGCGCTGAGCATGTGGCGGTCCGGAGGCTTCGTCGCGGACGCCATCGGCGGATGCATCCGGGCGCATCGGGCGCGGGAAACGCGCCAGCCGGCTAGCGACGTGCGTCGTTCCGGCCTTGGGATCGCGTGCAGGCAGCGACGTCCTTGCGGAACGGATTCAAGGCGTGGATCCAGCCTGCATCGCAGGCTTCCGCCGGTTCCACCGGCCTCGGCGCCAGCGCCGCGGCGCGCTGCGCCTCGAGCTCCGCGATCCTGGCGCGGATCCGCGGCAGCGCCGCCAGCGCCGCGCGTTCGCCCTGCAGGATCGCGGCGCTGCGCCGGGCGAAATCGGCCGGGCCGATGTCGTTGATCTCGGGCCGGATCACCACGTCGGCGCGGCCCAGTTCCTGTGCGCCGACGCCCCGGCCCATGATCGCGATCGACTGGTTGACGATGCCCAGCATGTCCTCCGGCGCGGTGCCGCTGGCCTTGGTGGAGATGTCGACCGCGATCACCAGGTCGGCGCCGAGCTGGCGCGCGGCATCCACCGGCACCGGGCTGACCACGCCGCCGTCGACATAGCTGTGACCGCCGATCCGCGCCGGCTCGAACACGCCCGGCACGCTGCTTGAGGCGCGCACCGCCTGGCCGGTGTTGCCGCGGGTGAAGACCACGCGCTCGCCGCTGTCCAGCCGTGCCGACACCGCGGCGAACGGCAGCTTCAGGCGCTCGATCGGGCGGCTGTCGACCTGTGCGTTGACGTAGTCCTGAAGTTTCTGCCCCTGCACCAGCCCGCCGGAGAACAGGCGCACGTCGCGGATCTTCGCCTCGTCCAGCGCCACGGCCCGCTCCTGCAGCGCGAACGCGTCCATGCCGCTGGCGTAGAGCGCGCCGACCACGCTGCCGGCGCTGGTGCCGGCGACCACGGCCGGCTCGATGCCGTTGGCCTCGAGCATCTTGATCACGCCGATGTGGGCGAAACCCTTGGCCGCGCCGCCGCCCAGCGCCAGGCCGATGCGCACCGGCGGCGGTGCCGGGGCGGGCGTGACGACCGGCTCGGGCGCCGGCGGCGACGGCCGCGTCTCGCGTCCGCCGCAGGCGGCCAGCAGCGCGGCGAGCGACAGCAGCCAGAACGGACGCAGCATGCAGGTTGGCGGAAGCGGTGCGGACATGGGGCGGGCGCGGTGGCGCGGTGAATTGGGCCGCCAGCATAGCGGGAGCCGCCTTGATGACAGGCTGAACGGCAGTGCGGCGGCCGGGGCTCTTCGTAGGAGCGCGCCATGCGCGCGATGCCGCGGGTGCCGGCAGGATCCGGTGGATGCCGCGATTCTGGACCGGCAGGCGCGCCGGTCACCGGAATTCGCGGGCGGCGAAACACCCGCGGTATCGCGCGCATGGCGCGCTCCTACGGATCGTCGCGGGCGAAGCGCTCGCCGAAGAAGTCGCCGTCGTTCCAGCGCGGCCGCTCGTCGGCATCGCCGACGCGGGTCGCGACCGCCGCGCTCAGCCGCGCCAGCCGCGCGGCGTCGTCGTACTGGATCGGCTGCGAGGCGTCGTCGCAGGGCCGGTGATAGCAGTTGCGCAGGAAATACGCGAGCGCGAGCTTGGGTTCGCGCTCGCCGTCTGCGGAAATGGTGCCGCCGTCGAGGTACAGCGCCGGAATGCCGGCACGCACGAAGGCATACTGGTCGCTGCGCACGAACACGACCTCCTCAGGGAACGGGTCGGGCGAGAGCTTCACGTCCAGTTCCGCCGCGGCTGCTTCCGCCGCCTGCCGCAGCGTCGAATGCTCGATGCCGATCGCCACCACGTCGGTGCTCGGCGCGGTCAGCACCGGCATGTCCAGGTTGAGGTTGGCGACCAGGCTCCCGCGCGGCACCGTGGGGTGGGTGACGAACCACTGCGCGCCCAACAAGCCCTGTTCCTCGGCGGTCAGCGCGGCGAACAGCTGCGTGCGGCGCGGCGCGGTGTCGGCTGCGACCAGGGTGCGCGCCGTCTCGAGCATGATCGACACGCCCAGTGCGTTGTCGAGCGCGCCGTTGTAGATCGTATCCCCGTCGGCATCGGCGCCGCCGATGCCGACATGGTCGAGGTGCGCGGTGTGCACCACGTGCTCGCCGGCGAGCTTCGGATCGCGGCCGGGCAGCTTCGCCAGCACGTTGCGCGATTCGATCGGTTCGGCCTGCGTGCGCCCGGCGATCAGCAGCGTGCCCTGCAGCGGGAAACCGCGCAGGGTGCCGGCGCGCGCCGCGGCGAACAGCTCGGCGGCGTTGCGCTCGCCGTCGGCGAAGACCAGGTCCGCGGCGGCGGCGCTGACCGCGGCGACGCCCTGCAGCTGCGGGAAGGTGTCGAGCGGCGCACCGTCGCCGCCGCGCAGCCGCATCGCCGGCTTGTTCCAACCGGCGCGCTGGCGCGCCCACGGCACCCGCGCCTCGAATTCCGGCGTCGACACGAACACCGCGCCGACCGCGCCGCGCGTGGCCAGCGCCTGCAGCTTCTCGCGCTGCGACGAGTGGAAGGCGCGGCGGTGGTCGTCGAAGCGCTCCGGCGCGCCCGGCAGCAGCACCGCGATGCGCCCGCGCAGGTCGAGCCCGGCGAAATCGTCATGGTCCAGGTCCGGTGCGTGGATCGCGTGGCCGACGAACACCGCCGGCGCCTCCACCATGTGCGAGGGCGCATCGAAGTTGGCCCACGGCAGGAACTGCTCGCCGAAACGCAGCTCGATGGTGCGCCCGCCGCGCTCCACCGTCAGCCGCGCGCCGTCCTGCTGCACCGTCGCCTTGAGCAGCGGCACCCGCTGGAAATAGCCGCCGTCCTCGCCGGTCGGCTGCAGGCCGGCGTCGGCGAAGCGCGCGGCGACGTAGCCGGCGGCGAGGTCGTAGCCGCGGGTGCCGGTCTCGCGGCCTTCCATCGCGTCGTCGGCCAGGCGCCGCAGGTCGACCTCGATGCGCTGCGCGGCGGGATCGGACGACTGCGGCACCGCATCGGGCAGCGAAGCGTCGTCGGCGGGGGCCTCGGCGGATGGATCCGGTCGCGAGCAGCGCCACGCGGCGAAGGTGACGGCGGCGAGCACGGCGAGGACCAGGACGATGCGGAGCGTTCGGGACATGGCTAGGGCCTGTTAACGCTTATGGAGCATGCCGCGCCGGGCCTGCGGGCCACAGGTCCGCGATCGCGCGCGCGGTCGCGTAGGGCTCGGGATGGTTGCGGTTGCTCAGCACGACCACCGTCAGGCGCTCGCGCGGGAAACGCAGGATGACGTTGCGGAAACCGATCGTCTCGCCGGAGTGCCACAGCTGGTCGCCGTGCAGGCGCCAGCCGTAGCCGTAGGCGTCGACGTCGTCCTCGCCGGTGGGCGTGGTGGTCTGCGACGCGAACGCCAGCGCGCGCGAGGCGTCCGACAGCAGGCGGTCGTCGTACAGCGCCGCGTCCCATTTCGCCAGGTCGTCGATCGAGCTGTAGATGCCACCGTCGCCGAGCACGGCGCTGGTCGGGCTCTGGTCGCTGCGCGTCCATTCGCCGTCGACGCGGCTGTAGCCGTAGGCACGGTCGGCGACGGTGGACACGCCGTCCTCGAACGCCACCGTTCGCGCCATCCCCAGCGGCAGGAAGATGCGCTCGCGCAGGAAGCCGGCGAAGTCCGAACCAGAGGCCTCGCCGACGATCAGCGCCAGCAGTGCGTAGGCGCTGTTGCTGTAGCGGTACTGCGTGCCCGGCGCGAAGTACAGGCGATCGTGCGGTTCCAGCAACGCCAGCACGTCGGCGTCGCGCAGCTGTCCGTCGATCGCCTCCGGCATCACCTCCTCGTAGTCGATCAGCCCCGAGGTATGGCTGAGCAGGTGGTGCAGGGTGACCGGTTCGGCGGCCGCGGGCAGGGTCGGCAACCATTTGCGCAGCGGATCGTCCAGGCGCAGGCGGCCGTCCTCGGCCAGCAGCAGGATCGCGGCGGCGGTGAACTGCTTGGTGAGCGAGGCCAGCCGGAAGTTGCTCGCCGGCGTCACCGGCACGCCGGCCTCCAGGTTCGCCAGGCCGTAGCCGCGGCGGACGACCGCGTCGCCGTCGTGCAGCACCAGCACCGCGGCGCCCGGAACGCCACCGCTGTAATCGCGCATCAGCGCATCGACGTTCGCCTGCATCGGGTCTCCATGGGCCGCGCCGGCGCCGGGCAGCAGGAGGCATGCAGCAATGGCGGCGAGGACGCGCATCGGGCCGATTCTAGTGCACGCACCGTGCCTGCGCGGCCTGCGCGCCGCGTGCCCACCTGCGGGCGGTCATGCCGCTGCGTTATGGTGGGCGGATGTTCGAGCTCCGCCATGTCAGCCGGCGCTACGGCAGCAGCATCGCGCTCGAGGACGTCGACCTGCGCGTCGAGGCCGGCCGCAGCACCGCGCTGATCGGGCCGAGCGGCGCCGGCAAGTCCACCGTGCTGCGCATGCTGATCGGACTGGAGTGGCCGGATTCGGGCACGGTGCTGTTCCGCGGCGAGCCGCTGCGGCGCGCCGCGCTGCTGGAGCAGCGGCGCCGGGTCGGCTACGTGATCCAGGAGGGCGGGCTGTTCCCGCACCTCACCGCGGCCGGCAACGTGGCGCTGCTGGCACGCACGCTGGGCTGGAACCGGGCGCGCATCGATGCGCGCATGCGGGACCTGGCCGAACTGTGCCAACTGCCCGATGACGCGCTGCGGCGCTATCCGGCCGAACTGTCCGGCGGCCAGCGCCAGCGCGTCGGCCTGATCCGCGCGCTGATGCTCGACCCCGAGGTGCTGCTGCTCGACGAGCCGCTGGCCGCGCTCGACCCGATCATCCGCCACGAGCTGCAGGCGCAGATGCGCGAACTGTTCGCGACCCTGGACAAGACCGTGGTGCTGGTCACCCATGACGTCGCCGAGGCCGCGTACCTGGCCGACACCCTGGTGCTGCTGCGCGTCGGCCGCGTGGTGCAGCAGGGCACCGCGCGCGAGCTGTTGCAGGCGCCGGCCGAGCCCTTCGTGCATGCGTTCATGACCGCGCAGCGCAGCCTGGAACCGCAACCGTGATCCGGCGGCTGCTGGCGCCGTTGCTGTTGCTGTGCGCCGCCGCGGGCGTGTCCGCGCAGGCGCCGGACGCCGCGGCGCCCGCGAGCGCCACGAGCGCCACCATTGGTTCGAAGAATTTCACCGAGTCGGTGGTGCTGGGAGAGATCGGCGCCGGCCTCGGCCGGCAGTCGGACACCGCGGTGCGGCACCGTCGCCAGCTTGGCGGCACCCGCATCGTCTGGCGTGCGCTGCTGGGCGGCGAGATCGACGCCTATCCCGAGTACACCGGCACCCTGGCGCAGGAGCTGCTGCGCCTGCCCGATGCCGACATCGACGCGCTGCGCGCCGAGCTGCGGCGGCGCGGCATTCGCATGACCGCGCCGCTGGGCTTCGACAACAGCTACGCGCTGGGCATGCGCGCCGCGCATGCGCGCGAGCTCGGCATCCGCAGCATCGGCGACCTGCGCGACCACCCGGGGTTGCGCTTCGGCTTCGGCAACGAGTTCATGCAGCGCGCCGACGGCTGGCCCGGACTGCGCGCCGCCTACCGACTGCCGCAGTCCGCCGACGGGCTCGACCACGACCTCGCCTACCGCGGCCTGGCCAACGGCGCGATCGACGTCACCGACCTGTACCGCACCGACGCCGAGATCCCGTACTACGACATCGTCGTGCTGGAGGACGACCGCGGTTTCTTCCCCGGCTACGAGGTGGTGTTCCTGTACCGCGAAGATCTGGTGCAGCGCGCGCCGCGCTGGGTCGAGGCGCTGGAAGGGATGGCCGGGCGCATCGACGCGACGACCATGCAGCGCCTCAACGCGCGGGTGAAACTGGACGGCGAGGCCGAGTCCGCGGTCGCCGCCGACTGGCTCGGCATCGATGCGCCGCAGGGGGTCGGCCGCTGGCCGCGATTGTGGCAGCGCACCCGCGAGCACCTGGCGCTGGTCGGCATCTCGCTGGGCCTGGCGCTGCTGGTGGCGCTGCCGCTCGGGGTGTTCGCGGCGCGGCGCCCGCGCGCCGGGCAGGTGGTGCTCACGCTGACCGGCCTGCTGCAGACGCTGCCGTCGCTGGCGGTGTTCGTCTTCATGATTCCGTTGTTCGGCATCGGCGCCTGGCCGGCGATCGCGGCGTTGTTCCTTTACAGCCTGCTGCCGATCGTGCGCAACACCCATGCCGGCCTGACCGGCATTCCGCGCGACCTGCGCGAGACCGCGGCAGCGATCGGGCTGCGGCCGTCGACGCGGCTGTGGCGGATCGAGCTGCCGCTGGCGCTGCGCACCATCCTGGCGGGGATCAAGACCGCGGCGGTGATCAATGTCGGCACCGCCACGCTCGGCGCCCTGATCGGCGCCGGCGGCTACGGCCAGTCGATCCTCGCCGGCATCCGGCTCGACGACATCGGCCTGATCCTGGAGGGCGCGGTGCCGGCGGCGCTGCTGGCGCTGATCGCGCAGGGGGCATTCGAGCTGGTCGAGCGCGCGCTGACGCCGCGCGGCCTGCGGCTGGCGGCACGCCGGTAGCCCCGACGCACCCATACCGACCACGACGAGGAGTCCGCATGACGAAGATCCCGCGCCACCGCATCCGCCTGCCGCAGCTCGATTTCAGCCGCGAACGCGAGAGCGACGTCTACTTCGTCCTCGACCACGAGGACGGCCGCGCCGAACACGTCCGCTTCCACGACTACGACCGGATCTACAGCCTGCCCGGCCTGTACGAGCAGATCTTCTACGAGCGGCTCAAGTGCGACTCGCCGCGGTTCCTGGCGCTGCGCATGCGCGAGGTGCTGGCGGCGGCCGGCGACGACCTCAACCGCCAGCGCGTGCTCGATTTCGGCGCCGGCAACGGCATGATGGGCGAGGAGCTGGCGCACTACGGCGTCTCGCGGCTGGTCGGCGCGGACATCTCCACCGCCGCCAGGGACGCGCTGTGGCGCGACCGCCCCGGCGTCTACGACGCCTACTACGTCGGCGACCTCAGCCGCCACGACGACGAACTGATGACCTCGCTCGGCGGCTGGGATTTCAACTGCCTGACCACCATCGCCGCGCTCGGCTACGACGACATCCCGGTGGCGGCGTTCCATCGCGCGTTCAACCTGATCGCCGACGGCGGCTGGATCGCGTTCAACATCAAGGAGACATTCCTCGGCCAGTCGGACGAGAGCGGCCTGGCGCTGTTCATCAAGCGCCTGGTGGCCGCGGAGTTCCTGCAGCTCTACCACCTCGAGCGCTACCGCCACCGCATCTCGATCGAGGGCAACCCGTTGCACTACTGCGCGGTGATCGGCCGCAAGCTGGCGGCGATGCCCGACTAGCGTGTGCGTTCGCGGCGCCTCCCTGTGGGAGGGGTTGGGGTTTCAGCCCCGACTCGGCGCAAACCGACGGCAGATGTTCCCTGCCGTTGTTCCCCTTCGCGACGCGCGGCGGCGCGTTCATCAAGGCCGCCACCGATGGGGTTGCTTGGCGCGGCGCTCTCGCCGATCAGTCGACCGGGTACAGCCCGGCGCGCCAGCGCTCACCGTGATAGCCCTTGCTGCCGACCTCGCGCGCCAGCGCGCTGCTCGGGTCCCGGTCCTCGCGCAGCCGTTGCAGGACATGGGCGAAATCGTAGCGGGGGCGCCAGTCCAGGGCCTGCCGCGCCAGCGCGTTGTCGTAGACGCGGCCGATGCGCGGGAACATGTGCCAGCCGCGGCGTGCGTATTCGTCGACGTAGTCGGGCACGCGCCGCGCCAGCACGGCGGGCGCATCCCGGTGCAGCGCCGGGGCGTCCTCGGGCCGGAACGGCGTGGTCGCGCTGATGATGTAACGGCCGAAGCCGAGCGCGGGTGCGCGTTCAAGTGCCCGCAGGTGCGCATCCACCACGTCCTCGATGTCCACGCGCCGGTACAGGAATTCGTTGGCCTTGATGTTGCCGTCGGCGTAGGCATCGCGCAGCGATGCGCTGTCGTCCGGCTCGGGGAAGAAGCGCGAGGTGCGCAGCACCAGGCAGGGCAGTCCCTGGTTGCGGTGGAACAGCCGGCACAGGTCCTCGGCCGCAGCCTTGGTGGCGCCGTAGACGTTCTTGGCCAGCGGCGTCACGGCCTCGGTGATCCAGGCCGCCGGCGCATCGTCGGCGGGCGTCAACGCGTCGCCGAACACGCTGGTGGTGCTGGTGAAGACGAAGGCGCCGGCGCCGCGGGCGGACGCGGCCTCCAGCAGGTTGAGGGTGCCGGTGACGTTGGTGTCGACGAACTCCCGGCGCGCGTGCGTGGCCACGTGCGGCTTGTGCAGGGTGGCGGCGTGCAGCACCGCGTCGATGCCGGACATGCAGGCGTCGACGAAAGTGCGGTCGGCGATCGAGCCGATCCGATCGGTGAACGCGGAGGCGACGACGTCGATGCCCATTGCCGCACGCCCGCGCGCGCGCAAGGTGCGCATCAGCGCTTCGCCGAGATGGCCGGCGCTGCCGGTGACCAGGATCGTCATGCGGGGCCCGATGCGGTGGAGAAGGACCGCATTCTAGGGCCCATTCCGGGAGCTATTGCCACGGATCAACGCGGATGAGCGCGGATCAACGCAACAAACACGGGCCGGCTACTCCCCTTGACAGCTTTATCCGCGTTCATCCGCGTTGATCCGTGGCCCAACAACCATTTTGGGTTCCAGCCGCGCGCGGATCGCACGGCACCGCCGTGCCGGCCTAGGGCCTGTTAGCGCTTATGGAGCATGCCGCCCCGTGCGTCCGCAGGCCCGGCCCTTCGGGTTGCTTCCCAATGGCCGCCATGCGGCGCCGCGCCGCTTGACCTTGCAGGCAGCAAGGCACTGCGCGGCGCAACACCACCTGACGGCCATTGGGAAGCAACGCGGCATACTCCATAAGCGCTAACAGGCCCTAGTCGCGTTCGCGGCGCCGGTCCGGGAACGACAGCACCGTGCCGCGCGGCTCCTCCGGCCGCTCCCAGAGCACTGGAACGTCCCGCGGCGACGGCGGTTCGAGCGTGTCGTCGTAGGCGCCGGCCTCCAGGTCGTCCTCGTCTTCCCAGCTGTAGCGGCGTCGCGGTACCTGCGGATCGGCGCGGCGAAACAGCCAGGCGGCGAGGATGCCGCCGAGCGCACCGCCCAGGTGCGACTGCCAGGACACGCCGGGCTCCTGCGGCAGCACCGTCAGCAGCATGCCGCCGTAGAAGAAGAACGCGATCATGCCGGCGGCGATCGACGGCCGGTCGCGACGCAGCAGCCCGAGGACGAAGACCAGGAACATCAGCCCATGGGTGACGCCGCTGGCGCCGAGATGGCGCGAGCCCGGCTCGCCCAGCCACCACGCGCACAATCCCGCGCCGAGCCACATCAGCGGCAGCGCGCGCAGGGTCGCGCGCGGATATACGGAGAATGCCAGCGTGCCCAGCAGCAGCAGCGCGGACGCATTGGCGATCAGGTGCGCGGGCGAGCCGTGCAGCAGCGGCGCGGTCAATACGCCGAGCAGGCCCGGCAACGAATGCGGCACGATCGCGAACGGCCGCCAGTCGAGCATCCCCTGCACGCCGAACATCACCGCCAGCAGCGCGATGAAGGCAATGCTGATCTTCAGCGCACCGCCGATCCGACGGCGGTCGGCGGCGCGCTGCGCCTCGGGATCGGCCGGCGCGTCGGGCATGTCCAGGTGCATGGAGCAGAGGATGGCGGCGGATCGGGCGGATGCAAGGGGCGGTTGGAGCCTGGATTCGGGATTCTGTAATTCGGGATTCGTCAAGGCGAAAAGGCCCACGCCGTCATCCCGGCGGGATTCGGAAGGCGGAAGCCCCCGCATCGTCATCCCGGCGAAAGCCGGGATCCATTTGCTTTTCCAGGCACGTCAAAATGGATCCCGGCTTTCGCCGGGATGACGAGCAAGAGCGACTCCCGGTTGCGCGTCTGCATCTGTACTCCCGAATCCCAAAGATGCGCTCAGCGTAGAATTCCGGGATGACTTCGCAGCCCCTGCCCACCGTCCGCCTCAAGAACGCCTGGCGTTCCAGCCACCCTTGGATCTTCCAGCGCCTGGTGGAAAAGCCCGCGCAGCGGCCAAAGCCCGGCAGCATCGTCGACGTGGTCGGGATCGACGGCGCCTGGATCGGTCGCGGCTTCTACAACGGCCATTCGCGGATCGCGGTGCGGATCCTGGAGCGCGATCCGGAAATCGCGGTCGACGCCGGCTGGTTCGCGGACAAGATCGCGGCAGCGGTACGGCTGCGCCGCGAGGTCCTGCGGCTGGACGAGGTGTCCGACGCCTGGCGCGTGGTGCACAGCGAGGGCGACGGGCTCAGCGGGCTGGTGGTCGACCGCTACGGCGACCTGCTGGTGGTCGAGTACTTCAGCGCCGGCATGTTCCGCCACCGCGAGTGGATCCACGCCGCGCTGCGCGAGCAGTTCCCCGGCTGCCGCTTCCACGGCTTCGCCGACGAGCACGTGCAGAAGCAGGAGAGCTTCGATTTCCGCGGTACCGAGCCGGCCGCGCCCGCGATCATCAGCGAACACGGGGTGAAGTTCCGCGCCGATCCCGCCGGCGCGCACAAGACCGGCTTCTTCGCCGACCAGCGCGACAACCGGCAGTGGTTCGCGCAGCAGGTCGCCGGCCGCCGCGTGCTCGACCTGTGCTGCAACACCGGCGGCTTCGCCGTGTACGCGGCGGTGCGCGGGGCGGGTGAAGTGGTCGGCGTCGACATCGACCAGGACGTGCTCGACATCGCCCACGGCAACGCGAAGCTCAACGACGCGCGCGTGCGCTGGGTGCAGGCCGACATCTTCCCGTGGCTGCGCGACGCCGCCGCCGCCGGCGAGCGCTTCGACGCGGTGGTGCTGGACCCGGCCAAGATGACCCGCGACCGCGAGCAGGTGATCCCGGCGCTGAAGAAGTACCTCGACATGAACAAACTGGCGCTGGGCGTAGTCAAGCCCGGCGGCCTGTTCGCGACCTTCTCCTGCACCGGCCTGGTCAGCGAGGAGCAGTTCCTCGACATGCTGCGTCGCGCCGCGTTCTACGCCGGGCGCACCGTGCAGGTGCTGAAGGTGTCCGGCGCCGGCGCCGACCATCCGTTCCTGGCCGACGTGCCCGAGTCGCGCTATCTCAAGGCCGCGTTCTGCCGGGTGCTGGACTGAGCGCTCCGGCAGGCCGCCGTCCGGCGCGCGTCACCGCGCCGGGGCCCCGACCCGGGCCAGGGTCTCATCCCCGCGGTCCGGCGCGGCGGCGCGTGCGGGGCGGTTGACCAGCACGATCCCCGAGAACACCAGCACCAGCGCCGGCAGGAACAGCCAGCCCACACGCTCGCCGAACAGCAGCGCGCCCAGGCCGATGCCGGTCAACGCGATCACGTAGCCGATCTGGCTGAAGGCGACGCTGTCGGCCACGCGCTGCAGATAGGCGGCGCTGACGTTGGCGGCGACGGCGACCAGCACCAGCAGCGCCAGCAGCGGCCAGACGCTGCCCAGCCGCACGAGGTCGGCGCCGTCGTGCAGGCCGGCGAACAGCGGCAGCAATACCAGTGCCTGCACGCCCAGGATGCCGGCCGAGACCACCGGCGCGGGCACGCCGTGCGGCCAGTTGCGCGCGCGGTACACGTTGCCCGCCGCCAGCAGCACCGGCACCGCCAGGGCGATGCCCAGCGCCAGCGCCTGTTCCGGGTCCACCGCCTGCGCGCGCGGCACCAGCACCAGCGACACGCCGGCCAGGCCGAGCCCGGTCCCGGCCAGCGTGGCGAGCGGCGGCCAACGGCGGTCGACCGCGGCGTTGAGCAGCGAGGTGAACAACGGCGACAGCGTCACCAGCAGGGTGAAGATGCCGGCCGGGATCCGCGCCAGCACCCAGTTGCCCAGCAGGGTGGAGCCGATCACCGCGATCGTCGCGGCGATCGCGAAGAAGCGCAGCGTGCGCGCGTCGGTGGGCGGCCGCAGACCGTGTCCATGCAGCGCGGTCTGCAGCAGCAGGGTGGCGCCGGCGACCTGGACGAAGGACACGGCGATCGGCGAGAAGCCCTGCACCAGCAGCTGCTTGCCGACGATGTAGGTGCCGCCGATCAGGACGCCGGTGGCGAGGGTGAGGATCAGGCGTTGCGTGGCGACGTGCATCGTGGGCGCTCCGGATGGGATGCCTTGCAGGCTAGGGACCGCCGGCGCGCGGATAATCGGCCCGGGAGTGGCTAGACTGTTTCCCCATGTCAACAATCCCGCAGGCCCGACTGCCCACGCCCGACCTGCCCGGCCTGCTCGCCTTCGTCCGGGTGGCCGAACTGGGGAGTTTCGTGCGCGCGGCCGATGCGCTGGGCCTGTCGAAGGCCGCGGTCAGCAAGCAGGTCTCGGCGCTGGAGCGCCGGCTCGGCACGCGCCTGCTGCACCGGACCACGCGCCGGCTCAGCCTGACCGAGGCCGGGCAGCTGTACCTGCGGCACGCGCAGACCGCGTTCGCCGAAGCGCGCGCGGCCGAGGACGCGGTGGCCGGCAGCGAGCGCGAGCCGCAGGGGCGGTTGCGGGTGACGGTGCCGATGACCTTCGGCCTGCTGCACGTCGCCCCGCACGCGGCCGCGTTCCTGGCGCGCCATCGGCAAGTGACCCTCGACCTGCAGTTCGACGATCGCCAGCTCGATCCGGTGCAGGCGGGTTTCGACCTGGCGATCCGGCTCGGTCGGCTGGCGGATTCGAGCCTGGTCGCGCGCCGCGTCGCGCGCAGCCCGGTGCTGCTTTGCGCCGCGCCCGGCTACCTCGATCACGCCGGCCGTCCGCAGCGGCCGGACGAACTGAGCGGACACGACTGCCTGCACTTCAGCCTCGCCGTGGCCGGCCGCACCTGGGAGTTCGCCCGCGCCGGTGAAGTGGTGCGCGTGGCCCTGGGCGCTCGCCTGGACGCCAACTCCAGCCTCGCGCTGAAGGCCGCCGCGATCGCCGGCGCCGGCATCGCCCGCATCCCCGCCTTCGCCGTCGCCGACGCATTGGCGAGCGGGGACCTGGAGCAGGTGCTGCCGGACTGGACCATGCCCGGCCTCGACGTGCACGCGGTGATGCCGGCGCGCCGCTACGTCCCGGCCAAGGTACGCGCGTTCGTCGACTTCCTGGCCGACGCATGGCGGGCTTCGCCGGGATGGCGGCAGCCGTCGGCCGCCGCTGGGTTGCGCCGTCGCTGATGTGATTCCCGGCGCCCGCACCGCCGGGCAGGCGCGGCAGAACGCGCGCTCGATGCGGGTGCGGATCCCCGGTGATTTCTGGGCCGAACTGAAGGCCGACGGCCTGATCGAAGAGGACGCGCCGGTACCCACGGCCTGAGCGCACGAGGGGCGACGATCTCCCGAAAGTCGCCCCATCGACGGCCGCTCCCGGGTCGGCCGGTGTCGGACGATCAGTGCGGATGCACGCCGGTGTCAGCGGGCGCGCCGAGATCCGGAAGCAGCGCCAGCAGGTCCGTCACGCCCATGTCGATGCCGGCCTGCGACAGCAGCGTGGTGGCCTGGCCGCGATGGTGGGTCTGGTGGTTGAACAGGTGCATCAGCAGGCCGAACGTCTCGCGCTCGAACGCCTGCCCGCGGGCGTTGCGGTAGTGCAACGGGCGTACCAGGTCGGCTTCGTCCAGCGACGCGGTCCAACGCTCGATCACCGCGTCGAGCATCCGCCTTCGTTCCGACAGCCGGGCGAACTCGGGAAACGGCACCGCATCGAGCGCCTCCGGCATCGGCAGGGCGCGCACCGGCTCGAGCGCGGCGTGCGCGTCGGGGTCGGCGGCGAAGCGCTTGAGCCAGATCGTGTCGGCCACCGCCAGATGGTTGAGCGTGCCGAGCAGCGAGCCGAAGAACGCGCCGCGGTCGCGGGCCAGCTCGGCGGCGGGCAACCCGTCCGCGGCCGCGTACAGGCGCGTGTTCATCCAGGTGTTGTAGCGCGCCATCAGGGCGACGTGGGCGGCTCTGCACATGGGGTCTCCCGGTAGCGGGCCGGCAGCGCCGCGTCTCACCTGTGGAGATGCGCACCGCTACACTGGCGTCATGCCGAATGATGCCCTGTTGCTGGTCCTGTTGTCCGCCGTGCTGGTCGTGGTGGTGTTGCAGGTGGTCGTGCTGCTGCGCCGCCCGGACGCGGCGCTGGAATCGCTGCGTGCACGCCTGGAGGAGGCTTTGCGCGAGGAACAGCGTGAAGGCCGGGGTGAACTGCGCCAGCAGCTCGACAGCCTGTCGACGGCCCAGGCGCAGCGCATCGACGCCTTCGGCGTACAGCTGCAGGGCGTTGCCGCGCGCACCGACCAGCGCCTGGACGAGTTCAGTACCCGCACCGATCAGCGCCTGGACCTGCTGCGCGAGGCGCTGACCGAAGACGCGCGCAAGGCACGCGCCGAGGGCGCCGACTTGCAGCAGCGCTTCGGCGACGGCCTCGGCCAGCGCCTGGCCGAGCTGACCCAGCGCAACGAGCAGCGCATCGGCGAGATGCGCGCCACCCTGGAGCAGCAGCTCAAGGCGCTGCAGGCCGACAACGCGTCGAAGCTCGAGCAGATGCGCGCCACCGTCGACGAGAAGCTGCAGACCACGCTGGAGACCCGTCTGGGACATTCGTTCAAGCTCGTCTCCGAGCGACTGGAACAGGTGCAGCGCGGTCTGGGCGAGATGCAGCAGCTCGCCACCGGCGTGGGCGATCTCAAGCGCGTGCTGAGCAACGTCAAGGACCGCGGCGGATGGGGCGAGGTGCAGCTGGAGAACATCCTCGAGCAAACGCTGACCCAGGAGCAGTACGCCCGCGGCGTGCGGGTGCGCCCGGGCAGCATCGAGGCCGTGGACTTCGCGATCCGCCTGCCCGGGCGCGGCGACGAGGACGTGCCGGTGTGGCTGCCGATCGATTCCAAGTTCCCGCGCGAGGACTACGAGCGGCTGCTCGATGCGCAGGAGAAGGGCGACGCCGAGGCGGTGCGCATCACCGCGGCGCAGTTGGAGCGCGCGATCCGCGTGCAGGCGAAGTCGATCTGCGAGAAGTACGTGGTGCCGCCGCACACCACCGATTTCGCGGTGATGTTCCTGCCCACCGAGGGCCTGTACGCGGAGACCATCCGCCGTGCCGGCCTGGTGGACTTGCTGCAGCGCGAACACCGCATCGTGCTCGCCGGCCCGACCACCTTCACTGCGCTGCTCAACAGCCTGCAGATGGGGTTCCGCACCCTGGCGATCGAGAAGCGCTCGAGCGAGGTCTGGCAGGTGCTGGGTGCGGTGAAGACCGAGTTCGGCAAGTTCGCCACGGTGCTGGAGAAGGCGCATGGCCAGCTCGACACCGTGCAGAAGAGCCTCAAGCATGCCGGGGTGCGCACGCGCCAGATCGAGCGCAAGCTGAAGACGGTGGAATCGCTGCCGGGCAGCGAGGCGCAGACCCTGCTGGACGACGAGCCCGGCGACGCATCCGAACCGTAGGAGCGCGCCATGCGCGATGCCGGCACGGCCGTACCTGCGAATCCGAGGCCCCGTAGAGCGGAGCTTGCTCCGCTGTACCGGCGCCGGAGCCCGGGCCGTAGAGCCGAGCTTGCTCGGCTACGCGGACTCCGGAGCCGACAGCAGCGGAGCAAGCTCCGCTCTACGGCGTGCCCGGGATCACCGGCATCGCATCCACCGGCACCGTGGGGTTGGCCTCGTCGTCGAGCAGGTAGTCCGGCAGGAGATCTTCGTCGTCGCCTTCGCGGTCGCCGAGGATCTGGTACTGGCGGCGCTGCATCCAGGCATCGCGCACCAGCGCGTACTCGTCGGCGGCGCCCTCGCGCATGCGGTCGACCGCCATCAGCCGGGTGCGCACGTCGACCAGCTGCAGGCCCTGCAGGAAGATCCGGGTGCGGTTGTCGTCGAGTTGCCGGGTCGGCGATAGCGGCGCGTCGCCGACCATGCCGAAGGCGTCGCGTACGGTGCGCGGGCCGAACAGCGGCAGCTCGAGATAGCGTGAGCGCTCCCAGCCCCACACGCCAAGCGTCTGGCCGAAGTCCTCGCTGCGGTTGGGGATGTCGGCGTCGCTGGCCGGATCGAAGATGCCGCCGATGCCCAGGGTGCTGTTGACCACGAACCGGCCCAGCGACTGCCCGGCCTGCATCGGCTTGCCCTGCAGCAATGCGTTGAGCGCACTGACCGGCTGGCCGAGATTGCTGAAGAAGTTGGTGACGCCGAGGCGCACCGGGCGCGGTACCACCTTCATGTAGGCGGTCGCCAGCGGTTTGGCGATGGTGCGGTCGATCGCGTTGTTGAAGCGGTGCATGCGGCGGTTGAACGGCTCCCACGGGTCGTAGCTGGCCGGCATCTGCGCCGGATCGGGCAACGTGGGGTCGGCGATCGGGTCGTAGACCTCTTCGCCATAGATCGCCGCGTAATCCAGCTCGGCCTGGGTCGGCGCCTGTCCGTCGGCGGCAGGCGGCGCGGCATCCGCAGCCGCTGCGGCAGCCGCGGGTTGTGCGGGAGCATCGGCTGCGCCGTCTGCGGCCGGCGCAGCCGATGGCGTCGTCGCGTTGGCCGGCACAGAGGCCGAAGACGCGGCGGCATCGGATGCCGAAGCCGAACTCACCACGGCGGCGGGTTCTGGCGTGCTGCGGACCGGGTCGCCGGTGCCGGCGCAGCCGGCCAGCGCGAGTGCCAGCAGGGCGCCGGCTAGGGGGAGCGAGCGGGCGGACATGGGGGGCAGTCTCATCCTTGTGTGGTGTTGCCGGCGCGCGGGGGAAACGCAGCCGGGTCAGCGGTTGTCGGCGAACGCCAGCGTCGGCGTCAGCCGGTAGGCGGCGCGCAGGTCGGCCAGGCCGGCCGGATCGCCGACGACCTCGACCGCGCCGCCGGCGCGCGCGGCCAGCGCCGACAGCAGGGCCAGGCCGGCGCTGTCGATGCGTGCGACCGCGCCGAGGTCGAAACGGCGCACGCCGTCCAGCGCCTTCGTCGCCTGCGGCCACAGGCCGGCGATGTCCGCGCGCAGCAGCGCGCCGCTGAACGCCAGCGCGTCGCCGTCGCGGCGCAGGCTACTGGTCGACATCGGCCTCGGCCTGCAGCTGGCCCTGGCGCAGCTCGGTGGCGACCTGGCGGATCGACTTGCGCTGCAGCTCGGCGTCGAACTGGCGCCGGAACGTGCTCACGAAGCTCACGCCCTCGACCTGCACGTCGAACACCTTCCACTGGCCGCCGGACTGGCGCATCAGGAAATCGACCGGGATCGGCTCGCCGCCCTGGCGCAGCATCTCGCTCGAGACCTTGACCCCGAGCCCGCGCGGCAGCGGCGTTTCCGACCTGATGCGCACGCGCAGCCGGGTATTGAAGTCGAGCAGCGAATCGCCGTAGCGGCGCAGCAGGCCATCGGCCAGGGCGTCGGCGAACAGCTTGACCTCGCCCTCGTCGGCGCCGCGGCCGTGCCGGCCGAGCACCTGGCGCGCGGCGTAGTCGCGGTCGAACATGGTCTCGAACTCGTTCTTGACGAAGGCGTTGAGCGCGCCGCGATCGGCGGTGAACTCCTGGCGGCGCTCCTCGAGCGCCGACAGCAGGCGCTGGGTGTTGTCGAGCACCAGCTTGCTGGGCGAGCCCTGGGTCTGGGCGGCGCCGGCCGCTGCGTCCTGCGCCAGCGACAGGGCCGGGGCGGAGGCGAGCAGGGCAGCGGCGATGGCGAGGGAGAACAGGTTGCGCTTGATCATGGGATGGGCTCCTCGGGGGAAGGAAGCGGTTCGGGATCGGTGGAATCGGAATCCTGCGGCGCCTCGGCCGGTGCCTGGCCGCCGCCGGGACCGCTGAACATGTACTTGCCGACCATCTGCATCAGGTCGACCGCCGGCGAGGTGTAGGCGATCTCCTCGCCCGGCTGCAGCGACTCCATGTCGCCGCCGGGCTGCAGGTCGACGTAGCTCTCGCCCAGCAGACCACCGGTGAGGATGCCGGCGGAAGTGTCGATCGGCATGTCGCGGTAGCGGTTGTCGATGGCCAGGGTGACGATCGAGTCGAAGCGCACCGGATCGAGCTCGATCGCCGCGACCCGGCCGATGGTCACGCCGCCGACCCGTACCGGCGCCTGCCGCCGCAGCTGGCCGAGGTTGCTGAAGCGGGCGGTCAGCTCGTAGCTGTCGCCGCCGAGGCTGAAGCGGCCGTTGGTGGAGGCGATCGCCAGCACCAGCAACGAGCCCAGTGCCAGCAGCAGGAAGGCGCCGACGGCGAATTCGAGACGGGGACCACGGGAACTGCTCATGAGGTTGTGTCCGTGCAGGGGGGCGCAGGTCGTCGCGCCACGGGAAAAAGGCGTTCGGCCGCGGATTCACGCGGATGAGCGCTGATGGACGACGCGAAGGAAACGCGATCCGCGTGCATCCGCGTAAATCCGCGGCAAGGAAGCATTGGTGGGATTGGCATCATCGTCAGAACAGGAACGCCGACATGGCGAAGTTGAACATCAGCACCAGCAGCGAGGCGTTGACCACCGCGCGCGTGGTCGCCACCGAGGTGCCCTCGATGGTCGGCTCGGCGTGGAACCCCACGTACGAGGCCACCAGCGCCGCGGTGCCGCCGAACACGGCCGACTTGTAGAACGCATTGAGGAAGTCGTCGCGGAAATCCACCGCGTCCTTCATCGCCTGCCAGAACATGCCGCTGTCGATGCCGAGCACGTGCACCGCCTCGAAATAGCTGGCGCTGATCGCGAAGCTGCAGAAGAACCCGGTCAGCAGCGGCACCGTGATCACGGCCGCCCAGAACCGCGGCGCGACCGCCTTGGCGACCGGGTCGATCGCCATCAGCCCGAGCGCGGTGATCTGGTCGGTGGCGCGCATCAGCCCCAGCTCGGCGGCGATCGAGCTGCCGGCGCGGCCGATGAACAGCAGCGCGGTCAGCACCGGCGCCAGCTCGCGGTACAGGCCCAGGCCGACCAGCACGCTGACCTGGTTCGAGGCGCCGTAGGTCTCCAGTGCGCGGAAACCGAGCAGCGTCACCGACAGCCCGACGAAGGCGCCGCCGACGGCGATGATCGGCAGCGAGCGCGCGCCGATCTTGTAGATCTCGCGCACCAGCTCGGCGAAGAAATCGCGGGTCGGCGTCGACGCGCGCAGCACCGACAGCGAGAACAGGC
Organism: Luteimonas salinilitoris; assembly: GCF_041300785.1. Taxonomy (NCBI): domain Bacteria; kingdom Pseudomonadati; phylum Pseudomonadota; class Gammaproteobacteria; order Lysobacterales; family Lysobacteraceae; genus Luteimonas; species Luteimonas salinilitoris. The sequence goes on from NZ_JBFWIB010000006.1 coordinate 188,889, forward strand.
CGGCGCGGCCGACGGAGCGGGTGGCTTCGACGAAGGGCATCAGGGAGTGGGGCCGGGAATGGGGAATGGGAAATCGGGAATGGGCGCTGCCGCGGCCGCGGCCACGTCGGTGCCCACGCCGTCATCCCGGCGAAGGCCGGGATCCAGTGCCTTGACGGTCCTGGATGCCGGCCTGCGCCGGCATGACGTTGCGCGACCGATGGCGACGGCCCTTGCCTCACCGCAACGAACAGGCCTGCCTGGCGCGGCAATCGGAGCCCGAACGACCGCCGGGAGTGTCGCGAGTCCGTTCATGCCGCACGCTCCTGCGGTGCCGCGTCGAACGCGATCGGCCCGTCCGGCTCGCCGTCGAGGAACTGCCGCACCAGCGGATCGGTGCTCGATTGCAGCTCGGCCGGCGTGCCGGAGAACACGATGCGGGCATTGGCGATCACGATCGCGCGATCGGCCACCGGCAGCGTCTCGTGCACGTGGTGGGTGACGATGATGCTGGTCAGGCCGAGGGTGTCGTTGAGCCGCGAGATCAGGCTCATGATCACGCCGCTGGCGATCGGGTCGAGACCGGTCAGCGGCTCGTCGTAGACCATCAGCGGCGGATCCAGCGCCAGCGCACGCGCCAGGGCGACACGGCGTGCCATGCCGCCGGACAGCTCGCGCGGGAACAGGTCGGCGGCGGCGCGCAGGCCGACCGCGTGCAGCTTCATCTCCACCAGCCGCCGGATCACCGGCTCCGGCAGCCGCGTATGCATGCGCAGCGGCAAGGCCACGTTCTCGGCCGCGGTCAGGTCGGTCAGCAGGCCGTTGCCCTGCAGCAGCACGCCGATGCCCTTGCGCAGCTCCAGCAGTTCGCGCTTACGCTGCGGCACGCGCTGGCCCAGCACCTCGACGGTGCCGGCGGCCGGGACCAGTTCGCCGGTCAGCGCCGCCAGCAGGGTCGACTTGCCGCTGCCCGACGGCCCCAGCACCGCGGTCACGCTGCCGCGCGGCACCTCCAGCGCGATGTCGCGCAGCACCGTGCGCGTGCCGCGGTCGAGGCGGACGTCGGCAAGGCGCACGGCGGGGGTGTTCGATTCAGGCATGGAGACCAGCGCGGGAAAGCGGGAAGAGGGGGCGGCAGCAAAAGAAGTTGCATAGCTTGGCGGCTGCGAACTGAATCCTAACCGATCGACTGAACCCGTGAGTACAGGAATTATCCCGCGCCCGGGCCGGCCCATCCCATCAGGGACACGTATCGCACCCTGCGACCATGCTCCTGCATGATGACGCGATGCCGTCCCGCGTCGCCGACTTCCGCCTCTACCACTCCAATTCCCTGGACGTGCTCGCCGGATTGCTGGCCGAGACCCTGCGCGAACCTGCGGACGGGCAGTCGCTGCTGGCGCCGGACACGGTGCTGATCCCGCAGGTGGCGATGCGCCGCTGGCTGCAGGCCACGCTCGCGGCCCGCCACGGCGTGGCCGCCAACCTCGAATTCCTCACCCCGGGCGAATTCGTCGCCCGCGCGCTCGATGCCAATCCGGGGTCGGGCCCCGTGCAGGCGTCCGGCGCAGACGATCTCGACGCCGCCGCGCTGCACTGGCGCCTGTACGCCGCGCTGACCGATCCGGCGCTCGTCGCGCAGCCGGCCATGGCGCAGCTGGCCGCGTACCTGGCCGGCGACGACCCGCTCAAACCCTGGGCGCTGGCCGGCGAGCTGGCCTCGGTGTTCGAGAAATACCAGGCCTGGCGCCGCGACTGGCTGCTGCGTTGGGAGGCGGGCGCCGAACCCGGGGATCCGCAGGCGATCCTGTGGCGCCGCGTCGCCGGCGGCCGCCCGTACCGCGCGCGCCGCATCCACGACTATCTCGCCCGCTTCGAGGGCGAGGGCAAGCCGATGCCGGAGGGGCTGCCGGCGCGCCTGTTCGCCTTTGCCACGCTCAACGTCTCGCCGGACGTGCTGCGGGTCATCGCCACCCAGGCGCGCGCGGGCACGCTGCACTTCTACATGCCCACGCCGACGCGCGCGTACTGGGGCGACCTGCAGACGCTCGCCGAAAAACTGCGCGGCGGGGAGGACGATCCGTTCGGCGAACTGGCCGGCGAGAACCCGCTGCTGCAGGCCTGGGGCGCGGCCGGGCGCGACTTCGTCGCGGTGCTCGGCAGCTACGAGGTCGTGCATCCGTCCGGCGAGATCGCCGCGTATGCCGATCCGGAGGACGACGACCGTCCCACGCTCGAACAGGGCGGACTGGCGGACGGCCTGCTGCAGCGGCTGCGGCGCGACCTGTTCCATCGCCGCGCGCAGCCTTCCGGCGAACCGCTGCCGGCGTCGCGGCTCAACGATCCCAGCCTGCAGATCCACGCTTGCCACACCCGGCTGCGCGAACTGCAGGTGCTGCACGACCAGCTGCGCGGCCTGCTGGAGGACCCGCGCTTCGATCCGCCGCTCGAGCCGCGCGAGATCGCGGTGCTGGCGCCGGACATCGACCCCTACGTGCCGTACCTGGAAGCGGTGTTCGGCGGCCGCGGCGAGGGCGGCGAGCACATTCCCTACGCGCTCGCCGACACCAGCCCGCTGGCCGGCGAGCCGCTGGCCGAGGTGTTCGTGCGCCTGCTGGGCCTGCCGGTCTCGCGCTTCGGCCTCAACGAGATCCTCGACCTGCTGGCCAGCGAGCCGATCGCCGCCGCCGCCGGGCTGGACGCGTCCGCGTTCGAGCGCCTGCACGGCTGGCTGCAGGCCGCCGGCGCGCGCTGGGGCCTGGACGCGGCGCACCGCCGCGCGCACCAGGCGCCGGCCGACGATGCCTACACCTGGCAGTTCGCGCTCGACCGCCTGCTGCTCGGCCATGCCAGCGGCAGCGAGGACGAGATCGGTGCCAGCTCCGGACAGATGGTTGCGCCGTGGCCGGAGCTGGAAGGCAGCGCACTCGATGCCCTGGATGCGCTGATCCGCCTGCTGCGGGTGCTCGCACGCCACCAGCAGACCCTGGGCGAGGCGCTCACGCCCGCGCAGTGGCGCGAGCGCCTGCTGGCGCTGCTCCGGGCGCTGCTTCCGCAGGAGCCGTCCGCTCCCGCCGGCCAGCGCGCGCTCGACCGCCTGCGCCTCCTCATCAACGGCTTCGCCGCCGACGCCGCCGACGCCGGCTTCGACGCGCCGGTGCCGGCCGAGGTGGTGCGCGCGCACTTCGCCGGCGTGCTGGCCGAGGCCGACACGCGCGCGCCGCTGCTCACCGGCGGCGTCAGTTTCGGCCGCATGGTGCCGATGCGCCTGCTGCCGTTCCGGGTGATCTGCGTGCTCGGCCTCGACGACGGCGATTACCCGCGTCGCGATCCCGCCGCGGGCCTGAGCCGGCTGACCGCCGAACTCGGCACCGACAGGCGCCGCCACGGCGACCGCTCGCTGCGCGAAGACGACCGCTTCCTGTTCCTGCAGCTGTTCACCGCCGCGCAGGACGTGTTCTACCTCAGCTACCTCGGCGCCGACCCGCGCGACGGCAGCGCGCGCGAACCGTCGGTGCTGGTCAGCGAACTGCTCGACGCCGCCGCGCAGCATCACGCCGACCCCGACGCGGCCGGGCAGGCGCTGGTGGTGCACCACCCGCTGCAGCCGTTCTCGCCGGCCGCGTTCGGCGGCGACGACGAACCGCGCCGTTTCAGCTACCGCCGAGCGTGGCATCCGGCCGCCGGTTCGCTTGGCGGCGCGCGGCAACGCCTGGCGCCGTGGTTCGACGCGCCGCTGCCGGCGGTCGACGCCGAGCCCGCGCGCGAACTGTCGCTGGACGCGTTGCGCCGCTTCCTGGTCGATCCGGTCGGACAGTTCCTGGCGCAGCGCCTCGGCCTGCGTCTGCCGGACCCGGTCGAGGCAGCCGGCGACATCGAGCCGCTGGTGGTGCCACCCCGCGGCCTGGAGAAGGTGCGGCTGCAGCAGGCGCTGACCGCGGCCGTGCTCGACGGCGCCGAGGACGGCCTGCACGCCCGCCTGCGCGCACGGGCGCTGCTGCCGTCGGGGCCGCTCGGCGAGCGCCAGTTCCAGGCCCTGCTCGATGCGACCCGGCCGTATGCCGAGGCCTATGCCCGCTGGCGCGGCGGCGATGCCGCGCAGTCGCGCCGCTACGAAGTCGACATCGACGTCCCCGGATCGAGTCCGGGGCAGGCTCTGCGCCTGCACGGGCGCGTCGAGGACGTGCACGCGCACGGCATCGCGCGCCTGCGCGCCGGCACGCTCAACGGCCCGGGCGCGATCCGCGCCGGCCTCGACTGGCTGCTGGCCAACGCCGCCGGCGCCGACCTGCCGCTGGTGCAGTTCCACGATGGCGGCGATGCCGGCGCCGGTCCGCATGCATTGCCCGCGCCGTCGCCGGACGAGGCGATGGCCGCGCTGCGCGTGCTGTTGCAGCTGCGCGACGACGGCCTGCGTGCGCCGCTGCTGTTCGGCCCCTACACCGGCTGGGCGATCTGGAATGCGGAGCCGGACCGGCGCGAACGCGCGGCGCGCGACGCCTGGCACGGCAGCGACCGCAGCTGGGGCGAGGCCAATGGCGACAGCTACCGGCTCGCGCTGCGCGGGCGCGACCCGTTCGCCGATGCGGCCGACTTCGAACGGCTGGTGCACAACAGCCTGCGCGTGTTCGCCGCGGTGCGCGAAGGACAGGTCCGGGACGATGCGGATGGGGAGGTCGCGGCATGAGCGCCGCCGGCATGTCCGCCGATCCCTACCTGTCGCTGCCGCTGGACGGCGTGCGCCTGATCGAGGCCAGTGCCGGCACCGGCAAGACCTTCACCCTGGCCACGCTGTTCACCCGGCTGGTGGTGGAACGGCAGCTGCGCATCGGCCGGATCCTGGCGGTGACCTTCACCGATGCCGCCACCCAGGAACTGCGCAAGCGCATCCGCGAGCGCCTGTCGCTGGCCGCCGATCTGGTCGGCACGCCGCCGGCGGACGACGACGAACCTGAGGTCGCGCTGACCCGCGCCATCCTCGACCGGTACCTGGCGCAGGCCACGGAAACCCCTACGCAACTCGCGCGCCGCCTGCGCATCGCCGCCGAGGAAATTGACCTCGCCGCCATCTTCACCATCCACGGCTTCTGCGCCCGCGTGCTGGCCGAGCATGCGCTCGACAGCGGCCACGCCTTCGACGCCCCCGAGCTGCTGGCCAGCGTGCGCGAACTGCACGAGGAACTGGCCGCGGACCTGTGGCGCACGCATGCCGGCGACCCCGCGGCGCTCGAGGCGCTGGCCGGCCTGTGGAGCGGGCCGGACGCCCTGGCCGCCGACCTGCCCGCGCTCATCGACGACCTGCCGCTGCTGCCGCACCTGGAGCCCGATGGCGGCGACGATCCGCAGCCGGTGCTGGAAGCGGCCACGCGGCGACTGGCGCAGGCCATCGACGCACACCTCGACGACGCTCGCGCGCAGGTCGCCGCCGCGTTCGAGCGCAAGGTGTTCGACGGCCGCCGCGCCAAGCGTCCCAGCTTCGACAAGGCGTTCGACGAACTGCTCGACGGCCGTGCCGCCGGTCACTGGCCGCGCGGCGACAAGCTGCACCTGGACAAGCTGCTGCCGGCGCGGCTGCTCGACTTCTGCAAGGCCGGCGAACAAGGCAACGTCCCGCAATCGCCGCTGTGCGACGCGCTGCAGGCCTGGTGCGAGGCCGACGACGCCATGGCCGCATGGCGCGCCCGCCAGCGCATCGCGCTGCTGCACCGCCTGCGCGACCAGGCGCGCCAGCGGCTGGCCGCGCTCAAGCGCGTGCGCCGCGTGCAGACCTACGACGACCTGATCGCCGGCGTCGCCGACGCGCTGGAAGGGCCGCAACGCCAGCGCCTGGTCGCGCAGCTGCGCGAGCAGTATCGCATCGCCCTGGTGGACGAGTTCCAGGACACCGACGCGCGGCAGTGGGCGATCTTCCAGCGCGTGTTCGGCGATTCGGAAGAGGTGCGGCAAGCAGGCGAGACGCCGGCGCTGTTCCTCATCGGCGATCCCAAGCAGGCGATCTACGGCTTCCGCGGCGGCGACGTGCACACCTACTTGCGGGCGCGCCGGCAGGCCGACGTCGCCCCGGCGCTGGACCGCAACTTCCGCTCGCGCCCGGCGGTGCTGCGGGCGCTGCAGGCGCTGTACGACAACGCCGGCGAGGAGGCCTTCCTCGAGCACGGCATCCGTTTCGAACCGGTGCAGCCGGGCGACACGCGCCGCGACAGCGACTACCTGCGCGATGGCGCCCCCGCGCCGGCGCTCACCTTGCGCCTGGTGCGCAGTGCCGACGGCAAACCGCTCAACGCCGATCCGTCGCGTGCCGCCGTCACCGCCGCCTGCATCGCCGACATCCACCGCGTGCTGTCCGATGCCCGCGCCGATCGCGCGCTGATCGACGGCGAACCGGTGCAGCCGGGCGACATCGCCGTGCTCGTGCGCACCCACAAGGAGGCCACCCGCATCCAGCACGCGCTGGCGGCCGCCGGCATCCCGGCAGTGGCCGCCGGCAAACAGAGCCTGTACGCGGCGCCCGAGGCGCACGAGCTGCGCCTGCTGCTGCGCGCGCTGCTGCAGCCGTCCGACGAGGGCCGGCTGCGCGCCGCGCTCGCCACCGTGCTGCTCGGCCAGGACGCCGCCGCGATCGCCGCGCTGGACACCGACGGCGACCGCCAGCGCGCCTGGCAGGAGCGGCTGCTCGACTTCCGCGAGCGCTGGCAGCGCGGCGGCCCGTTCGCGCTGGTCGCCGACCTGTGCGCCGGCGAGGCCGAGCGCCTGCTGGCCCTGCTCGACGGCGAGCGCCGGCTGACCAACTACCTGCAGCTGGGCGAGCTGCTGCAGCAGGCGTCCGCGCGCACGCTGGGCCTGCACGGCCTGCTCGACTGGCTGCAGCTGCAGATCGCCCATGCCGACGACAGCGACGAGGCGCAGCTGCTGCGGCTGGAGTCCGACGCGCGCCGCGTGCAGATCATCACCCTGCACGGGAGCAAGGGCCTGGAATACCCGCTGGTCTACCTGCCGTTCGTGGGCATCGGCACCCGCCCGCCGCCCGCCGCCCGCCGCCAGGTCGTGCACGACGGCGACGCGCGCGAGCTGCACTGGAAGATCAGCGACGACCAGGCCTGGAAGGACGCCTGCCAGCGCGCCGCCACCGAGCGCGCCGCCGAGGACGCGCGCCTGTTGTACGTCGGCCTGACCCGCACCGAGCACGCGCTGTGGGTCGCCGCCGGCGACCTGGCGGGTTTCGCCGGCATCCGGCTGGCGCCGCTGCTGTCGGGCCACGACACGCTGCGCGAGCACGCCGACGTGCGCATCGCCGACGGCCCGGCCGAGCCGCCGCCGCCACGCCTGCCGCCGCAGAGCGAGGCCGCGGTGCCGCCGGCGCGCACGTCGCGCCGTCAGGTTGCCGGCGACTGGTGGGTCTACAGCTTCACCCAGCTCGCCCATGCCGACGCCGGCCACGAGATCGCCGCCGCGGCCACCGAGGCCGCCGGCGCGGCCGACGACGAGTCCGTGCGCGGCGTGCCAGACATCGACATGGAGACGCCGGCGGAACAGCCCGCCGATGTCTTCGACCCGCGCTTCGCCGGCAGCCGCTTCGGCAACGTGCTGCACGACGCGCTGGAGCACGCCGCCTTCGCCGCCTGGTCCGGCTGGCGGTCCGGCGATCCCGCACCGGACGGGCAGGGCGAGCCGCTGCGCGCCGCGCTGCGCGCCGGCGGCTACGGCGAAAGTGATCTCGACGACGGCGCCGCGCTGCTTGCATCGCTCGTCGGCCGCACCCTGACTGTCGCCCTGCCCGAAGGCCGCGCGCTGCACGCGCTCGATGCGCACGAGCGTCGCGCCGAGATCGAATTCCACTTCGCCATGCAGCCCACCGCCGTGCCGGCCCTGCTCGAACTGCTGCACGCGCACGGCGTGGTGCGCGATCGCCGCGGCTTCGGCCTGCGCCGCCGGCTGGAAGGCCTGATGACCGGCAAGATCGACCTCACCTACCGCCGCGACGGCCGCTGGTACGTGCTCGACTACAAGTCCAACCGCCTGCCCGGCTACGACGGCGCCGCCCTGGTCGACGCGATGGCGCACGGCGAGTACGACCTGCAGGCGCTCATCTACACCCTCGCCCTGCACCGCTGGCTGCGCTTCCGCCTGGGTGACGGCTACGACTACGCCCGCGACTTCGGCGGCATCCGCTATCTCTTCTGCCGCGGCCTCGCCCCCGAACGCAACCCGTCCCCCGGCCTATACGCCCACCGCTTCGCCCCGGAGCTCGTGTACGCCCTCGACACCCTGTTCGCCGGCGAAAACCCCCTCTCCCCCGGGGGCGATGAGGCGCATTCGCGAGCCACTGGCTCGCGCGCCGAAGAGCGCCCGAGTGCCGTGCGCGAGGGCCGGGGTGCGGGTTGGGGTGAGGGTTCGTCGGAGAAAGGGAACGCCCCGACATGAGCACACCTTTCACGCTCGAAACCCTCTACCGCACCGGCCTCCTGCGCCCCCTCGACCACGCTCTGGCCCAAAGCCTGCGCCGCCTCGACCCGACCACGCCCGACGCCGTACTCATCGCCGCCGCGCTCGCCTCGCTGGCGGTGTCGAAAGGCCACGCCGGCTTCGCACCGGCCGACGCCGCGCAACTCGTCGAAGCCGACATCGACTGGCCCGCCGCCGCCGACTGGCAACGCCAGCTCGCCGCCTCGCCCTGGGTCGCCACGCCCGGCGATCCCGTGGAGCCGTCCGACACCCAGGCACCGCTGGTCTTCGAGCACGGCCTGCTCTACCTACGCCGCTACCGCGAATACGAATGCCGCCTCGCCCTCGGCCTGCAGCGCATCGGCACCCAAGCCCCCGACGCGACCGCCCTCGACGCACTTGCCCCTCTCTTCCGGGCGCTCTTTGCCGATCCTTCTCCCGCTTTGCGGGAGAAGAGCCTGCCCCCGAGTGGTTTAGTCGGGGGTGCCCCGAAGGGGCTGGATGAGGGCGCTCTTCCGCCCCTCGCCGACGACCGCCAAGCCCACGCCGCCGCCCTCGCCCTGCGCCACACTCTCCTCCTGGTCACCGGCGGCCCCGGCACCGGCAAAACCACCACCATCACCCGCCTGCTCGTCCTGCTGGCGGCCCAGGCGCAACAGGCCGGCCGCCCCGCGCCCCGCATCGCCCTGGCCGCCCCCACCGGTCGCGCCGCCGAGCGCATGGCCGAGAGCGTGCGCATCGCAGTGCAGGCGCTCACCGAACTCGGCATCGACCCCGACCTCTGCGCACAGCTGCCGGCCACCGGCACCACCCTGCACCGGCTGCTTGGCACCATCCCCGACTCGCCGCGCTTCCGCCACCACGCCGACAACCCGCTGCCGTTCGACGCGGTCGTGGTGGACGAGGCCTCGATGATCGACCTGCCGCTGATGGCCAAGCTGGTCGAGGCCGTACCCGACGGCGCCCGCCTGGTGCTGCTGGGCGATCCCGACCAGCTGCCATCGGTCGAGGCAGGCGACGTCCTCAGTGGCATCCTGCGCGCCGCCGGCAACGGCGAACGTCTGGCCCGCGACGATGCCGACGCCCTGCAGCCCCTGCTCGGCACCGCATATCCCCCAGATCGTCATCCCCGCGAAAGCGGGGATCCATGGACGTCACGCGTCGGAGAGGCCGACAACAACTTCCCCGGCCGCCACGCCCACCTTGTCCGCGGCTATCGCCAGAGCAGCGCCCTCGACCTCGCCCCCCTGGCCGCCGCCGTGCGCGGAGGCGACACCGACACCACGCTGTCGCTGTTGCGCGGTAACCATCTCTCCGGCGTCCACTTCCACGAAAACCTCACCGACCCGCTGCAGGCCCACCGCGACCGCCTGCTCGCCCACTGGACCGCCCTGGCCGAAGCCGCCAGCCCGGCCGAAGCCCTGGCGCTCGCCAGCCGCCTGCGCATCCTCACCGCCGTACGCGAAGGCCCGCAAGGCGCACGCGGCCTCAACACCCGCATCGAGAGCATGCTGTCCGAAAGCGGCCTCGCCGGCCCCCAGCGCCGCAGCCCCGGCCCCGGTTACTTCCACGGCCGCCTGCTGCTCGTCACCGAGAACAGCTACCGCCACCGCCTGTTCAACGGCGACATCGGCATCTGCCTGCGCGACGCCAGCGGCGCGGTGATGGCCTGGTTCCCCGGTGACGACCCGCAACACCCGCGCCCCTTCCACCCCGCTGCGCTGCCCGCACACGAAAGCGCCTTCGCCATGACCGTGCACAAGGCGCAAGGCTCCGAGTTCGACGAGGTCTGGCTGCTGCTCCCGGCCCGCTTCAACCGCGTGCTGTCGCGCGAGCTGGTCTACACCGGCCTGACCCGCGCGCGGAGTGCATTGCATCTGGCGGGGAGTGCCGACGTCATTGCAGAAGCGCTGGCTCGGCACGCCAGCCGATGGTCAGGGCTGGGATGGAGGCTGGGCGCGACCCCCTTGAACGGAAAGGTGCCGGCGGCGGCGGAGCGGGTGGACGATGTGGTGCAGCGCAGCCTGTTCTGAGTGAGCCAGCAGCAACCCGACCGGATCGGTTCTGCGACGGCGACGTATCCACGCCATGTTGCCAAGCGCCGCCGGTTGGCGCCCGGCGTTGCACCGGATATGCCGGCGAATCAGATGAAGCCGCGTCTGTTCAACATGCAAAGCGCGGCGCCTAAGCTGCATACCGCCGCGAGATTTGTCCAACCCGGTGAGGGTGGCGTCCCACCTTTCGATACTGGATAGGCCGGCATGCTCGCCGTGATATCGGATATGTCGGCGTTTCGCCGGATATCGCCTCGTGCGAAGCTATCCGGTGGACCCGCGGCGGGCGTAAGGCATTGATCCTTGAAAGGAAAAGCCGATTGACGGTCTCCCCACAGGGGCGCAAAGTCGGAGCTATACCCCACCAAGGGGGTCTATCGTAGTTAGGGCGCACATGCAACATTTTCGCATCCGTAAACTCGTAAATGCATTTATCCCCAATGCGGCCCCATCGCTTGCTCTCCCCGGCCCCGCGCTTCGGGCAACCGACCGTTTCAGCCGCAAGTGGGGCGGCTTGTGGGTCGGCGGCTCTGTCGACATTTCACCGGAGGAGATTTCATTCACTCCAAACGGCCTCAACAGGGCATTTCACATTGGCTTGGAGCCAATTCGTGTCGCCTCCCAGAACATTCGCTCCGTCAAGCACGAGTTCGGATGGTTCACTGGGATAGTGGTCGTGTCTCATACCGCCGGTGAGTTCCGCTTCCGCTGTTACGGAGCTAAGCGGCTAGTTGCTACCCTTGCAGGCAACTACTGTGCGCCCTAACAATTCATTCAAGCCGAACCCGCTTCGCGGGTCGGCTTAATTCAGGCGTTAGCCCCCAAATGAAGATTCTCGCTACCGTACTCCTGTTGGTTTCAGCTTGCGCAGCTAGCCCTACCGGCGCGACTGATGTTTCAGCACTCGCCGAGTGGACCTCTGCCGTGCAGCAAAGGATCCTGAGCAATTGGTCGCGTCCGCCTGGTCAGCCTGAGACATCCCCACGCTGCCTTATCTGCCTCAAGATATCGGCCACTGGCGTTGTGGAGTCTGCTGAGTTCAAGGAGCCTTGTGGAGCTGCCGCATTTGAGCAATCTGTACGCTTGGCTGTTCAGCGGTCGTCGCCGCTGCCACTCCCTCGTGATCCCGCTGTGTTTCAGCGCTCGCTGGTGCTCAACTTTCATGCCCGCTGAGTTGGGGGGTG
>NZ_JBFWIB010000060.1:0-478 GCF_041300785.1 Luteimonas salinilitoris
TGCGCGGTGTCAACGCCCTCGCCAATGCCGTCAAGGCCACCCTCGGCCCGAAGGGCCGCAACGTCGTGCTCGAGAAGAGCTTCGGCGCCCCGACCATCACCAAGGACGGCGTGTCCGTCGCCAAGGAAATCGAACTGTCCGACAAGTTCGAGAACATGGGCGCGCAGATGGTGAAGGAAGTCGCTTCCAAGACCTCCGACAACGCCGGCGACGGCACCACCACCGCCACCGTGCTGGCGCAGGCGATGATCCGCGAGGGCATGAAGGCGGTCGCCGCCGGCATGAACCCGATGGACCTCAAGCGCGGCATCGACAAGGCGGTGATCTCCGCCGTCGAGCAGCTCAAGACCATCAGCAAGCCCACCGCCGACGACAAGGCGATCGCCCAGGTCGGCACCATCTCCGCCAACTCCGACGAGTCGGTCGGCACCATCATCGCCGACGCGATGAAGAAGGTCGGCAAGGAAGGCGTGATCAC
>NZ_JBFWIB010000061.1:0-409 GCF_041300785.1 Luteimonas salinilitoris
CGTCGAGGAAGGTTCGGGCCTGGACAACGAGCTGGACGTGGTCGAGGGCATGCAGTTCGACCGCGGCTACCTGTCGCCTTACTTCATCAACAACCAGCAGTCGATGTCGGCCGAGCTGGAGGATCCGTTCATCCTGCTGCACGACAAGAAGATCTCCAACGTGCGCGACCTGCTGCCGATCCTCGAGGGCGTGGCCAAGGCCGGCAAGCCGCTGCTGATCGTCGCCGAGGAAGTCGAGGGCGAGGCCCTGGCGACCCTGGTGGTCAACACCATCCGCGGCATCGTCAAGGTCTGCGCCGTCAAGGCCCCGGGCTTCGGCGACCGCCGCAAGGCGATGCTGGAAGACATGGCCGTGCTGACCGGCGGCACCGTGATCTCCGAGGAAGTCGGCCTGCAGCTGGAGAAGGCC
>NZ_JBFWIB010000063.1:0-305 GCF_041300785.1 Luteimonas salinilitoris
CTGGATGGCGTCTATCTCCCTACCCGCCCGGGCGCACCGCCCCGGTTCCAGTGGGTCCGGGAACCGACCTCCCAGCAGCTGACCCAACTGGCCCACACCATTGCCCGGCGCGTGGCCCGGTGCCTGCACCGCCAGGGGCTGCTCGAACCCGAGGCCGAGCACGCCCACCTGGCGGACCAGGCCTGGGATGACGATCCGATGCCCCCCTTGCTCGGCCATGCCATCACCTACCGCATCGCCCTCGGCCCCCACCAGGGGCGCAAGGTGTTGACCCTGCAAACCCTGCCGGCCGATGATTTCGCTGC